>NZ_CP034689.1:4800000-5114637 GCF_003994415.1 Achromobacter spanius | reverse complement strand
CGGCGAAGATGTTCTGGTACAGCGCGCTGTCGGGGCCGGCCTCGCGGTTCAGCATCGCCTGCAAGCCGTCATCCAGCGGCTGGTTCGCCACCAGGCGCGTGGCCTCGCGCATCAGGGCATGGAATTGATCTGGCGTGCTCACCGGGACTCCTCCTTTACACTGTCGGCGCCTTGGAAGCGGCATGAACTTGAATGCTGCTTTGTTGCGCGATAACGGCTTGGAACTGCTTGGAAGGAAAAATAGTGCTTCCATACGAAAGGGTCAAGCACTATAGTGCATAAAACATGGCGTATCAGGGTATTTGCGGAGTCAGCCAAACATGAATCAAGCGCTAGATGCGGCGCCAACCGAACCCAGGCGGGAAGCTTTCCTGGTGGCCTTGGGCGAGCGCGTGCGCCGCCTGCGAGCCATACGCGGCATGACCCGCAAAAGCCTGTCGCAGGTAACGGGCGTGTCGGAACGGCATTTGGCAAATCTTGAACATGGGGTGGGCAACGCGTCCATCCTGGTGCTGCTGCAGATTGCCCGCGCCTTCAATTGCGCGCTGGCTGAACTGGTGGGCGACGTCACCACCGAATCGCCCGACTGGCTGCTGATCCGCGAATTGCTCAGCGGCCGCACGGAATCCGACCTGCAACGCGCGCGCGAAGCCTTGACGCAACTGTTTGGCGTGGGCGCGGGGGCGCAGCGGCCCAACCGCACGCAGCGCGTGGCGCTGATCGGGTTGCGTGGCGCGGGCAAGTCCACCTTGGGCCAGATGTTGGCCGACGACCTGGGCTACCCCTTTGTTGAACTCAACCGCGAGATCGAGCGCGTGGCGGGGTGCAGCATCCTGGAAATCCATAATCTGTACGGCCCCAATGCTTACCGCCGCTACGAACGGCGGGCGCTGGAAGAGGCGGTGCAGATCTACCCGGAAATGGTGCTGGCCACCCCCGGCGGGCTGGTGTCCGAACCGGCCACGCTGAACCTGCTGCTGGCGCACTGCTACACGGTATGGCTGCGCGCCACGCCCGAAGAGCACATGGGCCGCGTCATGGCGCAGGGCGACTTCCGTCCCATGTCGGGCAATAACGAAGCCATGGCCGACCTGAAGCGCATCCTGGCCGGGCGCGAGGCTTTCTACGAGAAGGCCGACCTGACCTGGGTCACCAGCAACCTGGAAGTGCAGGAGAGCTTTGCCGGCCTGCGCACCCAGGTTCGCAAGGCCTGCGGCCTGCCTCTATAAAACTGCACTTTCTTGCATGTCTTGCTTGACGCGCCTTTTTGCCTGAACTAATCTGCATAATAATTCATGTGATGCAGTATTTTTCCTGTCCAGGCAGGGCGTACGAGGAGACACACGATGAGCAGCACCGCAAATGGGGCGGAAGTCCGCGGCGGCACCCGGTCTGAATCGATGACGGAAGCCCGCGTCGATTTCCGCACCCAGCCCGACCAATATCGCCATTGGCGCCTGTCGTTTGACGGCCCCGTCGCTACGCTGGCGATGGATGTGGCCGAAGACGGCGGCCTGCGCCCCGGCTACAAGCTCAAGCTGAATTCCTACGACCTGGGCGTGGACATCGAACTGCACGACGCGCTGCAACGCATCCGCTTCGAACACCCCGAAGTGAAAAGCGTCGTCGTCACCAGCATGAAAGACCGCATCTTCTGTTCGGGCGCCAACATCTTCATGCTGGGCTTGTCGTCGCACGCCTGGAAGGTGAACTTCTGCAAGTTCACCAACGAAACCCGTAATGGCATTGAAGATTCCAGCCGCCATAGCGGCCTGAAATTCATCGCCGCGCTGAACGGCGCCTGCGCCGGGGGTGGTTACGAGTTGGCCCTGGCCTGCGACGAAATCCTGCTGGTGGACGACCGTTCGTCCTCGGTGGCGCTGCCCGAAGTGCCGCTCTTGGGCGTGCTGCCCGGCACGGGCGGGCTGACCCGCGTGACCGACAAGCGCCGTGTGCGCCATGACCATGCCGATATCTTCTGCACGCTGGTCGAAGGCGTGCGCGGCCAGCGCGCCAAGGACTGGCGGCTGGTTGACGACGTGGTCAAGCCCGCGCGCTTTGAAGCGGCCGTGCGTGAACGGGCGATGGCGCTGGCCGCAGGCAGCGACCGCCAGGCGGAAGACGCCGGCATTGCGCTGACGCCGATCGAACGCACCGAAGGCGCGGACCATTTGTCGTACCGCTATGTGGATATTCAGGTTGACCGCGATAAGCGCCTGGCAACCTGGACCGTGCGCGCCCCGGAAGGCGAGGCGCCATCCGAACTGGCGGACATCCTGGCCGCTGGCGCCGCGTGGTGGCCCTTGCAGATGGCGCGCGAATTGGACGACGCCATCTTGACGATGCGCACCAACGAGCTGGACATCGGCACCTGGATCTTCAAGACCGAAGGCGATGCCAATGCCGTGCTGGCCGCCGACGCCGCGTTGCAACGGCATGCCGGCCATTGGTTCGTGCGCGAAACGGCCGGCATGCTGCGCCGCACCTTGGCGCGCCTGGACGTCACGTCGCGCAGCCTGTTCGCGCTGATCGAACCCAAGTCGTGCTTTGTGGGCACCTTGCTGGAACTCGCGCTGGCGGCTGATCGCAGCTACATGCTGGATAGCGAAGCGGATGCGGATGCAGACGTTGACTCGCCTGCCGCGCGGATCGTTGTAGGTGAACGCAACTTCGGCGCCTATCCAATGGTGAACGGCCAAAGCCGCTTGCAGCGCCGCTTTTACGAAGAGACCGCACCGCTGGAAGCCGTGCGCGCCCGCGCCGGGCAAGCCCTGTCCGCCACCGACGCGCTGGACCTGGGCCTGGTGACCTATGCGCCCGACAGCATCGACTGGGACGACGAGGTGCGGATGATGCTGGAAGAGCGCCGCGCGCTGTCGCCCGACGCCTTGACCGGGCTGGAAGCCAACCTGCGCTTCGGCGGAAAAGAAACGATGGAAACGCGCATCTTCGGGCGCCTGACGGCTTGGCAGAACTGGATTTTCAACCGCCCCAACGCAGCCGGCGACAAGGGCGCGCTAAAGCTCTACGGCAAGGGCGAGCAGGCCGCGTTCGACTGGAAGCGGGTCTAAGAAATCAGTCGTAGACGCCCGGCCTGAAAACAAACAAGGAGCGAGACAATGTCTGGAATCAACTACACCGATAAGATCCCCAATAACGTCAACCTGTCCGGCGATCGCACCTTGCAACGCGCGCTGGAACACTGGCAACCCAACTATCTGCAATGGTGGCAAGACATGGGGCCTGACGGCTCGCATGGCTTCGACGTGTACCTGCGCACGGCGGTCAGCGTGGAGCCCGATGGTTGGGCCAACTTCGACCACGTGCGCATGCCGGATTACCGCTGGGGCATCTTCCTGGCGCCGCAGGACGGGCAGCGCAAGATCCACTTCGGCGAGAACATCGGCCGCGACGTGTGGCAGGACGTGCCGGGCGAACACCGCGCCAATCTGCGCCGCATCATCGTCACGCAAGGCGACACCGAGCCCGCCTCGATCGAACAGCAACGCCACCTGGGCCTGACCGCGCCGTCGCAGTACGACCTGCGCAACCTGTTCCAGATCAACGTCGAAGAAGGCCGCCACCTGTGGGCCATGGTGTATTTGCTGCATCGCTACTTTGGCCGCGATGGCCGCGAAGAGGCCGACGCGCTGTTGCAGCGCACGTCGGGCGATGCCGACAACCCGCGCATCCTGGGCGCCTTCAACGAGAAGACGCCGGACTGGCTGGCCTTCTACATGTTCACCTACTTCACCGACCGCGACGGCAAGTTTCAGTTGTGCGCGTTGGCGGAGTCCAGCTTCGACCCGCTGGCGCGCACCACCAAGTTCATGCTGACCGAAGAAGCGCACCACATGTTCGTGGGCGAATCCGGTATCTCGCGCGTGATCCAGCGCACTTGCGAAGTGATGAACCAGTTGAAGACCGACGACCCGCAAAGTGTGCGCGCGGCCGGCGTGATTGATCTGCCCACCATCCAGCGCTACCTGAATTTCCACTACAGCGTCACCATCGACCTGTTCGGCGCAGACCAATCTTCCAACGCCGCCATTTTCTATGGCTCAGGCTTGAAGGGCCGCTATGAAGAGTCCAAGCGCACCGATGATCACCAATTGAAGAACGACACCTATCGCGTGCTGAGCGTGAACAACGGCAAGCTGAACGAGGTTGAAGTCCCCATGTTGAACGCACTGAACGAAGTGCTGCGCGATGACTTCATCCGCGATTCGGTGGCGGGGATTGGTCGCTGGAACAAGGTCATCGAAAAAAGCGGCATTCCGTTCCGCCTGCAGGTGCCGCACAAGGCGTTCAATCGGCAGATCGGCACGCTGGCCGGCATCCGCATGTCGCCCGAAGGCGAGATCGTGTCGGAAGCGCAGTGGCAGGCCAACAGCCACAAGTGGCTGCCCACGCCCGAAGACCGCGCGTTTGTCGCGTCGTTGATGGGCCGGGTGACGGAACCCGGCAAGTTCGCCAACTGGATCGCGCCGCCTGTCATGGGCGTGAATCGCCAGCCGGTGAATTTTGATTACGTCCGTTTCAACTGAAGGCGACAAGGGCGGCGCGCGCGTGCCGCCCGCCCGCGCATTGGGAAGACCGCGATGAACGCTCCCTTACCCGCACAGGTGCTCAAGCAGCACCTGATCGATCCCGAGATCTGCATCCGCTGCAACACATGCGAAGAGACCTGTCCGGTCGACGCGATCACGCACGATTCCAACAACTACGTGGTGGACCCCGACATTTGCAATGGCTGCATGGCCTGCGTGCCGCCATGCCCGACGGGCTCGATCGACAACTGGCGGCTGATGGTGCGCAGCGAAGCGTATTCGGTGCAAGAGCAATTCGGCTGGGAAGAATTGCCCAAGGAAAAGGCGCTGCCGGTGGTGGATGATGCCACTGCTGCAGCGCCTTCTTCGGATGAAGCGTCCGACGTGCTTGCACAACCGGCCGCGCAAACGACATTCACGCTGCCGGGCGCGTCCGTGCCGCCGTGGTCGGCCGCGCATCCCTATGTCAATCTCTACACGCATAAGGCGCCCATGACGGCGACCGTCGTCGGCAACTATCGCGTGACGGGCGCCGATACGGAAAGCGATATCCATCACATCGTGCTGGACTTTGGCGAACTGCCGTTTCCCGTGCTGGAGGGCCAGTCCATCGGTATCCTGCCGCCTGGGGTAGACGCACAAGGCCGGCCGCATCATGCGCGGCAGTATTCACTGGCGAGCCCGCGCGACGGCGAACGCGCGGGCTACAACAACCTGTCGCTGACGGTTAAGCGCGTGACCGAGGACCACGGCGGCGTGGCCGCGCATGGCGTGTGTTCAAACTATTTGTGCGATTTGGCCAAGAACGACACGGTGCAAGTCATCGGCCCCTTTGGCCATACGTTCCTGATGCCGAACCACCCGCGCGCGAATCTCATCATGATATGCACGGGCACGGGTTCCGCGCCGATGCGCGCGATGACCGAGCGTTACCGGCGGCGTATCGATACCGGCGAAAACGGCAAGCTGATGCTGTTTTTCGGCGCGCGCACCGAACGCGAACTGCCGTATTTCGGCCCGCTGATGAAGCTGCCGCGCGACTTCATTGACATCAACCTGGCGCTGTCGCGCGAACCCGGCCAGCCCAAGCGCTATGTGCAGGATTTGATCCGCGATCGGGCGGGGCAGGTGCGCGAATTGCTGGCTGACCGCAATACCTGCATCTATGTGTGCGGCCTGAAAGGCATGGAAGTCGGCGTGCTGGACGCCTTGCGGGACGTGACGATGCAAGGGGGGCAGGATTGGTCTATCCTGCACGATATGCTGCGCCGCGAAGGGCGCCTGCATTTCGAGACTTATTAGCGTCATACACAAGCGTGACATACGTGAAAAGCACGGCGCGCCTTGAGCGCGCCGATTGCTTTTTCGGGGGAAAAAACAAATGAAGTTCGCTGAGTTCAAAGACGGCATGTTGATCAAGGCCGGTCCGGTCACCATCACTGAAGCCGAGATCCTGGAGTTCGCCCGCAAGTTCGATCCGCAGTGGTTCCACACCGACCCGAAGCGCGCGGCGGAGGGCCGCTGGGGTGGCTTGATCGCCAGTGGTTGGCATACCTGCGCGCTGGCCATGCGCATGGCGGTGGACGCCGCGCTGCATGATTCGGAATCGTTCGGTTCGCCGGGCTTGGGAGAAGTGCGGTGGCGCACGCCGGTGCGCCCGGGCGATACCCTGCGATTGGAAGCACGTGTGCAGGGCGCGAGAACGTCGTCGTCACGCCCGGATCTGGGGATTATTACGTGGTCCTGGACGGTGATCAATCAGCACGACGAAGGCGTATTGGAAATGGACGCGACGAGTTTGTTTGATCTGTCGGGGGAGAATTAGGCGGGGGTGGGATGATGGGTTTGCGCGATGGCGGGTTGTGCGTTTGGCTGGTGCATCGCGCGCTGCACCCATCCTACGGCTTGCGGGGGATGTTGGGTTTGCGCGATGGCGGGTGTGATTTTGGCGGATGTGCCGCGCGCCGCACCGCGTCGTAGGATGGGTGGAGCGCGGGAATGCCGGGGCAAGGACACTGTCGGATAGCGCGCGTAACCCATCAACCGGCGCCACAAAAAAAAATCCCGCCTTCTTCACGAAAGCGGGATTTTCATTCAAGCCTGACTAGCGATCAATAGAACGCCTGGATGCCCGTTTGGGCGCGGCCCAGGATCAGGGCGTGCACGTCGTGGGTGCCTTCGTAGGTGTTGACCACTTCCAGGTTCACCAAATGACGGGCCACGCCGAATTCGTCCGAAATGCCATTGCCACCCAGCATGTCGCGCGCCAGGCGAGCGATGTCCAGGGCCTTGCCGCAGGAATTGCGCTTCATGATGGACGTGATTTCCACAGCGGCGGTGCCTTCGTCCTTCATGCGGCCCAAACGCAGGCAGCCTTGCAGGGCCAGCGTGATTTCGGTTTGCATGTCGGCCAGCTTCTTCTGGATCAGCTGGTTGGCAGCCAACGGGCGGCCGAATTGCTTGCGGTCCAGCGTGTACTGGCGAGCCGTATGCCAGCAGGCTTCGGCGGCGCCAACAGCACCCCAGGCGATGCCATAACGGGCGGAATTCAAGCACGTGAACGGACCCTTCAGGCCGGACACGCCGGGCATCATCTGGTCTTCGGACACTTCCACTTCGTCCATGACGATTTCGCCGGTGATCGAGGCGCGCAGGCCGACCTTGCCGTGGATGGCCGGGGCCGACAGGCCCTTCATGCCCTTGTCCAGGATGAAGCCGCGGATCTTGCCGTCGAAGTCGCCGCCGACGCACTTGGCCCACACCACGAACACATCCGCGATGGGCGAATTCGTGATCCACATCTTGTTGCCGGAAATCTTGTAGCCGTCGGACGTCTTGACGGCGCGGGTTTCCATGCCGCCGGGGTCGGAACCGTGGTTGGGTTCGGTCAGGCCGAAGCAGCCGATCCATTCACCGCGAGCCAGCTTGGGCAGGTACTTCTGCTTTTGCGCTTCGCTGCCGAATTCGTTGATAGGCACCATCACCAGCGACGACTGCACGCTCATCATCGAGCGGTAACCGGAGTCGATGCGTTCGACTTCGCGGGCGATCAGGCCATAGCTGACATAGTTCATGCCCGCGCCGCCGTATTCCTCAGGAATGGTGGCGCCCAACAGGCCCAGTTCACCCATTTCCGAGAAGATTTCCGGATCGGTCTTCTCGTTGCGGAAGGCGTTCAGCACGCGGGGGGCAAGCTTGTCCTGCGAATAGGCATAGGCTGCGTCGCGCACCATGCGTTCTTCTTCGGTCAGTTGCTGGTCCAGCAACAGGGGATCTTGCCATTGAAAAGAAGGATTCGAGGACATGCTGGGTCTCCGCTATGGATCCGTATTCGGAATCTAGAAAGTTTAAACCTAAAATAATTCGGGCGGCAAGTTCGGGTTTCCGAGGGCGGCGCGCCGGGGCGCACCGCCGTGTTTGCCGGCCCGGTCGAGGGTTCAGTGCTGAGCTTTCAGCGCCGCGTCGCGGATCTTTTCCAAGGTCGTCGACGGGCTGATGGTTTCGGGGTCGATGAAGCAATGCAGGATGGCCGGCTTGCCGCTGGCCAGCGCGCGTTCGAACGCCGGGCCGAACTGTTCCGTGGTTTCGACGCGCTCGCCGTGGCCGCCGAAGGCGCGCGCGTAGTCGGCAAAGTCGGGGTTCTTCAGTTCGGTTGCGGACACGCGGCCGGGGTAGTGCTTTTCCTGGTGCATGCGGATGGTGCCGTACATGCCGTTATCGACCAGCACCACGACGATGGGCAGGTCGTACTGGACGGCGGTGGCGAATTCCTGGCCATGCATCAGGAAGCAGCCGTCGCCGGCAAAGCAGACAACCGTCTTGTCGGGCCAGACGCGCTTGGCGCCCACTGCCGCGGGCAGGCCATAGCCCATCGAACCGGATGTCGGCGCCAACTGCGTGCCAAAGCGCGTGAAGCGGTGGAAGCGATGCAGCCAGGTGGCGTAGTTGCCCGCGCCGTTGGTCATGATGGCGTCGGCCGGCAGCGTCTTTTCCAGATACGCCATCACCTGGCCCATCTGCAGCGCGCCCGGCGTCGTCACGGCTTCCGGGTCGCTCCACTTCAGGTACGACTCGCGCATGGCTTGCGTGCCTTCGGCCCACACGGGCTTGGCCGGCGCCTTCAGGCTGCCCAGCGATTCGGCGAACGCGGCGGGCGACGTGTTGATGGCCAGCGTGGCGCGGTAGACGCGGCCAAGCTCGGCGGTGTCGGGATGCACGTGCACCAGCTTCTGCTTGGGCACCGGAATGTCCAGCAGCGTATAGGCCTGGCTGGGGTTTTCGGACATGCGGCCGCCCACCAGCAGGATCAGGTCGGCATCGGCCACGCGCTTGAGCAGCGCCGGGTTGATGCCCAGGCCCACGTCACCGATGAAGCAGGGGTGATCCGCCGGGAACAGCATCTGGCGGCGGAACGACACCGCCGTGGGCAGCGCATGGCGCTGCGCGAAATCGGCAAACTGCTGCACGGCGCGGGCGTCCCAGCGGGTGCCGCCCAGGATGGCGACCGGGTTCTTGGCGTCGGCCAACAACTTTTCCAGGTCGGCCAACTGGCCGGCCGTGGGCGCGGAGTCAATCAATTCGTAGCGCGGGGCGTCGGCCACCTTGGCGGCTTCCACCAGCATGTCTTCGGGCAGCGCGATCACGACGGGGCCGGGGCGGCCGGACGTGGCGATGTGGAACGCGCGCGAGATCAGTTCGGGAATGCGTTCAACCTGATCGATCTCGGTAACCCACTTGGCCTGCGTGCCGAACACGGCGCGGTAGTCCATTTCCTGAAAGGCTTCGCGCTCGCGCATGCCGCGTTCGATCTGGCCCACGAACAGAATCAGCGGCGTGGAATCCTGCTTGGCGATGTGCACGCCGGCCAGCGCGTTGGACGCGCCCGGGCCACGGGTGACCATGCAGATGCCGGGTTCACCGGTCAGCTTGCCGTGGGCATCGGCCATCATGGCCGCGCCGCCTTCCTGGCGGCACACGGTAACTTTGATATCCGCGTCGTGCAGGCCGTCCAGCACCGCCAGATAGCTCTCGCCGGGAACGCAGAAAACGTGTTTGACGCCCTGGGCGACCAGTTGGTCGACCAGAATGTGACCGCCAAGGCGGGAATCTTGCTGAGACATGGTGGGGTGTCGTGGGTAGCCGAGGATAAGACTCTCGAGGATATGTGCCCTGGCCGCACAACGCAATTGATAAAATTGCACAATCTATTGATTCCCCGGCACGTAGTGCCCGTTGGCTTTCAGGCAGTTTTGCTCCATGAGAAACGGCATTCCCAACTTGACCGCCCTGCAGGCGTTCGAGGCATCCGCCCGGCTCGGCAGCTTTTCCCGCGCGGCCGAAGAACTGTCCCTGACGCACAGCGCCGTCTACCGGCAGGTGGCCAGCCTGGAAGCGCGGCTGGGCGTGCAGTTGTTCACCCGCGTGCGCCGCCGCATCGTGTTGACCGACCACGGCGCCGAATACGCCGGCCGGATCCGTCACCATCTGGATCAGATCGAAAAAGACACCTTTGGCCTGGTCAGCCGCACGGGCATGGGCCGCAGCATCCATATTGCGGTGGTGCCCACGCTGGCCACCACCTGGCTCATCCCGCGCCTGGCGGATTTTCAGCGGGCGCATGCCGACATCACCGTCAGCCTGTCGGTACGCACGCTGCCATTCCAGTTCAAGGACCAGCCCTTTGACGGTGCGGTGTATCACGGCGACGCCCTGTGGCCCGGCACCCAGGGCGTGCTGCTGTTTCCCGAGCGCGAATTGGTGCCCGTGTGCGCGCCTGAACTTGCCGCGCGGGCGGCCCAGGAGGCGCAGGCTGGCGTCAGCGTACTGGCCGGCATGACCCACTTGCACCTGGCGTCGCGGCCGGACGCCTGGCGCCAGTGGTATGCCGCCAACAACCATCTATATGGCCCGCAGGCGGCCGGCGGCCCGCGCTATGAACTGTTCACCATGGTGATGGCGGCGGTGCAGGCCGGTCTGGGCGTGGGGCTGATGCCGCGCTTTCTGGCCCAACCCGCGTTGGACCAGGGCACGCTGGCCATGCCGGTGCCGCAATCCCTGACGGTCAGCCAGGGCTATTACTTTGGCTATCCGCAGCGCAGCGACCGGTCGGATGCCCTCAAGCTGTTTGAAGCCTGGCTGAAGTCGGCGGCGGCGGGGGTGGGGGAACGGTGAAGGCCATGACGAAGGGAACGCCGAAGGAAACCACGAAGGGCATGACGACATCCCGCCCGCCGCTTGCTTCCCAGCCCGATATCGACGCCTTCATTGACGCCGTGTGGCTGGAAGACGGCTTGTCGGCCAACACGCTGGCCGCCTACCGCCGCGACCTGACCGGCTTTGCCCGCTGGCTGGAAGACCCGGAAGCCTACGCCCGCGAAATGGCCGACCGCCAGGGCGACGCGGCAAGCGCTCAAACGCTACCCGTGGGGCCGGCCAAACCGCTGTGCGACGCGCAAAAAGCCGACATCGAAGCCTGGTTCGCCTTCCGCCACGAAGAAACCCGCGCCACCACCGCCAATCGCCGCCTGGCCGCGCTGCGCCGCTTCTTTGCGTGGGCGCTGCGCGAACATCGCTCGGAACGCGACCCCTGCCTGACCCTGATCGCCGCCAAGCAGCCGCCACGCCTGCCCAAGACCTTGTCCGAGCAACAAGTGGACGCCTTGCTGCGCGCGCCCGACGTGACGCAGCCGCGCGGCCTGCGCGACCGCGCCATGCTGGAAACGCTGTACGCCACCGGCTTGCGCGTGTCCGAATTGGTGGGTGTGCGCGCCCTGGACGTCAGTCTGAATGAAGGCGTGGTGCGCGTGGTGCTGGGCAAGGGCGGCAAAGACCGCCTGGTGCCGCTGGGCGCCGAGGCGGCCCACTGGATCGATCAGTATCTGAAGACCGCTCGCCTCGAACTGGCCGCCGGCCGCCAGAGCGATGCGCTGTTCATCACCGGCCGCGCCGAAGCCATGTCGCGCCAGGCGTTCTGGCAGTTGGTGAAGAAGTATGCGTTGCTGGCCGACATCCACGCGCCGCTCTCGCCGCACGTCTTGCGCCACGCCTTCGCCACGCACCTGCTTAACCATGGCGCCGACCTGCGCGTGGTGCAGATGCTGCTGGGCCACGCCGACATTTCCACTACGCAGATATACACTCATGTCGCGCGCGAGCGCCTGAAGGCGCTGCACGCCGCGCACCATCCGCGCGGATAATCACCCAAGTCCGCGCTCTATTTTTTTCCGGCAACACCATGAGCAAAGCCCGCCACGTTTCCGAAACCCCCGCCACACAACTGCTCAAGCAGCACAAGGTGCCCTACACCGAACACACTTACGACTACGTGGACCACGGCGGCGCGGGCGAAGCCGCGCGCCAGTTGGGCCTGGACCCGCACGCGGTCGTGAAGACGCTGGTGATGGAAGACGAATCCGCCAAGCCGCTGATTGTCGTCATGCATGGCGACCGCGAGGTCTCCACCAAGAACCTGGCGCGCCAGGCGGGGCTGAAACGAGTCGAACCCTGCAAGCCCGAGGTAGCGCAGCGGCATTCCGGTTACCAGGTGGGCGGCACGTCGCCCTTCGGCACCCGCAAGAAAATGCCGGTGTGGGTCGAGGCTGACGTGCTGAGCTATCCCGTGGTCTACATCAACGGCGGACGGCGGGGGTATTTGATTGGCATCGACCCCAACGCGTTGGTCACGGTGCTGGGCGCCAAGCCGGTGTCGGTGGCGCTGGAATAGGGAAGTAGCTCACGCACTGAGCCTAACCACCACCTTGCCCTTCGCTCTGCCGCTTTCGACATAGGCCAAGGCCTCGTGCGCGGCAGCCAATGGAAAAACGCGATCGATCACGGGTCGGATGGCGCCGGATTCGACCAGCCCGGTGATCTGTCGCAGCTGTTCTCCGTGTGCGCGCATGAACACGAAGTCATAGTTGACGCCAGCATTGGCCGCTTTCCGGCGAACGCGCCAGCTAAGAAGCCGCAATGCCTGCTTCAATCCCCACGATAGCCCTTGTTGTTTGGCGAAGGCGGGCGTCGGCGGGCCAGAGATGGAAATCAGTCGTGCTCCGGATCCGGCTTTGAGCACCTGAAACGATTTATCCAGTACGTCCGGCCCCAAGCTGTTGAGGACCACGTCGTAATCGCGCAGCGTCGATTCGAACGCTTGTGTGCGGTAGTCGATGACAACATCGGCGCCCAAATCCCGCACCCAATCGACGTTTGGCGTGCTGGTCGTTGTTGCGACAAAAGCGCCCAGGTGCTTGGCAAGCTGGATGGCGATGGTTCCGACTCCACCGGACCCGGCGTGTATCAACACCTTTTGCCCCGGCTTCACCTGCGCGGTTTCTACCAGCACCTGCCAGGCGGTCAGCGCGACCAAGGGCAGCGAAGCCGCCTGTTCCATGTTCAGGTTGCGGGGTTTGAGGGCCAGCGCGTCTTCATTGACCGCAATCAACTCGGCGAAGCTGCCGATGCGATCGTCCGGCGGTCGCCCATAGACTTCGTCGCCCGGTTTGAATTGGCGCACGTTTCTGCCGACCCGCACGACGACTCCCGCCAGGTCGTTGCCAAGCACCAGGGGGAAACGATAGGGAAGGATGAGCTTGAATTCACCTTTGCGGATCTTGGCGTCCAGCGCGTTGACGCTGGCGGCATGCACCCGCACCAAGACATCGTTGTCGCCGACAGAGGGCTCGGGTAATTGGCCAAGCTTGCCAATGTCTTTGTAGCGCTCGATGAAAAATGCCTGCATGGTTGCGTAGCCTGTGGCCAGATAAAAGGCCGCGCGCACGGGGTGGCCGCGGTCAACACGAAGCCCGCGCGACGTCGAAATCCATCACGCGGGATTCATTATGATGTCGATCGTAATCTAAATGGTTTTCTGCGGCAAGCGCCGGAAACAGGGCAATGGCGCAATGCCGGGGCGGCCCGGGTTATTCCCGCGGCGAAGGGTTTCCCGCAGCCACCAGCGCCCATAGATTCTCGGCCACGGCAGCCATGTCGCTAGGTTGGCGAAACAGGCAGATGTCCAGCGGGATGTCCCATTCCTTCCCGCCTGCCCGAATCAAGCTGCCCTGTTGCAGGTCATCATGCACCAGCATGTCGGGTAGCCAGGCGATGCCTCGGCCTTGTATCGCCATGGATCGCAGCAACGTGGCGTGGGGGCCAACGAAGGCGGTCTGGATGCGTTCAGCTGGCATCGCCTTGTGCCGCAATTGGTGGCTGACGATGCGGCCCAGGCCGGAGGCCGGCCCATAGGCAAGAAAGGGCACCACGCCGTCGTCGTCGAGGCGGTGCGCCGGCGTGTCGGCAAGGCCACCGGCCGCGGGGGCGCAGACCGGCACCAGCATGTCCGTACCTAGATGCACCTTGGGGTAGGGCACTTCATCCAGTCGGCTGGCCACTTGTGGATGACGGTGGCATAGCAGGAACTGCACGCGCCGCTGCGCCATCAGGTCTTCGCAGGCTTGGAAACTGTCGGACATCATCTGGATTGCGCCCACTTCCAGCGCCGCTTCCAGCCGGGTCAGCCATTGGGGAAAGAACGTCAACGACAGCAGGTGGGTGGCCGCAAAACGCAGGCTGGCGCCTTCCTGGGCATGGGCGGCCAGCGCCTTGATGCGCGCGGCTTCGAGGTCGGCCATGACCTGCTTGAGCAGCGGCAGGAATTTTCGGCCCGCGGCGGTCAGTTCGGTGGGGTGTGTGCTGCGGTCGAACAGGTCAGCGCCCACCCATTCTTCCAGCGCGCGGATGTGCCGGCTGAACGCCGGCTGCGCGATGGCGCGGGCTTCCGCCGCGCGAGAAAAACTGCCTGTCTCGGCCAGAGAGCAAAAGTCCTCAAGCCAATTCATGTCCAGGGGTCGGTTTCCAGGTCCCATGTCAGGTGTGCGCCGCGGCAAACATAATTCTATGCGTTTCGAGTATTGGACGACCCCATGGGGGTGCCGCAATCATACCTGCCATTCCCAGGCCTAATACACGGAGACAACAATGGCTTCCATCTCGAATTACCGCGGCATCATTCCGGCAATTTCCTGCCCCTTTACCGACGATCATCGTATCGACGAACCCGCGCTGCGCCGCCTGGCCTCGTGGCTGGCGGGTCATGCTGGCGTTGTGGCCGTCATGACCAACGGCCATACGGGCGAAGTGTTTTCGCTGACCCCATCGGAGCGCGCGCAGGTGACGCGCATCGTGGCCGATGAGCTGCGCGGCAAGCTGCCCGTGATTTCTTCGATTGTCTGCGAAGGCATCGCCGAAGCGCAGGAACATGCACGCGCCGCGCGCGAAGCGGGCGCCGCCGCGCTGGACGTCATGCCGCCGCATCACTGGCTGCGCTTTGGCTTCACGCCAGGCCATGCGCTGGCGTATTTCCAGGCGATCCACGAGGCCGCGCCTGATCTTGATCTGGTGTGCCACGTTTACCCGGCGTGGACGCGGGCGTCCTACTCGGCCAAGCTGATGGGCGACCTGGCCCGATTGCCCTACGTGCAGGCGTTCAAGGTGGGCCAGCGCGACATGAACAAATATGCGCGCGACATCCAGGCGCTGCGTGAGGCCGATGCGTCCAAGGCCATCCTGACCTGCCACGACGAATACCTGCTGGCGTCGATGGTGCAGGGCGTGGACGGCGCGCTGGTCGGCTTCGCCACGTTCATCCCGCAACTGATCATTGACCTGTGGGATGCCGTCAAGGCAGGCGACCTGAAGCGCGCGCAGCAAGTGCAGGCCTTGATCACGCCGCTGAAAGACGCCGTCTACGGCGGTGGAGAGCCCACCGGGGAAGCCCATGCTCGCATGAAGGCCGGCATGTATCTGGCCGGCGTGCTGGAAAGCGCGACCGTGCGCCCGCCCACCGAGGCGCCCGACGACGCCGACATGCAGGCGTTGCGCGCGGCGTTGACCGGCGCGGGCTTGCTGGCTCGCTGAAGCACTATTGCGCCTGTAACCGCACGGATGCAGCGGGGTGGCATGAGGCCAACCCCCTGCACGATGCGCTAAGTAAAAATAAATAAGAGAGGAGACACATCATGAAAAAGAGAATCGCGTTGCGCGCCATGGTCGCGTTGTGCCTGGCTATTGGTGGCGGCATGGCGCATGCGCAGGACACCTATCCATCACGGCAGGTCCGGTTTGTGATTCCGTTCCCGCCCGGCGGCACGCTGGATATGCTGGGCCGCGACCTGGCGCAGAAACTCAGCGAGCAGACCGGTCAAAGCTTCATCGTGGAAAACCGGTCGGGCGGCAACGGCATCATCGGCGCCGACGTCGTCGCCAAATCACCGGCCGATGGCTATACCTTGCTGTTCAATGCGTCGACATTCACCACGGCGCCCATGACCATGAAGGCGGTGCCCTTCGACGTGAACAAGAATTTCGTGCCGGTGGCCATGGCGGGCAAGGCGCCGCTGTCGGTATCGGTGAAGAAAGATCTGCCCGTCACCGACCTGGCCGGCTTATTGGCCTATGCCAAGAAGAACCCGGGCCAGCTTACCTTCGCCGTGGGCTCCATTGGGTCTGCCGGCCATCTGGCCACCGAGCTGTTGAAACGCCAGGGCGGCCTGGACTACATGGTCATACCCTATCGCGGCACGTCGCCCGCATTGCAGGACTTGGTTGGCGGACGCATTGATGGCTTCATCGATCCGGTCTTGGGCGCCGTGTCGTACTACAAAAGCGGCATGCTGAAGATCCTGGCCGTGACGTCTGACGCGCGTCTGCCCAATTTGCCCGACGTGCCCACGGTCAGTGAAGTCCTGCCCGGCTATCAGTTCTACAGCTGGTACGGACTGTGGGCACCCGCCGGCACGCCTGGGGCCATCGTCGAGAAGCTGAACGCCGAGGTCAACAAGGCCTTGGCTTCCGGCATGACGGCCAAGTACGAGCAACTGGGCGTGTCGTTGACGCCGGGGTCGGCCGCGGCGTTTGCACGCTTCCAGAAAGACGACATGGCACGATCGCGCAAAATCATCCAGGAAGGAAATATCCATGTCGAATAAACCGGCGGGCGCGCTGGCGGTGGTGACCGGCGCCACGGGCGGCATCGGCTTGGCCATCGTGCAGCGCCTGCTGGACGCGGGCTGGCAGGTGGCTGGCCTGGACATCGGGCCGGCCGTGGCGCGGCATGCGGCCTATCGCCACATCATCGTTGATCTGTGCGATGAAGCCGCTGCCCGGCAGGCGTTGCAGGGCTGCAAGCACGCCGGCGCGTTGGTGCATGCCGCGGGCATCATGCGGGTGGGGCCCCTGGCGCAGTTGGACCCCGCCGACGGCGAACGCATGTGGAAGCTGCACGTGGATGTGGCGGTGCGGTTGGCCCAGGTGCTGACCCCGGGCATGGCCGAACGCGGTGACGGCCGCGTGGTGCTGGTGGGCAGCCGGACGGCCCAGGGCATGCCCGGCCGCAGCCAGTACGCGGCGTCCAAGGCCGCGCTGGTGGCGCTGGCGCGCAGTTGGGCCGCGGAACTGGCGCCCCAGGGTGTCACCGTAAACGTGGTGTCGCCGGCCGCCACGCAGACGGGCATGTTGCAGGACCCCGCCCGCGCGGGCAGCGCGCCGCGCATGCCTCCGATTGGCCGCTTGATCCAGCCCGAGGAAGTGGCGGCGCTGGTGGCGTTCCTGCTGTCGCCACAGGCGGGCGCCATTACCGGCCAGGACATCGCCATCTGCGGCGGCGCGTCATTGCCGCGCTGAGCAGGCCCGCTGTGGTATCCCATTACCACCCCCTGCGTCGTCGGGGCGAGCACAATGTCTCCCAGAACATCAAGAACCGGAGCCCCTGGCGGGCGCTGAACCGGCCGCCCCTCATCCCAAGGAGACATTCATGAGCAAGAAACTATTGATGCTGGTCGGCGATTACGCCGAAGACTACGAAACCATGGTGCCCTTCCAGACGCTGCTGGCGGTGGGGCACACGGTGCACGCGGTCTGCCCGGACAAGAAGGCCGGTGACACCATCGCCACCGCCATCCACGATTTCGAAGGCGCGCAGACCTACAGTGAAAAGCGCGGCCACAACTTTGCGCTGAATTTTGACTTTGACCGCGTCGAGCCCGCCGCCTACGACGGCTTGGTGATACCGGGTGGACGCGCGCCCGAGTATCTGCGGCTGAACGAGAAAGTGCTGGATATCGTGCGCGATTTCGATCAGGCCGGCAAACCCATCGCCGCGGTGTGCCACGGCGCGCAATTGCTCGCCGCGGCCGGTATCTTGAAAGGGCGCACCTGCTCGGCTTACCCCGCGTGCGCGCCCGAGGTGCGGCTGGCGGGCGGCACCTATGCCGAGATCGGCATTGATCAGGCCTACACCGATGGCAACCTGGTGACGGCGCCGGCCTGGCCCGCGCACCCGGCATGGCTGTCGCAGTTTCTGGCCGTGCTGGGCACCAAGATCACGCACTGATGCGCGGACCGGTGCTGGACTGCATCAGGCAAAGTCCAGCACCACCCGGCCTTCGATCTGGCCCTGCTTCATGCGGTCGAACACGCCGTTGATGTTCTCCAGCCGATCCGTGGACACGGTGGCGCGCACCTTGCCGGCTTCGGCAAACTGCAAGGACTCTTGCAGGTCCAGCCGCGACCCCACGATAGAGCCGCGCACGGTCACGCCATTCAACACCATGTCGAAGATCGACAGCGGGAAGTCGCCCGGCGGCAAACCATTCAGCGCCACGGTGCCGCCGCGCCGCACCATGCCCAGCGCCTGCTCAAACGCCTTGGGCGATACCGCCGTGATCAGCGCGCCATGCGCGCCGCCGATTTCGCGCTTCAGGTAGGCGGCGGGGTCGGTGGTCCTGGCGTTGACGGT
Organism: Achromobacter spanius; assembly: GCF_003994415.1. Lineage (NCBI taxonomy): Bacteria > Pseudomonadati > Pseudomonadota > Betaproteobacteria > Burkholderiales > Alcaligenaceae > Achromobacter > Achromobacter spanius. Next base: position 5,096,295 of record NZ_CP034689.1, on the reverse strand, counting down.
AACCTCGGCGCCCAGTCGGCGGGCCAGGTCCAGCTTGGTGTCATCGATGTCAACCGCGGCCACGTTCAGGCCCATGGCCCGAGCGTATTGCACCGCCATGTGGCCCAAGCCGCCAATGCCGGATATCACCACCCAATTGCCCGGGCGCGTGTCCGTCATCTTCAGGCCCTTGTACACGGTCACGCCCGCGCACAACACGGGGGCGATGTCGACAAAGCCCACATTCTTGGGCAGCAGCCCCACGTAGTCGGCGGCGGCCAACGCGTACTCGGCGAATCCGCCGTTGACGGAGTAGCCGGCGTTCTGTTGCTGCTCACACAATGTTTCCCAGCCGCCCAGGCAGTGTTCGCAATGGCCGCAGGCGGAGTACAGCCAGGGGATGCCCACGCGGTCGCCTTCCTTCACATGGGTCACGCCAGCGCCCACCGCAACCACATGGCCCACGCCTTCGTGGCCGGGAATGAAGGGGGGATTGGGTTTCACGGGCCAGTCGCCCTGCACCGCGTGCAAGTCGGTGTGGCAGACACCGCAGGCTTCTATCTTGACCAGCAGCTCGCCCGGCCCGGGGCGGGGCACGGCCACTTCTTCGATCACCAGGGGTTTGCCGAATGCGCGCGCCACCGCGGCTTTCATGGTCTTTTCCATCGTCTGCTCCATCGTCAGGTCAGTTTGCCTATGCTCGACCGCCCGCGCGTTCGGCACCATGATTTTTATCAACCGCGACCACATGCCAGGGGGGCGCATGCCGCGGCCCTAAGCCCCTTGGTGTGTTGCGAGCGCTGCGCCAAACGTCGTAAAGTGGTCGTCCGAGAGGCGCGCCGGGCAGGCTCGCCTGGCCCCTGGTCCGGGAGCTTATATGTGTGAAATCTTCATCCGCGCGAGCGAGCATTCCTACGCGCCCGAAACCCGTTCGCTGCGCCTGCATGGCGTGGCGACCAGCTTGCGGCTGGAGCGATTGTTCTGGCAGGTGCTGGAAGAAATCGCCGGGCGCGACGGCATGCGCGTCACGCAACTAATCGAACGGCTGTACGACGAACTGATCGAATACCGTGGCGAGGCCGCCAATTTCACGTCCTTCCTGCGTGTCTGCTGCCTGCGCTATCAGTTGTTGCAGGCCGATGGACGCATTCCGCAGGATGCCTCGGTGCCGATCCGGTCCCTGAATCCGCAAGCGGTGCTGGAAGGGCTGCCGGCGTCGATGTACGACGCAGAACCGCTGCGCGCCAAGCGGCGCGTTGCCGCTTAGGCGGCTGAAAAAAACAAGGCCCGATCGGATCGGGCCTTATGCACTCGTCATGGGGTGGCCTGCCTGCAGGCGGTCAGCCACCAGGCGGTATCGATGCCGCCATTGCCACTTCGCTTTGCAGAATGCGGCGGATGCGCACCGCGTCGCCAATGCGCGACAGCTTGCCCTGCGAGTCCAGCAGCACGATGGCCAGGTCACGGCCATTGATGCGCGCCAGCATCACCAGGCATTCGCCAGCCTCGTTGATGTAGCCGGTCTTGGACACCTTGATGTCCCAGTCGGGCTTGCGCACCAGCAGATTGGTATTACGGAAGGTCTGCGTGCGGTGGTTGATTTCAACGTCGTACTCGGTATCGGTCGAGTAGCGATGGATCAGCGGGCGTTGCGAGGCCGCGCGCAGCAGGCGGGCCAGATCGTGCGGCGACGACACGTTGTCGCTGGACAGGCCGGTGGGCTCGATGAAGTGCGTGCTGGTCATGCCCAGCGATTGCGCCTTGGCGTTCATGGCGGCCACGAACGCGGGCAGGCCGCCCGGGTAGTGGCGGCCCAGCGCGTTGGCCGCGCGGTTTTCGGACGACATCAACGCCAGGTGCAGCATGTCGCCGCGCGACAGCTTGGTGCCCACCCGCAACCGCGACGTGGTGTGCTTGAGGCCGTCGATGTCATCGTCGGTAATCTCCAGCATTTCGTCCATCGGCAGGTTGGCGTCCACCACCACGACGGCGGTCATCAGCTTCGAAATGGAAGCGATGGGGCGCACGACGTTCGCGTTCTTGGCGAACAGAACCGTCGACGTTTCCAGGTCTTGCACATACGCGGTGCTGGAGCGCAGCGCGGCGGCTTCGGCTTGCACCGATGAAGCGGCCGGCGGCATGGCGGCCGAGGCCGCCACCGCCGCGGCGCGTTGCGCGCGGCCCGGCTTGTTGGGTTTGCCGTTCTTGCCCGCGGCCGCACCCTTTTTGGGCGGCGTGCCCTTGGCGGCCACTTGTCTGCCGCTTTTGGGCGGCGTTTTTTTCGCCGTGGACGAAGACTTGGGTGGGCCTTTCTTGGCGGTGGACGAAGACTTGGGCGGCGCCTTCTTGGCGCTGGAGGACGATTTGGGAGTGGCTTTGGGCGCGGCTTGCTTGCCGGCCGAGCTCTTGCCGGACGCGGCCTTCGGGGCAGGGGCCTTCTTGGCCTGTTGCGCCTTGCAAGCCGCCGATTTGGCGTTGGTCTTGCAAGGGTCGGAATTTTTCGCGGCTTGCGCGGCAGGGGGCAGGAGCGCGCACATCGCCAGCGCCATCGGCGCTACCGCGTTCGCAATTGCACGTTTCCAGGAAAATGCCATGGTTGAGCAGGCTTATCAAGCTGTGAAGAAATGTTTCTCAAGCCGGCGTGTCGTCGGTTCAGAAAAAGTCCAGATGAATTAGGGGCTTACGCGACGAATTTAAACAGTACATCAAGAGGTGCGCAAGGCGATTCGCCATGTTGTCATAAAAAAATAATAGTGACGCATACGTCATGGATGCAATTTGTCACAGTGCCGAGATGAGAAGCTAACGGCGCGGCGCGCGTGAGCGTAGCCCGGAATAACCCTCATTTGGCTGAACGTCGGGTTGCGAAGAACCGCGTCATCCATGAGGTGGTGGGGAAGATCGTTTATATCCACGTCATCTGCGACACACGTCAGGACTTCAAGACAAAGCTTGCAAGGCGGCCCGTCCGAACCGGTTAGCCACCTGGTCGGACGCGGATGCGAGCCACATTGCCCGTGTGCATCGTGCGGTCCATTTCATATTCCGCCTCGCATCGCAAGCCTGCCTTTGAAAAGCGATACAATCCCGCCCGCAGTGTGTCTCCGTAGTTCAACGGATAGAACAAGGACCTCCTAAGTCCTAGATACAGGTTCGATTCCTGTCGGAGACGCCATCTTGTCGATTTAGGATTCGTCTGAAATTGCTGTGCCGATAGCGTCGGCATGTGCTACCCGCGCCAAGGCGGCGTCATAATGCGCGCAGTGCCGACGGGACCCAACACAATTACAACCTGCGCCCGCGGCCCGACCCCTGACGCAGGAGACTTCCACCATGATGCTGGGCTGGCTTGCGCTTGCCTTGTTGACCTTTGCCCTGCTGGCGTATGCCGCCTTGAGGCACAACCCGCTACGCATGCCCGATCTGTTGGCCACGCTGGACAGCATGGATCAGGGCGTAAGCGTGGTGGATGCGCGTATGCGGCTGGTGGCGTGGAACCAGCAGTATCAGCGCCTGTTCGATTACCCGGACGGCCTGCTGCGCGTGGGCCAACCCGTGGCCGACCTCATCCGCTTCAATGCGCATCGCGGCAAGTTCGGGTCGGACCCGGGCCTGGATATCGACGCCCTGGTAGGCAAGCGCATCGCCTTGATGCAGGCAGGCGCCGTCTATCACCGGCAGCGCACCTTGCGGTCTGGGCGCGTGCTGGAATTGCGTGGCCGGCCATTGCCGCGCGGCGGTTACGTCACCAGCTATAGCGACATCACCGATTTCAAGCGCGTCGAACGTGAGCTACGAGACATCAACAACACGCTTGAGCAGCGCGTCAGTGCGCGGGCGCAAGAGGCCGAAGCGGCGCAGCAGTCTCGCACCCAGTTCCTGACCGCCGTCAGTCACGACGTGCTGCAACCCATTAACGCGGCGCGTCTGTTTGCGTCGGCGCTGAACGAGGAAGACCGGCCCGAGGCGCAACGCTATCTGGCGGGCCGCATCAACACGTCGCTGCGTGCGGCGGAAGAATTGCTTGACGGCCTGCTGGATGTCTCGCGGCTGAACGCGGGGGTGCTCAAGCCCGAACTCAGCGACTTCAACGTGGAACCCATGCTGCGCCAACTGGCCGACCAATACGGCCACGTGGCGCTGCGGGCCGGCTTGCAACTGCGCCTGCACGCCAAACCTTCGCTGCTGGTGCGCAGCGACCCGCGCCTGTTGCGCCGCATCTTGCAGAACTTTCTGGCCAATGCGCTGCGTTACACGGGGGGCGGCCGCATTCTGTTGTCAGCGCGTTCGCAAGGCGGGCAAGTACAACTGCAAGTGTGGGACACCGGGCCGGGCATTCCCCCGCATCAATTGCGCCGCATCTACGACGAGTTCCAGCGCTACGAAAAGCCGCAGAACCGGGAAGGGCGCAGCTTCGGCCTGGGGCTGTCCATCTGCCGTCGCTTTGCGTCGTTGCTGGGACATGGGCTGGACGCGCGCTCGGCGCTGGGCCGTGGCAGCGTGTTTTCGGTCAGCGTGCCCGGCGTTGCAACCCCAAGGCCCGCGCGGGCTCGCTTGAGCGGCGCGGCGTCGCGGTTGCAATGGTCGCCCGTGCATGCCTCGCTACAAGGTTTGCGGGTGCTGTGCCTGGACAACGACTCGGAAGTGCTCGGTGGCTTGCAGGCGCTGTTGGGCGGCTGGCAGGCCAGTGTGTGGTGCGCGGCCACGTTGGACGACGCCCTGGCGCTGATGCGGCATCAGCCTCATGTTCTATTGGTGGACTTCCTTCTGCGCGACCGTATGAACGGGTTGGATAGCCTGGACGCACTGCGCGCCGGCTCGCCTGCCGCGCGAGGCGCGCTGCTGGTGGCGGATGGCGCAGATGCCTTGGCGCAGGCGGCGCGGGCGCGCGGTTATCGGGTGCTGACCAAGCCCATCAAGCCGGCGTCGCTGCGTGCCTTGCTGACGGCAAAGCTGCGCGCGCAGATGTTGACGCACCACGAGCCGGCATATCAAGGGTTGGCGCATCAAGAATTGGCGCAGCGGAGTTCGGAGCAACATGGCTTGGCCGCATCACGCTTCACCCCTGGGGTTTGACGCGATAGCGCCATAGCGCCAGGTGCCAAGACCCAGCCGCGCGGCGATCAACACGGCTTGCGTGCGGTTCGATACCCGCAGCTTGCGCATCACAACGGTCATGTGGGCCTTGATGGTGGCTTCCGATATCTGCAATTCGTGCGCAATCTGCTTGTTCAGCAATCCCGCGCCCACCATCTGCAATACCCGGAACTGCTGCGGCGTCAGTTCGCGCACATTGGCCGCCATGGCCGGCTCGCGCGGCAGGGCGCCGCGGGTTGCGGCAATGATGGCGCCGCCGGCATCGGGCTCCCAGGTGCCGCCGTCCATCACATGCAGCAAGGCCGCGCCCAGCGTATCGGCGTCTGATGATTTCGGGATGAAGCCCATCGCACCGTGATCCAGCGCGCGGCGTATCAGTAGCGCGTCTTCATGCGCCGACACAATCACGATGGGCAGTTGCGGATGCTGGTTGCGCAAATGGCCAAGCGGCCCCAGGCCGAAAGAACCCGGCATGTCCAGGTCCAGCAACAGCAGGTCGGCGTTGGGGCAGGACTCGACCAGATCGTAGAGCACGGGGATCTGGTCGGCTTCGTGTATGACGGCGTCCGGGAACACACGGCCGATCACCCCTCGCAAGGCTTCGCGAAACAGCGGGTGGTCGTCGGCGATCAGCAGGACAGGCATCGTCCGATCATGCCACACGGCGCTCGCGCACCAGCGTCTGGACCACGGCGGGATCGGCCAGCGTGGTGATGTCGCCCAGGTCGTCGATGGTGTTCTCGGCAATCTTGCGCAGAATGCGGCGCATGATCTTGCCCGAGCGCGTCTTGGGCAGGCTGGGCGCCCACTGCAGGTGGTCGGGCGTTGCAATCGGGCCGATCTCGCGGCGTACATGCGCCACCAGCTCCTGGCGCAGCGTGTCGGACTGCTGCGCGCCGGCTTTCAGCGTGACGTAGACGTAGATGCCCTGGCCCTTGATGTCGTGCGCGAAGCCTACCGCGGCGGCTTCGGCCACCTTGGGATGCGACACCAAGGCGCTTTCCAGTTCGGCGGTGCCTAAGCGGTGTCCGCTGACGTTGAGCACGTCGTCCACCCGCCCGGTGATCCAGTAGTCGCCGTCTTCGTCGCGGCGGCAACTGTCGCCCGTGAAGTACATACCCGGATAGTCCTTGAAGCAGCCCTGGATGTAGCGCTGTTCATCGCCGTACACCGAACGCGCCTGGCCGGGCCAGGAATCGCGGATGAACAGGTTGCCTTCGCCGGGGCCCTGGATGATGGCGCCAGTTGTCACATCGACCAGTTCCGGCCGGATGCCATAAAAGGGTGTGCTTGCCGCGCCCGGCTTGCCGGCCCGCGCGCCGGGCAGCGGCGAAATCAGGATGCCGCCCGTTTCGGTTTGCCACCAGGTGTCCACGATGGGGCAGCGGCCCGCGCCCACCACGTCGTGATACCAGCGCCAGGCTTCGGGGTTGATGGGTTCGCCCACCGACCCCAGCAGTCGCAAGGACTTGCGTGACGTGCGCAGCACGGGCTCGGGCCCTTCGCGCATCAACGCGCGAATCGCGGTGGGGGCGGTGTAGAAGATGGTGACGGCGTGTTTGTCGATGACCTGCCAGAAGCGCGAGGCGTCGGGGTAGCTGGGCACGCCTTCGAACATGAGGGTGGTGGCGCCGTTGGCCAAGGGGCCATAGACCAGGTAGCTGTGGCCGGTGATCCAGCCCACGTCGGCCGTGCACCAGAAGACGTCGCTGTCGCGAAGGTCGAACAGGGTGGCGTGCGTGTAGGCGGCATAGACCAGGTAGCCGCCCGTGGTGTGCAGCATGCCCTTGGGCTTGCCGGTGCTGCCCGAGGTGTAAAGAATGAACAGCGGGTCTTCGGCATTCATGCGTTCAGGCGGGCAGTCGTCCGGCTCGCGTTCCATCAGGCGGTCCAGCCAGTAGTCGCGTTCAGCGGTCATGTTGACGGGTTCGCCCGTGTGCGGCACCACCAGCACGGTGCGCACGCCTTCCATGCCGGGCATGTCCAGCGCGGCGTCCACGTTGGCCTTCAGCGCAACGCCGCGACCCGCACGGCGGCCGCCGTCTGCGGTGATGATGGCGCGCGCGCCGCAGTTGCGCACGCGGTCGGCAATGGACGCCGGCGCAAAGCCGCCGAACACCACGTTATGCACCGCGCCGATGCGCGCGCACGCCAGCAGCGCCACCACGGTGTCGACGATCATCGGCAGATAGATCGTGACGCGGTCGCCGCGCCCGATGCCCTGGCGGCGCAGTGCATTGCCCATCCTGCAGACCCTGGCGTGCAGCTCGCGGTAGGTAAGCCGTTGCGAAGGAATGGCGGGGTCGTCGGATTCCCAGATCAGCGCTGTCTTGTCGCCGCGCGTTTCCAGGTGCCGGTCCAGGCAGTTGACGCTGACGTTGAGTTCGCCGTCGGCATACCAGCGGATATGGAAGTTGTCGGGCAGCAGGTTGACGTCACGGATCTGGGTAGGTTCGCGATACCACTGCAGGCGCTTGGCCACGTCCGCCCAGAACGCGTCGGGGTCGCGCAACGAGGCCGCGTAGCTGGCGTCGTACTGCTCCTGCGTGACGGTGTGGGGTCCGGCAAACCCCTGGGGGACGGGGTAGCGCTCGCGTATGGGTTCCATGACGGCTCCTGAGTGCGGTTAATGGGCGACTGCGGTGGTGGCGCCTATGCCCGTCTGGCTGCGGACGGTCAAGGCGTCGAAGGCCAGGGCTTCTTCCCGCGCCCTGGCACTGTTGTCCAGCGTGGAGAACAGCCAGATCGAAAAAAAGGCCAGCGGAATGGACAGGATGCCCGGGTTGGGAAACGGCGTGATGGGCGTGGCAAAGCCAAACACATCCACCCATACCGTGTCGCTCAGCACCACCCAGATCGTGGCTGAGGCCAGCCCGAGAAAGCCGCCGATGGTGGCGCCCAGCGTGGTGCAGCCGCGCCAGGAAATCGACAGCACCAGCACCGGGAAGTTGGCGCTGGCCGCAATCGCGAATGCCAGGCCCACCATGAACGCCACGTTCTGGTTTTCAAACACGATGCCCAGCAGGATGGCCATGACGCCCAGCGCAATGGTGGACAACCGAGAGATGCGCATCTGCTGGGCTTCGGTGGCGCGGCCCCGCGCGATGACGTTGGCGTAGAGGTCATGCGAAATGGCCGCCGCGCCCGCCAGCGCCAGGCCCGCCACCACCGCGACGATGGTGGCGAAGGTAACGGCCGCCAGGAAGCCCAGCAGCAGGTTGCCGCCCACTGCATTGGCCAGGTGCACGGCCACCATGTTGGTGCCGCCGATCAGGCTTTTCAGCATGTCGAACTGGCCGTCCGCGCCCGTCAGGTAATACTCGGGATGGCGCACCAGCAGCGCCACCGCGCCAAAGCCGATGATGAAGGTAAGCAGGTAGAAGTAGCCGATGAACGAACTGGCGTAGATGACCGACTTGCGCGCTTCCTTGGCGTTGGACACCGTGAAGAATCGCATCAGGATGTGCGGCAGCCCGGCGGTGCCGAACGCCAGCGCAATGCCCAGCGACAAGGCGTTCAAGGGGTTGCTGCTGACCTGCGCGCCCGGCGCCAGCAGTTCCATGCCGGATGGGTGCACGCGCGTGGCCTCCGCCAGCAAGGCATCGGGGCTGTAGTTGAACGCGGCCATCACCAGCACCGTCATCAGCGTGGCGCCCAGCAGCATCAGCACCGCCTTGATGATCTGCACCCAGGTGGTGGCGGTCATGCCGCCGAAGGCCACGTAGATCATCATCAGCGACCCGACGATCACCACGGCAACGTTGTAGTCCAGCCCGAACAGCAGCACGATGAGCTTGCCCGCGCCCACCATCTGCGCAATCAGGTACAGCGCGATGATCAGCAGCGACGCGCTGGCCGCCAGCACGCGCATCGGCGTCTGTGCCAGGCGAAACGAGGTGACGTCGGCGAAGTTGTAGCGCCCCAGGTTGCGCAGCCGTTCGGCGATCAGGAACATGACCACGGGCCAGCCGAACAGAAAGCCGATGGCGTAGATCATGCCGTCGAAACCGCTGACATAGACCATGCCCGCAATGCCCAGGAACGACGCGGCCGACAGGTAGTCGCCCGCAATGGCCAGGCCGTTCTGAAAGCCCGACAGCCCGCCGCCGGCCGTGTAGAAGTCGGACGTGGTGCGGGTGCGCTTGGCGGCCCAGTAGGTGATGCCCATGGTGCCGGCGATGAACGCCAGGAACATCACGATGGCGGACATGCTTGCCTGCCCGCCGGTAGCGGCGCGCGCCGCGCCCGCCAGCCCGCAGCCCAGGATGAAGATCAATGCGGCGCCGAATTTCTTGTTTTTCATGACACGTCCTTGATGATGGCGGCCAGCAGCGGGTCGAACACGGAATTGGAGATATGCACGTAAGCGGAAATCAGCACCACGGCGCTGCACACGACCAGCGTGCCGGTCAGCACGCCGATGCTCATCGTCATGCCCGGCACGGGGCTGCCGAAAAACACGGGGTCAAACGCCAGCGTCAGGATGAAGCCGGCGTAGATCACGCCCGTGATGGCAAAGAACAACAAACTGGCGCGGCTGCGGCGGCGTAGCAGTTCCTGGTATTTGGGATGCCGCATGACGGCGGCGACTCTGCTTTCGGGTTCGGGTACTAGGGGGGAGGGGGGCACTTGGGGGGAGGGCACGTGGGGTGAAGGCACGTGTTTGGGGGTGGGCACGATAGGGCTCCTTGTTGTTATTGCCGGGCGCCGTCAGCGCAGCCGGATCGGCTCGTTTGGCGATGCCTCGCGGGCCTCTGCCCAATATAGAGACGCATCACGTACCCGAACACACGACCTTAGTCGTAAGGGGTAGGCCCTAGTGACAAGGCGGCGCAATGCGCGATTCGTCAGCAGGGCTATTACCGTCGCCAAGGCGCCGACTTGTATATGATGTTGGCCGGGTCCCGAGGAGGGGACGCAAACCCAAACAACAACCAGACACGGGTTTCATGTCTAGCCAAACCGATACGATTTCCACGCGCACCCTCATCCTGGGTACTTTGGTGGTGCTGCTTGCCATGGGCGTGCGCGCCACTTTTGGCCTTTTCATGCAGCCGATGGGCCTGGCCCACGGCTGGGGGCGCGACGTGTTCTCGATGGCGTTCGCGCTGCAGAACCTGGTCTGGGGCGTGGCCTGTATCTTCATGGGCATGCTGGCCGACCGCTACGGCTCCGGCCGCACCATCGCGCTGGGCGCGGTGCTCTACATGTTGGGCATGATCGGCACCCGTTTCGCCACCGACGAAACCACGCTGTACCTGACGGCGGGCGTGCTGGTTGGGCTGGGCCAGGCGGGCACCACGTTTCCGGTGATCTTGCCGGTGGTGGCGCGCGCGGTGCCGCCTGCCTACCGCAGCACGGCCATGGGTATCGCCAGCGCGGGCGGCTCCTTGGGCCAGTTCGCGGTGGTGCCGACCGGGCAGGCGCTGATCACGGGCATGGACTGGCCGGGCGCCTTGTGGGTGTTGTCGCTGTTCGTGGCTTGCGCAGCGCCGCTGGCGTACTTCCTGCGCGGCCGCCCGCAAGCGCAGCCCGGGCCGCAGCAGTCGCTGGCCGCCGCCGTGCGCCAGGCCGTGCGCCACCCCTCGTTCCATTTCCTGTTCCTGAGCTACTTCGTCTGTGGCTTTCACACCGCCTTCATCACGCTGCACTTGCCCGCCTACGTGACCGACGGCGGCTTGACGGCCGGGCAGGGCGCGACCGCGGTGGCGCTGATTGGCCTGTTCAATGTGGTGGGCTCTTTCTATGCCGGCAAGCTGGGCGGCAAATACAGCAAGAAGCGCCTGTTGGCCCTGGTGTATTTCATGCGCGCCTTCGGCATCGTGCTGCTGTTGGCGATGCCGCTGTCGGCCTGGGTGCTGTATGCGTTCGCGGCGTGGATGGGCTTGTTCTGGCTGGGCACCGTGCCGCTCACGCAAGGGCTGATCGGGCAAATCTACGGCTTGCGCTACGCCGCCACGCTGTCGGGCATTGTCTTCCTGGGGCACCAGTTGGGCAGCTTCATTGGTGTCTGGCTGGGCGGGTATGCTTACGCCAAGACCGGCAATTACGATATGGTCTGGTGGCTGGGCTTGGCGCTTGCCGTCATTGCCGCGCTGCTATGCCTGCCGGTGCGCGAGCAACCGGTGAATGTCGCCGAACCCCGACCCGTGGCCACCTGATATCTGGAACCCTGACCATGCCGCACGCCAACAACCCTGCCGTCCGCCGCCATCGAGGCTGGCGCGCCGTGGGCGTGTTGGCGCTGGCGGTGGTGCTGGGCTTGGCGTTCTGGGGCTACACCACGCCCGACATGCAGCTGCATTGGGAAAACCTGGCCGCCCTGTGCGGCTTTTAGCCGCTTCTTTTTCGGATGCCCATGCAGGACGCGCCGCTTTCCCCTCCCTTGCTTTCCTCATCCTTGCTGTCCCTGCCGGACATCGGCGCCATGCCCGCCGCCGACACGCTGGTGCTGACGGTGAACAACCGCCTGTCGCGCCGGCTGACGCTGGAACTGGCCGGCTTGTTGCGCCAGGAACGCCAGGTCAGCGAGCTGCCGCGCATCCTGCCCTTGTCCGCCTGGCTAGCCGAATCCGCCAACGAACTGGCGTTTGAAGCCGACGAAGACGTGCCCGCCTACCGGCTGGACAGTTTCGCTACGCAATTGGTCTGGACCGAAGCCATCCGCGCCGAAGAAGCCGAGCGCGTGCTGCTGGACGCCAGCCAGGCAGCCAAGCTGTCCATGGATGCCGACCTGTTGATGGACGAATGGGACTTGCAGGTGCCCTCGGGCGCCGATACCGACGAATATCGCGGCTTTGCCAAGTGGCGCGTGCGCTACCGGCAAGTGTTGGCGGGTATCGATGCCGAGGACGCCAACCAGGGCTACGCGCGTGTGCTGCGCGCCTTGGAAGACGGGCGCTTGCCTATTCCCCGGCAACTGGTGCTGGCTGGCTTCACCGACGTATCGCCACGCTTTCGCCGTCTGCTGCGCGCCTTTGAAGATCAGGGCTGCCAGGTGGCGCAATGGCGCGATGAACAGCGCGTTGAAACCGTGGCCCGCCGCTTCGAAGCCGCCGACCAGGGCGCGGAATGGCGCGCGGCGGCGGCTTGGGCCGCCAGCCAGCTGCGGGCGCATCCGCAGGGGCGGTTTGCCATCGTGTCGCCGCAGTTGGAAGCCGAATCCCCGTTTGCGCGCCGTGTGCTGAGCCAGGCTTTGGCCGGCCGCGACGGCGCGCCCGCTCATGCCTTCAACGTGGCTGTGGGCCGGCCCCTGAATGACTGGCCGATGGCGCGCGCCGCGCTGGCGTGGCTGCGCGCGTTGGCCGAATGCGCGGGCGGCAAGGGCTGCGGCGTGGACGTGCTGGGCGCGGCGCTGCTGGCCGGGCATTGCGCGGGCGACGTGCGCGACCGCGCGCGCCTGGCCGCCATCGACGCGCGTTGGCGCCGTCAGGCCGTGCAGCGCGTCAGCCCGAACGATTGGAAGAAGCTGCTGGCCGACATGCCCGCCTTGGCGCAGGCCTGGAACCAGGCCTTGGACATCTGGACCCAGGGCGGCCGCCAGGCCACGTGCGACGTCTGGATGCTGCGCATGAAGGCGGCGTTGACGGCGCTGGGCTTTCCGGGTGAAGGCGCGCTGGACAGCGTGGCGTATCAGGTCATGGGTGCATTGGGCGATGCGCTGGGCAGCTTTTCGGCGCTGGCGCCAGCTGCCGGCCGGCTGGGCGGCGTGGCGGCGGTCAACCTGCTGCAAAGCGTGGCGCGATCGGCCTCGTTCCAGCCGCAGCGCGATCCCACCGCGCGCTTGGACGTGCTGGGCTTGCTGGAGGCCGAAGGCGGCTACTGGGACGGCGTGTGGATGCTGGGGCTGACCGATGACGTGCTGCCCGCGTCGCCCAAGCCCAACCCCTTGTTGCCCTTGGCCGTGCTGCGCCAGGCCAAGGCCCCGCGCGCCACGCCGGAACGCGAACGCGAATGGGCCGAAGGCATGTACGCCGCGTTGTGCCGCTGTGCACCCGACATCATCGTCAGCCATGCCCATATGGATGGCGAACGCGAGCTGCGGCCATCGCCGTTGATTGCCGGCGCCGCCTTGACCGATTGGACGCCGCCGCAGGCTGAAGCCACCGCGGCGCTGCCGCAGGAATCATTGGACGACAGGCAGGGTCCGCCCTTGGCCGCGGGCAACCGGGGCGGTGGCGGGCTGGACGTGCTGGACACGCAGGCGCGCAATCCGCTTTGGGCCTTCGTGCGGCACCGCCTGGGTGGGCGCGAGTTGGCGCCTTATGCCGATAGCGCCACGGTGAACGTGCGCGGCCAGTTCCTGCACAAGGCGCTGGAATTGGTGTGGGGCATGATGCCCGACCAGGACACGCTGCACGACGTCATCGCCACCCAGCGGCTGGCCGCCTTGGTGGAACAAGCCGTGGCCCAGGCCGCCGAGGAAGAACTCAAGGACTATGCGCCCGCATTGAAAGCGCTGGAATGCCAGCGCGCGCAGACGGTGCTGGCGTCGTGGCTGCACATGGAGGCGCAGCGTTTGCCGTTCGCTGTTGCCCAGGTCGAAAAGAGCCATCAGTGGCAGCGGGGCGCGTTGACCCTGAAGCTGCGCCTGGACCGCATCGACAGCCTGGCCGATGGCCGCAACGTCATCGTCGACTACAAGACCGGCGTGGCCGCCGCCAAGCCCGAACCCGATTGGTCGCGCAGCCGTCCCGTGAACGTGCAGTTGCCGTTCTATGCGTCGGTGCTGGCGGATGCCGCGGGCGGCGAGGTAGCGGGCCTGGTGCTGGCGCAGATCCATGCGCGCCAGGTGGCCGCGCAAGGCCTGGCCGACGAAGACCTGGGCGTGCCCGGCGTCACCTTGGCCGGCGACAGCAAGTTTTTCGACGGCCTGACCTGGCCGGAAATCCGGCAGCGCTGGCGCGTGGCGATCGAAGCGCTGGCCGATGAATACGTGGCGGGCGTGGCCAGCAATGTGGCCTACCGCCGTGACGACCTGAAATACTGCGATGCATTGCCGTTCTTGCGTCTGCATCTTGACGACGAGGACGCCTGAGCCATGGCCGACACAGAACGCCTGCCGCAGGACCACGCCGCGCGCACCGACGCGCTGGACCCCACCCGCTCATTTCTGGTGCAAGCCCCGGCCGGCTCCGGCAAGACCGAGCTGCTGACCGACCGCATCCTGGCCCTGCTGGCCACCGTGAACCGGCCCGAGGAAATCGTCGCCATCACGTTCACCCGCAAGGCTGCGTCCGAAATGCATGCGCGCGTGTTGAGCAAGCTGCGGCGCGGGCTGGATGGGCCGCCCGAGGCCATGCATGAACGCCGCAGTTGGGAACTGGCGCGCGCCGCGCTGGCTCGCAACGCCGAGCAAGGCTGGCATCTGCTGGACCACCCGGCGCGCCTGGCCATCCGCACCATCGACTCGTTCTGCGCGGGGCTGGTGCGCAGCATGCCGTGGCTGTCTGAACTGGGCGGCATGCCCGACATCACCGACGACGCGCGCGCCCATTACGAAGCGGCGGCTCGCGCCACGCTGGACCTGGCTGACGATTACGACGCCGTGCGCATCCTGTTGCAGCATCTGGATGTAGATGTGCAGGCTGCCAAGGACGCCATCGCCGACATGCTGGGCCAGCGCGACCAATGGCTGCCGCTGCTGCGCCACGGTTCCGATCGCGCCGGCATGCAAGCCATGCTGGCCGAAGCCATCGGCGAAGACCTGGACGCGCTTTGCGAAGCCATGCCTTATGGCTGGGCCGACGCGCTGTGCGGCCCGGCCCGGTTGGCCGCGGCTCATTTGCAAGACGGCGAAGACGACAACAAGCTGCTGGCGCTGTTGGACTGGACGGAAGAGCTGCCGCCTGATGCGGACATGCTGGACCAGTGGCGCGCCGTGGCCCATCTGCTGCTGACGGGCACCGGCAGCCTGCGCAAGACCGTCAACAAAAACCTGGGCTTTCCGGCCAAGTGCGCGCACAAGGAACCCTTTGTCGCGTGGCTGGAAGCCGCGGACGACAAGGCCGCCTGGGTACGCCGCCTGCATGCTGTGCGCGACATTCCCAACCCGCATTTTACGGACGCGCAATGGGAAGTGCTGGGCGCGCAGTTGATGACTCTGGCGTTGGCCGTGGCGCAACTGCGCCTGCGCTTCGCTGACCAGGGCGAGGTGGACTTCATTGAAATCGCGCAGCGCGCGGCCGCCGCGCTGGGTAGCGCAGACGACCCGGGTGAACTGCTGCTGAAACTGGACGCGTCGATCCGCCACCTGCTGATCGACGAATTCCAGGACACCAGCCAGACGCAGCTTGACCTGTTGCGCACCTTGACGTCGGGCTGGCAGGCGGGCGATGGCCGCAGCCTGTTCCTGGTGGGCGATCCGATGCAATCCATCTACCGCTTCCGCAAGGCGGAGGTGGGCCTGTTCCTGGAAGTGGCCGACATCGGCGTGGGCGAATTGACGCCCGACTTCCTGAACCTGACCGACAATTTCCGCTCGCAGGCGGGCATCGTGGAATGGGTGAACCAATCGTTCGCGGGCCTGCTGCCCAAGCGCAGCGACGCCGCCGCGGGCGCCATCGCCTACAGCCCGTCCACGGCATTCCACGAGGCGCTGCCTGAAGCGGCGGTGCGCTTTCATCCCGCCTGGTCGCGCGCAGGTGGAACACCGGCGGAAGAGCAGGCCGAGGAAATCGCGCTGGGCCTGGTGCGCCAGGCCTTGGTCGACCACAAGGGAGCCAAGCATCCGGTGGCGGTGCTGGTGCGCGCGCGCAGCCATTTGGGCAACCTGACGCGGCGACTTGCGCAGGAAGGCATCCGCTGCCGCGCCGTGGACCTGGTGCCGCTGGCCTTGCGTCCGGTGGTGGCCGATCTGGTGCAATTGGTGCGCGCGCTGTCGCATCCGGCCGACCGGCTGGCGTGGCTGTCGGTCTTGCGCGCGCCGTACTGCGGCTTGACGCTGACGTCGCTGCAGCGTCTTTTTGGCGACGACCACATCACGCCCGTTCCCGTGCTGCTGGAACGCGCGCTGCGCATGACGCCGCCAACGGCGCCGGTGGTTGTGCCCCCGGCGAACAGTGCCGAGCCGCAGGGTTCCTTGTTCGACGCGGCGCCAGCGGCGTGCGAAGCAAGCGAAGCGCTGGAATCTCCCGCTGCGCAAGCGGTGTTGAGCGCCGATGAGTTCGAACGCCTGCGCCAGGTGGCCGCCATTTTGCTGGACAAGCGCAATGCCTCCGGCGCAATGCCCTTCGCGGCCTGGGTCGAGTCCTTATGGCGGCGTCTGGGCGGCCCGGCGCTGTACGCTGGCCTGTCGGTGTCCAACGACGCCGAAAGCCTGTTCCAGTTGCTGGAGCGGCTGGCGCCGCACGGCGGCATTGATCCGGCAGCGCTGGACGCCGGCATCTCGCGCCTGTTCGCCGCGCCCGATGCGGCGGACGAGGATGACGGCGCGGTTGAAATCATGACCATGCACAAGTCCAAGGGCCTGCAGTTTGAAACGGTCATCCTGTATGGCTTGCACCGCGCGCCCCGAGGCGATCAGGCGCCGCTGGTGCGGTTTGAACAAAGCGGCGGCCGGGTGCTGTTCGGCCCGGTCAAGCCGCGTGCCGAGGTCGAGGCTGACCCGATCTCACGCTATCTAGGTGCCCGCGAGGCCCGTCGCGCGTCCTACGAAATTGATCGTTTGTTGTACGTAGCGGCGACCCGGGCGCGCAAGCGCCTGCATCTGGTGGGCCATGTCGCGGTCGACGAGGCCACGGGCCAAGCCAAGACTCCGTCGTCCGCCAGTTTGCTGGGCCGTCTATGGCCGTGCCTGGCCGCGCCGGTGCCTCCGGCGCAGGAGAACGAGGCGGAGTCCGACGCGGTGGACGGCCCCGAATGGCAAGGCGAGCCGCTGCGCCGCGTGGCCGGCGACGGCCTTGCGCAATTGGCGCGGCTGTCCAATGTCGTCATCAGCCCCGGCTTTGGCGCAGCGGAACGCGGCGCCTGGGGTGACGGCAGCGAACATCCCGCCTGGCAACTTGAAGCCGGCTACGACGCCGCCATCGGCACGCTGGCGCACGCCTGGCTTGCCCGCATCGGCCAAGACGGCGTCCACGCCTGGCCTGCCAACGCCCTGGCCGACCGCCTTCCCGCCATGCGCCGCCAGTTGACCCGCGCCGGCATCCCCGCCAGCCAGGCCGACGCCGCCGCCGAGGCCGTCCTGGAAACGCTGCAAGCCACGTTGGCGGACGAACGCGGCCTGTGGCTGCTATCCCAATCCGGCGCCCGCCGCGAATGGCCGCTGATCGACGCCGCCGGCAGGGTATCCGTGATCGACCTGGCGCTAAGCACCGAAGACGGCTGGCTGATCGTCGACTACAAAACCGGCCGCCCCCATCCGGGGGAACCTTCGGCGGTGTTTGCGGCAAGGATGCGTCAAAGGCACGGCGATCAGTTGCTGCGGTATTGCGCGCAGGTCACATCGCTGGACGGCCGCAAAGCCAAGGCCGCGTTGTATTTTCCCAGGGCGAAGGCGTGGATTGATTTGCAGGGGTGAGGGGTGTGGTGGATGTGAGGGTGGTGTGAAGTATGCGGGAGATGGGTTGCGCGGGGACTGTCAGAAATTTTGTGTTCTAGGCGTTGTTCTGACGTTGCATCATTTACTCGCTGGCCCACTGGGCGTTGGTACGGATGCGGGTAAATCGCTCCTCGTAGAGGATGGCGAACTGGTGCATCGCGTCGGTCCAATGGTGTGTGGCCGTGCCCCATTTGACGGTAATGTTTCGCAGCGCCAACCAGAGCAGCTTAATCGCCGCGTCGTCGGTAGGGAAGTGGCCGCGCGTTTTGATGATCTTGCGTAGCTGCGCATTCACGCTCTCTATCGCGTTCGTCGTGTAGATCACACGTCGGATCGCGGGTGGAAACACGAAGAAGGGGATGACCTGTTCCCAGGCGTCTTTCCAGGCTTTGACGATCATTGGGTACTTCAAGCCCCAAGCGCCTTTGGCAAACTCATCAAGGGCCTGTTGCGCGGCCTGGGCGTTAACGGCAGCGTAGATCGGGCGCAGCGCCGTGGCGATCGCGCGGCGATCCTTCCAGCCGGCGTAGGCCAGGCTATTGCGGATCAGATGCACGATGCACGTTTGTAGCGTGGTGGCTGGGAACACGACCTCTAGCGCCTGGGGCATCCCTTTCAGACCATCGGTCACTGCGATCAGGATGTCCTGCACCCCTCGGGTCTTGAGGTCGTTGAACACCCGCATCCAGAACTTCGCGCCCTCGGTGGTCTCGACCCACAGGCCCAGAATCTCACGCGTGCCATCGGGCAGCACACCCAAGGCCAGATAAACCGCCTTGTTCTGCACCAAGCCTTCGTCGCGGATCTTGACCCGCAACGCGTCGAAGAACACCACGGGGAACATGGGTTCCAGAGGGCGGTTCTGCCACGCCTGCACTTCATCCATGACCTCATCGGTCACCGAGCTGATGAACTCCGGCGACACGTCAGTGCCATATTGCTCGTCCAGGAACGCTCGGATCTCGCGCACGCTCATGCCACGGGCGTACATCGCGATGATCTTGTCATCAAAACCGGTAAACCGACGTGCGTGCTTGGGAATCAGGATTGGGGCAAAACTGCCATCCCGATCCCGCGGGATATCCAGCTTGAGCGGGCCGTCGTCGGTCAGCACGGTCTTGCTGCTCTTGCCGTTGCGCTGGTTGGTGGTGTCTTCCGGGCGCTCGCCGCCTGCGGGATAGCCCAGGTGTCGGCCCAGTTCAGCGCCCAGAGCACGCTCGATCAGCGCCTTCTTCAGCAACATGAACGTGTCCTGGACCGCCTCGGCTGTCATCGGCCCCGTTACAAGTTCATCGAGCAACTGCTCGGCACTGGCCGGTAGCGCAGACGTGCTGGACTGCCTCGTGGACTTCGGGTTGCGTGCCATGGTCGGTCTCCTTGAAAACCATCATAGGCCTGCACACAAAAATCCTGACAGTCCCGTTGCGCGCGTAGACGATCTATTTTCTTCTGCCGGCCAACCCGCGCTTCACCCATCCTACGAAAGAGTGCGCCGCCAAGAGTCCCGCCAATTGAATGGCGGCAAAGCGTCGAGCAAAGCGAAGCGAGCCGCAGAAAGCCCGCCCAATCGAACGCCGGCAAAGAATCGAGCAAAGCGAAGCGAGCGTGCACAAGCAAGGCAAAGCGAAGCGAGCCAAAAATGGCAAGCGAAGCAAAGCCATCACCCCCTCCCCCTCGGGGGAGGGCCGGGGAGGGGGCAACATACCGCCCCACAGGGGCCCGCCAACCGGAAGGCTGCAAGCAAGCGAAGCGCAGCTCTGCTAGAATTCCGGTTGGCGGGCCCCTCCGCATGGTTCGACGGTGAACCTGGTCAGGTCGGGAACGAAGCAGCCATAGTCGTTTAGGGTCAGTGCCGGAGTAAGGCTCGCCAACCGGATTCTTCAAAGCAAAGGGTCATGATTTCAGTTCATGGCCCTTCGCTTTCAAGGGGACGGGGTTATTTTCCAGGGATTCGTTCCACGGGAATAAGCCCGTCCCCTTTGCATTTCAGCCAGCACGCGAAACAGGCTCTACAATCCAGCCATGACTTATCTGGTACTGGCCCGCAAGTGGCGGCCGAGATCGTTCGATACCCTCGTGGGACAGGATCACGTGGTCCGCGCGCTGACTCATGCGCTCGACACCCAACGCCTGCACCATGCCTGGTTGTTCACCGGCACGCGGGGCGTGGGCAAGACCACCTTGTCCCGCATTCTGGCCAAGTCGCTCAACTGTGAAACCGGCATCACGTCCAAGCCTTGCGGCGTTTGCCGCGCTTGTACGGAAATCGACGCCGGGCGCTTTGTTGACTACCTGGAGCTGGATGCGGCCTCGAACCGCGGCGTCGAGGAAATGACGCAGTTGCTCGAACAGGCGGTGTACTCGCCGGGCGCGGGGCGCTTCAAGGTCTACATGATCGACGAAGTGCACATGCTCACCGGCCATGCCTTCAACGCCATGTTGAAGACCCTGGAAGAGCCGCCCCCCACGTCAAATTCATCCTGGCCACCACCGATCCGCAAAAGATCCCGGTCACGGTGCTGTCGCGCTGCCTGCAATTCAATTTGAAGCAGATGCCGGCCGACTCCATCGTCGGGCACCTGCAAGCGGTGCTGGGCCACGAAGAAGTCGCCTTTGAAGTGCCGGCCTTGCGCCTGATCGGCCAGGCCGCCCAGGGTTCGATGCGCGACGCATTGTCCCTGACCGATCAAGCCATTGCCTATAGCGCCGGCAACATGACCGAGGACGCCGTGCGCGGCATGCTCGGCACCATCGACCAGCGCCACCTGGTGCGTCTGCTTGACGCCCTGTCGGCGGGCGACGCCAAGAGCGTGTTGGCCGTGGCGGATGAGCTGGCCATACGCGGGCTGTCGTACGCGGGGGCGCTGGCTGATCTGGCCGTGCTGCTGTCGCGCGTGGCGATCGAACAGCGTGTCAAGGGCGTCACGGCTGCCGAAGACCCGCTGGCCGCCGACATTGCGCGGCTGGCACTTAGCCTGCATCCTGACGCGGTCCAGTTGTTCTATTCAGTGGCCGTGCATAGCCGCAGCGAACTGACGCTGTCGCCGGACGAGTATGCGGGCTTCATCATGGCCTGCCTGCGCATGCTGGCGCTCAATGGCGACGCCGGTCCGCAGACCGCCTTGGAAGCGCCTGCTACTCCGGCCCGCCAGACGGCGGAACCGGCAGCGGCTTCCGCGCCCGAAGCGGTTGTTGCGGCGGCCGAGGTTGCGCCTGTTGTTGCGACAGCCGCCGCAGCCGTCAGCGCGCCAATGGTTGCGCCTGTTGTTGCTGATGTTGTTGCTTCCGTGGCAGAGCCAGTGGTTGAACCCGCAGCTGCTCCCGCAGCATCCCCGGTGACCACCCCCACGGCTGCGCCCGCGCCTGCCGCAGTGAACGAACCCGCGCCGCAGGCAGCGGTCGCGTCCGCCGCGCCGGTTTCCGAACCTGTCCAGGCGGTTTCCGCACCCGTCGCGCCGACGCCACAAGTTACGGCTCAAGCCGCACCGCAAGCCGCGTCTCAAGCCGCGCCGCAACCGGCCACTGCCGCAACGGCAGTGACGCCCGCGCCAGACAGCGTGCCGCCGTGGGAAGACCTTCCGGCTGGCACGACGTCTACCGCGCAAGCGGCGGCAGCGCCTGCGCCCGAATCCATGCTGGCGCCCACGCCGGAACCCACGCCAGAGCTGTCCCCCGCCGCGCCTGCCTTTGACGCCGATGCGGCCGCTGCCGTCGCGCCCGCCGCTGCTACCGCTCCCGCCGTCGACGCCGCCGCGAAGGGAGTAGGTTCCGCCGCGCTGGCGGTCACGCCCGCGGTTGCTGCCGTGCTGGCTACCGCGCCGGCCGAGGCCGACGACGACGGCCCGCCGTCCTGGGTTGACGAAGAAATTCCGTTTGAAGCCGAAGGCGGCTTTGTGCCGGAGGGCGGTTTCACGTCCAACCCGGACGACGACGAATTTGAAACGCTGGCCAGCGCGCCGTCGGTGGCGCCGCCACCGGCAGCCCGTCGCGAAGCCCCCGCCCCGTCTCGCAAGCGCGCCTCGCGCGCTCGCATGTCTGACATGACGCAGGCCGGCTGGCCCGAATTGGCCGCGCGCCTGCCCGTCACCGGCTTGGCGGCCGAACTGGCTCGGCAAAGCGAATGGGCCGGTGTGCAGGGCGATGCCATCGTGCTGCGCGTGGCCGTCAAGACGCTGGCCGAAAGCGAAAGCCGGGTGCGTTTGCAAACCGTCTTGTGCGAACATTTCGGCCAGGGCATCCGGTTGGATGTGCAAGTCGGCATTACCGGCGACGACACTGCTCACGCGGTTGCCAAAGCCGAACGCGCCGCGCGCCAGCAGGCCGCCGAAGATGCGGTGGCCGTCGATCCCTTCGTGCAAGCGTTGTTGGCCGATTTCGGGGGCCATGTCGTCCCCGACTCCATCCGCCACGTTGATCCCCCGGCCGCTGCCTGACGCGGCGGCCATCTCTTATTTCCCTCGTTCAAGGAACATCCATCATGATGAAAGGACAACTGGCCGGCCTGATGCGCCAGGCGCAGCAGATGCAGGAAAACATGAAGAAGGCGCAAGACGCGCTGGCTGAAATCCTGGTCGAAGGCGCCTCGGGCGGCGGCCTGGTCAAGGTCACCATGACCTGCCGCCACGACGTCAAGCGCGTCGTGATCGACCCGTCGCTGCTGGGCGACGACAAGGACATGCTGGAAGACCTGGTTGCCGCTGCGTTCAACGACGCGCTGCGCAAGGCCGAAACCACGTCGCAGGAAAAGATGGCGGGCGTCACCGCCGGCATGCCGCTGCCCCCGGGCATGAAGCTGCCGTTCTAAGCAAGGCTGCCCTGGGCTGCAATGGATCCCTTACTGCCTGAACCCGAACCGCTGGTTTCCCTGATCGAGGCGCTGCGGCGCCTGCCCGGCGTGGGCGTCCGATCAGCCCGGCGCATGGCTTATCACCTGTTGCAGCATGACCCGCAAGGCGCGGACATGCTGGGGCGGGCGTTGGCCGGCGCGGTGCGGGACTTGAAACATTGCGCCCGTTGCAACAGCTTTTCCGAAGACGAGGTCTGCGGCACCTGCGCCAACCCCAAGCGCGACCCGTCGCTCTTGTGCATCGTGGAAACGCCGGCCGACCAGAACATGATCGAGTCCAGCCACGGCTACCGTGGCCTGTACTACGTGCTGATGGGCCGGGTGGCGCCGCTTGAGGGCATCGGCCCGCGCGAGCTGGATTTCGATCGCGTCATCAAGCGCGCAACCGATGGGGTGGTGCAGGAAGTCATCCTGGCCACCAACTTCACCGCCGAAGGCGAAACCACCGCCCACTTCCTGGGCGAAGCGCTGGGTGAACGCGGCCTGCGGGTCACACGCCTGGCGCGTGGCGTCCCGGCGGGCAGCGAACTTGAATACGTGGATGCCGGCACCATCGCCTGGGCGCTGATGGAGCGCAAGACCACATAGCAACGCAAGGCTCGCAACGTTAAAACAGCCTCCCGGCAACGTACCGGCGCGGCACGAAACGTGAGGAAGACAAACCATGTCAGCGCTGACCGGACTGAAAGTCCTGGAACTCGGCACGCTAATCGCCGGCCCCTTCGCCGCGCGCATCTTCGGCGAATTTGGCGCCGACGTCATCAAGGTGGAAACGCCGCACGGGCCGGATGGCACGGGCGGGGGCGACCCCATCCGCAGTTGGCGCCACCTGCACGAGGGCAATTCGCTCTGGTGGACGGTGCAGGCGCGCAACAAGCAATCCATCGCCCTCAATCTGAAAGACCCGCGCGCGCAGGAAATTGCCCGCAAGCTGGCGCTGGACGCCGATGTCGTGGTGGAAAACTACCGGCCTGGCGTGCTGGAAAAGTGGGGCTTGGGCTTTGAACAACTGCGCGCCATCAACCCGGCGCTGATCATGGTGCGCTTGTCGGGCTATGGCCAGACCGGCCCCATGAAAGACCAACCCGGCTTCGGCGCCATCGGTGAATCCATGGGCGGCCTGCGCTATGTGTCGGGGCACCCCGACCGGCCCCCGCTGCGGGTCGGCATTTCCATCGGCGACTCCATTGCCGCGCTGCACGGGGTGATTGGCGCCATGATGGCGCTGCGCCACCGCGACGCCACCGGCGGCCGCTGGAACGGCAAGACGGGCGATGCCTGCCAGGCCGGGCAGGGGCAGATGGTGGACGTGGCCCTGTACGAAGCTGTCTTCAACATGATGGAAAGCCTGGTGCCCGAATACGACGTGGCCGGCGTGGTGCGCGAACGCACCGGCGGCGCGCTGCCGGGCATCGTGCCATCAAATACCTACACCACCCGCGACGGCCAGAACATCGTTATCGCGGGCAATGGCGATGCCATCTTTCACCGCCTGATGCGCGCCATCGGCCGCGACGACCTGGCCGAAGACCCCGACCTGGTGCGTAACGACGGCCGCGCACGGCGCGTGGAAGAGATCGACGGCGCGATCCAGCAATGGTGCAACGGGCGCAACATCGAAGACGCGCTGGGCACGCTCAAAGCGGCCGATGTGCCGGTCGGAAAGATCTACAGCGTGGCCGATATGTTCAGCGATCCGCAGTTCCTGGCGCGCCGCATGATCGAACAACATCAGCTTGCCGATGGCAGCCCCGTGAAGCTTCCGGCGGTGGTTCCCAAGCTGTCGGAAACCCCTGGCCAGACGCGCTGGGTAGGCCCCAAATTAGGGGAACATACCGAGGAAGTCCTGAAAGCGCTGGGGTATGATTCAGCGGCTATTGAAGAGCTGGCGAAGACCGGCGCTATCGGTAAACCCGACAACTAAGGAGACAACCCAATGTCAGTTACTCGCCGTGACTTGCTCAAGATGGCTGGCGCCGCCGGCGTCATGGGCATGGCGCCCGCCATCGTGCGCGCCCAGAAGCTTGAAAAGACCAAGGTTCAGATCGCCGTGGGCGGCAAGCCCCTGATCTATTACCTCCCGCTGTCCATCGCTGAAGCCCGTGGCTACTTCAAGGACGAAGGCCTGGACGTCAGCATCGCCGACTTCGCGGGCGGCTCCAAGGCCCTGCAAGCCGTGGTGGGCGGCAGCGCCGACATCGTCTCGGGCGCGTTCGAACACACGCTGTCGATGCAGTCCAAGGGCCAGGCCTACCGTGCCTTCGTGCTGCAAGGCCGCGCGCCGATGATCGGCGTGGGCGTGTCCAAGAAGAACCTGCCGAACTACAAGGGCGCCGCTGACCTCAAGGGCAAGAAGATCGGCGTGACCGCGCCGGGTTCATCCACCAACATGGTGGTCAGCTTCTTCCTGGCCAAGCATGGCTTGAAGTCCTCTGACGTTTCCATCATCGGCGTGGGCGCCGGCGCGGGTGCCGTGACGGCGTTGCGCAGCGGCCAGATCGACGCCATCTCCAACACCGACCCCGTGGTGTCGATGTTGCAGATGCCGGGCGACATCGAGATCATTGTCGACACGCGCACGCTTAAAGACACGCAGGAGATCTTTGGCGGCAACATGCCTGCCGGTTCCCTGTACGCCCCGCAAGCGTTCATCGACGCCAATCCGAACACCACGCAGGCGCTGGCCAACGCGATCGTGCGCGCGGACAAGTGGATTCAGAAGGCGGGTCCCGACGAAATCGCCAAGATCGTGCCGGAAACCTACCTGCTGGGCGACCCGGCCATCTACAAGGCCGCCATCTCGGCAAGCCTGGAAGGCCTGTCGCCCGACGGCATGATCCCCGAGGACGGCGCGGCCACCGCGCTCAAGGCGCTGGCCGCGTACCAGGCAGAGTTCAACGCATCGAAGATTGATCCGTCGAAAGCCTGGACCAACGATTTCGCCCGCCGCGCCAACGAGAAGTACGCCAATGGCTGAAGCCGCACTATCGCTGGAAAATATCAGTTGCACCTTTGTTTCGCGCGACGACCGGTCGCAGCGCTATACCGCCGTCAGTGACACGAGCCTGGCCATTGCGCCGGGCGAGTTCGTGTCGGTGGTGGGTCCGACCGGCTGCGGCAAGTCCACCCTGCTCAACGTCGGCGCCGGCTTGCTGGCGCCGTCGAGCGGGCAGGTGAAGGTCTTCGGTCAACCCTTGTCCGGCATCAACGCGCGCGCGGGCTACATGTTCCAGGGCGAAGCGCTGTTGCCCTGGCGCAGCGCGCTGGACAATGTGGTGGCAGGTCTGGACTTCGCTGGCGTACCGCGCCCCGAAGGGCTGGAGCGCGGTCGCGAGTGGATGCGCCGAGTGGGGCTGGGCGGCTTCGAAAGCCGCTATCCGCACCAGATGTCAGGCGGCATGCGCAAGCGCACCATGCTGGCCCAGACGCTGATCCGCGACCCCGACATCATCCTGATGGACGAGCCGTTCTCCGCCCTGGACATCCAGACGCGCCAGTTGATGGAAAACGAAGTCCTGGACCTGTGGATGGCCAAGCGCAAGGCCGTGTTGTTCATCACGCACGACCTGGACGAAGCCATCGCGATGAGCGACCGCGTGATCGTGCTGTCTGCCGGCCCGGGCACGCACCCAATCGGCGAATTCGTCATTGACCTGCCGCGTCCCCGCGACGTGGCCGAGGTACGCGTCCACCCGCGCTTTGTCGAACTGCACTCGGCCATCTGGGCGGTGCTGCGCGAAGAAGTGCTAAAGGGCTATGCCCAACAGAAGCGAGCCTGAGGTATGTCGAAGTCATTCAAATCTGGTAAGGCCAGCTTGCGCTTCTGGCAACTGCTGCTGCTGGTCGTCATCCTGGGCGTCTGGCATTTTGCGGCGCGCGATTCCCAGGTGGCTTTCTTCTTTGGCGAACCGCTGAAGGTCTGGGGCCGCATCTGGGCCTGGTTCGTCACCAATGCCGACATCTATGCGCACCTGTGGGTCACCCTGACGGAAACCGTGCTGGCCTTTTTCATCGGCACCATCGCCGGTTTGGTCTTTGGACTGTGGCTGGGCTTGTCGCCCCGCGCAAGCGCGATTCTTGATCCCTACATCAAGGCCGCCAACTCGATGCCGCGCGTCATCCTGGCGCCTATTTTCGGCATGTGGTTCGGCTTGGGGATCTGGTCGAAGGTGGCGCTGGCGGTCACGCTGGTGTTCTTCATCGTGTTCTTCAACGTCTACCAGGGCGTGCGCGAAGTCAGCCCAACCTTGCTCGACAACGCGCGCATGCTGGGCGCGCGCAAGCGCCAGTTGCTGCGCCACGTGTACCTGCCGTCGGCCACCAGTTGGGTGTTTTCCAGCCTGCATACGTCCGTGGGCCTGGCCTTCGTGGGCGCGGTGGTGGGTGAATACCTGGGCTCGGCAAGGGGCGTGGGCTACCTGATCCTGCAAGCGGAAGGCACGTTTGATGTGAACACCGTGTTCGCGGGCATCGTCGTGCTGACCGCGTTTGCGCTGGTGCTGGACTACATCGTCGGCATTGGTGAAAAGCGCTTGATGAAGTGGCAGCCCAAGTCGGGCGAAACCGAAAAGCTGTAACCCGCCAGCGCGGCCGCGCCGCGAGCCTTTCAGGTTCGCAGCGCGTGCCGGCTGCGCAGCCACGCCGTCAGGCTGTCGAAGGCGTCGCACGCGCCTTGCAACGCGTGGTCCTCGCGCCCTTGGGCGCCAGCCTCGCTATCCAGAAACTGCAGAAACGTCTTCCACATCGGTCCCAGTTGTTCGCCATAGCCGCGCAGATAGCGCAGCGGTAGCTCGGGCGCGACCTCGGCCAGGTGCTTGGCCAGAAAGCGTCCGCCCAATTGCGACCCTTCCACCACATAGGCCACGCCCAAGGCATAGGCATCGGCGGCTTCGATACGCGGTGCATCGGCGCAGTGCGGTACGGGCGTTGCGTCGCCGGCAGCCGCCAGGTCGGCGCGTATCCAATCACTTTTTCCGGCGCGCGCCGCCGCTTGCAGGCTATCGGGCCAGTCCAGTTGCCACAGTTGGCGTTCCAAAGGTTCCAGCCAGCCCAGCAACGCGCGCAGATAGTTCAGATAAGCGGTGTGGTCGATGTCGCCGCCAGTCAAGGCCAAGCCCTGGTCCAGCGCTTCGTGCCTGTCGCGTGTGCCGTCTCGAAGCCGTAGGTGAACGGGCGAAATCATGGCGGCTGCCTATTGCACTGGGGCGGCGGCGGGCAGGCGCAGTGACCAGCACTGCGCCTGGCGCTCCAGCCGCCAGCCGGATACCGTTGCAAGCAGTTCCACTTCCTCGGGCGCGAAGGCGGGCGACGCGGTCGGCGCGGCCGACGCCAGGTCTTCCGGAAAATGGGCGTGCCAGGCATCGGGCTGCGAACAGTCCAGCGTCAGCGTGGCGTCCGCCGGCAAGACGGACAACAGGCTCAGCAACCAGGCCAGCAGCAGATACCGCGAGGTGAACTGCGGCACCTGGATGTCGGCCACGTCTTCCGGCCAGATGACGCTGTGCCGCGACAGCAGCAGATGCGAGAACATCAGCTTGCGGCATTCGCGCAGCAAGGCTTCGGCGGACAGGGTGGCGTTGCTGTCCAGCAGCCATTGGTCCAGTTCGCGCACGATGGTGACGCTGTCTTCCAGCATGCCGGTCAGGTCGCCCGCCAGGCGATGGCAGCGCTGCTGCAAGGCGTCGGCATCGGCGCCGTCCGGTGTCTGGCGCAGCATCGCGGTGGCCAGCGTGGCGTTGGACAGTGGGCCCACGACTTCGTGGCGCAGTACCGGAAACACCTGCGCCAGCACTTTGAACCGCACGCCTTGCGCGGCCAGGGACGGAGAGATCGACATGGGCGGCCCTAGTGTGACGGGCACAAAATGGCCAGCAGTGCGTCGGGGTCGGCGGGCTTTTCAATCCAGCCGTCGAACATGCCGTCCGCATCACGGCGTTCGTGGCGCGCCAAGCCGCTCAGGGCGTAGATGCGCGGCGGTGCGCCGCGGGCGCGCAAGCGCGACGCCAGCTCATAGCCGTCCATGTCGGGCAGCAAAATGTCCACCAGCACGGCTTCGGGGTGGAAGCTGTCCATCATCTCAAGCGCGGCTTCGCCCGAGGCGGCGCAGCGCGCTTGCACCCCAGAAAGCGCCAGGAATTCGGCAAGCAGCTCCGAGCCCATTTCATTGTCGTCAACCAGCAGGACGCGAACTGCGCGCACTTCGTTCAAAAGATGTCTCCAGGGTTCAAAGGGTGGGTGCGTCGCGACAGTCGCGCGGCAGCCTCACCGTAAAAATGACCAGGCCGTCCCGGCATGCCACCGAGATCTCGCCGTCATGGCCACGCACGACCTGTTCGGCGATATACAGGCCCAGCCCCAGGCCGTTGCGGTTGCGCGACTGGCCCAGCGATTCGGGTTTGAAAGGCGAAAAAAGGTGCGCCAACACCTCTGGTGCAATGGGCGCGCCATGGTTGATGACGCGCAGCTCAATGTCGTCGCCGCGCTCGTGCGCCTGCACCAGGATGGGCTGGCGCGGGGCGCCGTGCTGGCGCGCGTTGCTCATCAGATTCGTCAGCACCTGGGCGATGCGGTCGGTATCGGCCATCAGGGTCAGGTCGGGCGCCACGTCGGGCTCGATGCGCAGCCCGGGGTAGGCCTGCCGCTTTTCTTCGATCAGCCCGTTGATCAGATCGCTCAGCGAGCATGGGCGCTTTTCAATGCCCAGTCCCATGCCGCCCTGCAGGCGTGACAAGTCCAGCACCTGCGAAATCAGGCGTTGCATGCGGCCGCTGGAATAGCGGATACGCTCGCCCATGCGTGCACCGGTATCCGTTTTGGACAGCAGCGTGGCCGCCATGGAAATCGATTGCAGCGGGTCGCGCAGATCGTGGCCCAGCATGGCCAGCAGCGCGGTGCGCGCGCGGTCCACGTCGGCGGTGCGGCTGGTGGCGATGTGGGAAAGTTCGTCGCGCAGATTGTCGGCGGCTTCCAGTTCAGCTGGCAGCCACGAAGTGCAGGTATTGCGCACCACTTCGCGCCAGGCCTCGAATGAGCCGCGTGGCGTCAGGCGCGGCCCCTGGTTGCCTACGGCGTATTGTTTCTCGGGCTTGCCGCCCCAAACCAGCGTTTCGATCTGCTCTTTGCGCAGCCATATCAGCCAGCCATTGTTCATCGGGTCGAACTTGCAAGCCAGCAGGCCGGCGTAGGGAACCAGGTCGGTCTGCAGGTCGGGGTAGTCGCGGGCGATGTTGTCGGTATGCACCAGGCGCTGGCCGCTTTGGTCCAACGCGCACAGAATGCCCGCCAGTTCGCCGCGCGGCGCGATGCCGCCAAACACGGTGACGCTGTTGCCCCATAGGCACAGCGCGGCGTCGTTCGGAATCAGCGACGCGGGCGTATCCGGCCCGCTGGACAAGGCCAGATGCAGGTTTTCCGAGGCGGATGCGCGTTCGGTCAGTTCGCTGACCAAGGCGGCATTGCGGCGAGCCTGGGCGGCGCGCTCGGCCCCCTCGATATTGGCCAACGCGGCGGAGAGCACCTGCGCCAGCGCTTCGCAGGCCAGACGCGCGGGGTAGGGAATGGGGCGCGGCCCATGGTGATGGCAGGCGATCATGCCCCAGAGCCGATCGCCGATCACGATCGACAGGCTCATCGACGCCTGCACGCCCATGTTGGCCATGTATTCCAGATGAATCGGCGACACGCTGCGCAACACCGAAAAGCTCATGTCCAGCGGCTTCGTGGTGGCCGAAGGCGCGCCACGTACGCGCACTGGCGTGTAGCGCGCGTCGGCAATCTGGCGCAACGTGTTGACGGTGTACAGGCGGCGTGCCTGCGCGGGGATGTCGCCCGCGGGGTAGCGGCGGCCTATCCAGTCTTCCAGGGATTCGTGGCGTTCTTCGGTGACGATTTCCCCGCTGTCGTCGGGATGGAAGCGGTAGGCCATGACCCGGTCGAACCCGGTGGCGCGGCGCACCTCGCGCACGGCGCTTTTAAGCAGGCCGTCGATATCGCGTTCGCGGCGCACGCGTTCGATGCTGCGGTAGATGCGCGCCGGGTCGGCAACGTCGGCGGCAGCCTGCACGCGCTGTTCCAGTTCGATGATTGTCAGACCGTCGCTGTTGCAGTGGCCGATCACGTCGAACGTAGCGTTGTTCAGCGTCAATGCGAAGGGGTCGAAAACAGGGTCGGGGTTGCCCAGCCACTCCGCCAGATAGTCCGCCAGGTCTGACGGCAGCGTGCCTGGGGGGCAGCATTGTCCCAGCGTCAGCGGCACACCCAGCAGGGCGGGAGCGTTTTCGCTGGCGAATTGCAGCATGCCGTCCGCGTCGAACGCAAGCAAGGCCCCCAGCGGCTGGATGGCGCCCGGTATGTGTATCGGTTCGCTGTCGCAGTTGGCGAGCGTGACGGGCAAATGAGACGGGGTGGGCGCATTCATTGTGGGTGGGGTACCTGGGACGCGCAATGAGCTGTCATTATGTCAAATATATTGTGTGAATGTATGCGTTTGCAGCCCCCATCAACTCTCTGGAGCGTCCATGGCCCGTCTTCCCTACGCCGATCTGTCTCATTCCGAAGCCCGTCCCCTGGTGGACCGCATCGTTGCTGAACGGGGCAGCGTGCTTCATCTGTACCAAATGCTGCTGCACAGCCCCGCAGTGGCCGCGGGCTGGTTGAACTACCTGACATCCATCCGGCAACTAAGCACCTTGCCGGGTGATGTGCGCGAACTGGTCATCATGCGCGTCGCCGCGCTAAACGGCGCGCCCTACGAGGCCGATCAGCATGCGCCGATCGCCCTGAAGGAAGGTCTGTCGCAAGCCCAGTTGGATGCCCTGGGCGATTGGGAAAATTCAATGCTGTTCGACGCGCGCGAAAAAGCCGTGCTGGCCTACACCGATGCCATGACCCGCAACGTCCAGGTGCCGGACCCGGTGTTTCAGGCGGCTCGCGCTGCCATGGGTTCCGAAAAGCTCATCGTCGAACTGACTGCAACGGTTGCGGCCTACAACATGGTGTCGCGGTTTCTGGAAGCGTTGCAGGTGCATTCGCACGATCAGCGTTAAGGTCACGACGCAGGTCAGCCCGTACGTCCAGCATCACCCAGGCCACCAGGCTAGTCAGCAAGTGGCGTGCCCAAAAACCGAGCACGCCACTTTTTTCTGCTCGCGGGCCGGATCAGCGGCGCTGTGCGTCGATCAGCGCATCCAGCTTGACCGCGTCGGCCACGAACAGGCGGATACCTTCGGACAGCTTTTCGCTGGCCATTGCGTCGTCGTTGAGCAGGGTGCGGAAGCTGACTTCATCCGCGCCGATACGGGCAATCGCCGGACCCGTGTCGTCGGCGCGCAGTTGCGCCGGTGCATCGCCTGGTGTGTTCGCCAACTGCTTGAGCAAGTCGGGGCTGATGGTCAGCAGATCGCATCCCGACAACGCCAGGATCTGACCCACGTTGCGGAAGCTGGCGCCCATGATTTCGGTAGAAATGTCGTGCTGCTTGTAATACCGGTATATGCGCGTCACCGAGAGCACGCCGGGATCTTGTGACCCGCTGTTGTCGGCTTCCACCCACGCGGTGCCGGCGTTCTTCTTGTGCCAATCGTAGATGCGGCCCACAAAGGGCGAAATCAATTGCACGCGGGCGTCGGCGCAGGCCACGGCCTGGGGCAGCGAAAACAGCAGCGTCAGGTTGCAGTGCACGCCTTCGGCTTGCAGCGCGCGGGCGGCCTGGATGCCTTCCCAGGTGGACGCGATCTTGATCAGCACGCGTTCGCGCGGCACGCCCGCGGCTTCATACAGAGCGATCAGGCCGCGGGCGCGTTCGATGGTTGCGCGGGTATCGAACGACAGGCGGGCATCCACTTCGGTGGAGACGCGGCCCGGCACGATGTTCAGAATGGCGCGGCCAAAGGCGACCAGCAGGCGGTCGACGAGCTCGGGGGCGGAGGCGCCTTGGTGATCGCGCACGGTTTGTTCCAGCAGGGGCCGGTAGGCGTCTTGCTGAACGGCTTTTAGAATAAGGGACGGATTAGTGGTGGCGTCCGTGGGACGCAACGCCTTCATCGCTTCGAAATCCCCGGTGTCGGCGACAACGGTGGTGTGATTGCGCAGGGCGTCAAGTTGGCTGGACATGGACAGTAACGGCTCACGACGGCAAGGGTTGAAGGTTCCCTAGCGTATCACTGCGGCCGGTGTCTCGCCGTCGCCCACAAGCGGGAGGCAGCACACAAGCCGTACATGCGCCGTAAACGTGCCGCGCCAGGGTCAATCGGCGATTCCGGCCTTATTTGGCGCGGTTCGCCAGGGAATTTGCCCGGTCAAGGTATAATCCGAAGGTTTGATTATCGATTCTAAAACCGGGGTTTACTGTGCTGCCGCAACTTTTTCCCGAGGGGATCAACCGCTTCCCTCCTGCAATTCTGGCTCTGGCGGACGGTACCATTTTTCGAGGCGTGTCGATCGGTGCGCCTGGGGCTACCGTTGCCGAAGTGGTGTTCAACACCGCGATGACCGGGTACCAGGAAATTCTCACCGATCCCAGCTATAGCGGTCAGATCGTTACGCTGACCTATCCGCACATTGGCAACACCGGCGTCAACGCCGAAGACGTGGAAGCCAATCGCGTCTATGCCGCCGGACTGGTGGTCCGCGACTGTCCCGCCCGCGTGTCGAACTTCCGTTCCACGCAATCCCTGCCCGACTATCTGGCCGCGCAGGGCATCGTTGCCATTTCCGGCATCGACACCCGCAAGCTCACGCGCATCCTGCGTGAAAAAGGCGCCCAGGGCGCCTGCATTTTCGTCGGCACCGATGCCGAACGCGCCGTTGAAATGGCCCAGGGCTTTGCCGGCATGGCCGGCCAGGACCTGGCCAAGGTCGTGTCGCAGAAAGCCAGCACCGAATGGACCGAAGGCACCTGGCAATTGGGCGAAGGCTTCTCCAAGCCCGACCAATCCAAGTTCCACGTCGTCGCTTACGACTTCGGCATCAAGACGAACATCCTGCGCCTGTTGGCTGATCGCGGTTGCCGCCTGACCGTGGTGCCGGCGCAAACCAGCGCCGAAGACGTCCTGAAGCTCAACCCTGACGGCGTGTTCCTGTCCAACGGCCCCGGCGACCCCGAGCCCTGCGACTACGCCATCGACGCCACCCGCACGTTCCTGGACAAGAAGTTGCCGGTCTTCGGCATCTGCCTGGGTCACCAGATCATGGGCCTGGCCGTGGGCGGCAAGACGCTCAAGATGAAGACGGGCCATCACGGCGCGAACCACCCCGTGCAAGACTTGCAGTCCAAGCGCGTGTTCATCACCAGCCAGAACCACGGCTTCGCGGTCGATGCGGCCAGCCTGCCGGCCAATGCGCGCGTCACGCACGTGTCGCTGTTCGACGGCACGCTGCAGGGCTTCGAGCTCACCGACCGCCCGGCCTTCTGCTTCCAGGGTCACCCCGAAGCCAGCCCGGGTCCGCACGACATCCTTGAACTCTTCGACAAGTTCATCGCCCTGATGTCCGGCCAAAAGTAAAGATTGCATCATGCCCAAGCGTACAGACCTAAAAAGCATACTCATCATCGGCGCCGGCCCCATCATCATCGGGCAGGCCTGCGAATTCGACTATTCCGGCGCACAGGCGTGCAAGGCGCTCAAGGCCGAGGGTTACCGCACCATCCTGGTGAACAGCAACCCCGCCACGATCATGACGGACCCGGAAACGGCCGACGTCACCTACATCGAGCCCATCACCTGGCAAGCGGTTGAAAAAATCATCGAGCGTGAAAAGCCCGATGCGCTGCTGCCCACCATGGGCGGCCAGACCGCGCTGAATTGCGCGCTGGACCTGGCCCACCACGGCGTGCTGAAAAAGCACAACGTGGAGCTGATCGGCGCGAACGAACACGCCATCGAAAAGGCCGAAGACCGCCAGAAGTTCAAGCAGGCCATGACCGACATCGGCCTGGAATCGGCCAAGTCGGGCGTGGCCCACAGCATGGACGAAGCCTGGGAAGTGCAGCGCCGCATCGCCGCCGAAGTGGGCACGTCGGGCTTCCCCGCCGTGATCCGCCCCAGCTTCACCATGGGCGG
The DNA here is from genome assembly GCF_003994415.1 of Achromobacter spanius. Classification (NCBI taxonomy): domain Bacteria; kingdom Pseudomonadati; phylum Pseudomonadota; class Betaproteobacteria; order Burkholderiales; family Alcaligenaceae; genus Achromobacter; species Achromobacter spanius. The sequence goes on along the minus strand of NZ_CP034689.1, from coordinate 5,061,773 downwards.
TTCGGGCGGCGGTATTGCCTACAACGCCGAAGAATTCGAAACCATCTGCCGCCGTGGCCTGGAAGCCTCGCCGACCAACGAACTGCTGATCGAAGAATCCTTGCTGGGCTGGAAGGAATTCGAGATGGAAGTGGTTCGCGACAAGGCGGACAACTGCATCATCGTCTGCTCGATCGAAAACCTGGACCCGATGGGCGTGCACACCGGTGACTCGATCACCGTGGCGCCTGCTCAGACGCTGACCGACAAGGAATACCAGATCATGCGTAATGCATCGATCGCGGTATTGCGCGAGATCGGCGTGGATACGGGCGGCTCGAACGTGCAGTTCGCCGTCAACCCGAAGAACGGCCGCATGATCGTCATCGAGATGAATCCGCGCGTGTCGCGTTCGTCGGCGCTGGCATCCAAGGCCACCGGTTTTCCCATCGCCAAGGTCGCCGCGCGCCTGGCCGTGGGCTATACGCTGGACGAGCTCAAGAACGAAATCACCGGCGGCGCCACGCCCGCCTCGTTCGAACCGTCGATCGACTACGTCGTCACCAAGGTGCCGCGTTTTGCCTTCGAAAAATTCCCCACCGCCGATGCGCGCCTGACCACCCAGATGAAGTCCGTGGGTGAAGTCATGGCCATCGGCCGCACCTTCCAGGAATCGTTCCAGAAGGCGCTGCGTGGTCTGGAAGTGGGCGTCGACGGCCTGAACCAGAAAACCACCGACCGCGAAAAGCTGCAAGTCGAACTGGGCGAGCCCGGTCCGGAACGCATCTGGTACGTGGGCGACGCCTTTGCGCAAGGCTTCACGCTGGACGAAGTGCACAACATCACGCACATCGACCCGTGGTTCCTGTCGCAGATCAAGGAAATCGTCGACATCGAACTGGCGCTGGAACAAAAGACGCTGGCCGACCTGGACTACGCCACGCTGTGGGAACTGAAGCGCCGCGGTTTCTCCGACCGCCGCCTGGCGTTCCTGCTGGATTCCGCTGAATCCGAAGTGCGCAAGCTGCGTCACCAGTTGAACGTGCGCCCGGTCTACAAGCGCGTCGACACCTGCGCCGCCGAATTCGCCACCCGCACCGCGTACATGTACTCCACGTACGAGGAAGAGTGCGAGTCCGCCCCCACCGATCGCAAGAAGATCATCGTGCTGGGCGGTGGCCCGAACCGTATCGGCCAGGGCATCGAGTTCGATTACTGCTGCGTGCATGCCGCGCTGGCGCTGCGCGACGACGGGTACGAGACCATCATGGTCAACTGCAACCCGGAAACCGTGTCCACCGACTACGACACGTCCGACCGCCTGTACTTCGAACCGCTGACCTTGGAAGACGTGCTGGAAATCGTCCACAAGGAAAACCCGGTCGGCATGATCGTCCAGTACGGCGGCCAGACCCCGTTGAAGCTGGCGCGCGCCCTGGAAGCCAACGGCGTGCCCATCATCGGCACCAGCCCGGAATCCATCGACGTCGCCGAAGACCGCGAACGTTTCCAGAAGCTGCTGAACAAGCTGGGCCTGCGTCAGCCGCCCAACCGCACCGCGCGCACCGAAGGCGAGGCCCTGGCCCACGCCACCGAGATCGGCTACCCGCTGGTCGTGCGTCCCAGCTACGTGCTGGGTGGCCGGGCCATGGAAATCGTGCACGAGCAACAAGACCTCGAGCGCTACATGCGCGAGGCCGTGAAGGTCAGCAATGACTCGCCCGTGCTGCTGGACCGCTTCCTGAACAACGCCACCGAAGTCGACGTGGACTGCCTGGCCGACGGCGAAACCGTCTTCATCGGCGGCGTCATGGAACACATCGAGCAGGCCGGCGTGCACTCGGGCGACTCGGCTTGCAGCCTGCCGCCTTACTCGCTGTCGGCGGAAGTCATCGCCGAGATCAAGCGCCAGACCACGATGATGGCCAAGGCCTTGAACGTCAGCGGCCTGATGAACGTGCAGTTCGCCATTCAGGGCGGCGATGTCTACGTGCTGGAAGTGAACCCGCGTGCCTCGCGCACGGTGCCCTACGTGTCCAAGGCCACCGGCCTGCAACTGGCCAAGATCGCCGCGCGCGCCATGGCCGGCCAGACGCTGGCGGCGCAAGGCATCACGAAGGAAATCGTGCCGCCTTACTTCTCGGTCAAGGAAGCCGTGTTCCCGTTCGTGAAGTTCCCGGGCGTGGACACCATCCTGGGTCCGGAAATGAAGTCGACCGGTGAAGTGATGGGCGTGGGCATGAGCTTCGGCGAAGCCTTCGTGAAGTCGCAACTGGCTGCTGGCGTGCGCCTGCCGGAGTCCGGCACGGTGTTCATCAGCGTGAAGAACCAGGACAAGCCCCGCGCCGTGGAAGTGGCGCGCGGCCTGCATGCCATGGGCTTCAAGCTGGTGGCCACGCGCGGCACGGCGGCCGAAATTGAAACCGCGGGCATTCCGGTGCAAGTGGTCAACAAGGTCACCGAAGGCCGTCCGCACATCGTCGACATGGTGAAGAACGGCGAAATCGCGCTGGTCATCAACACCGTCGAAGAGCGCCGCAACGCCATCGTTGATTCGCGCACGATCCGTACGCAGTCGCTGGCCGCCCGCGTCACGTTCTTCACCACCATCGCTGGCGCCCGCGCCGCGGTTGAAGGCATGCAGTATCTGCGCCAGGGCCTGGGCCTGCAGGTGTATCCCTTGCAGGACCTGCACGCATCGCTTAGCGGTCAAGACTGACGCGACAGCGCCAAGCCCGCGGGCTTGAGGTAGGATGCCGGGGCGGCCCTTGAACAGGGTCGCCCTTTTCATTTCTGCCTTTCCTACTCGCTTAAGACGAACCCATGAACAGAGTCTTCATCACCGGCGCCAGCAGTGGTCTGGGCCGCGCCCTGGCGCAGCAGTACGCCGCATCGGGCGCCACGCTGGGTCTCTTGGGCCGGCGCGAAGACGCGTTGCGCGAGTTGGCCGACAGCCTGCCGGGCAGCCATCGTTGCTACGCCGTGGACGTGCGCGACCGCGCCGCGCTGCATGCGGCGGCGGCCGATTTCATTGCGTTCTGCCAGGGCAGGGTGGATGTCGTCATTGCCAGCGCGGGCATCAGCGCCGGCACCTTGACCGAGCACGGTGAGGACTACGACGTCTTCAAAGCTATTGTCGATACCAATCTGCTGGCTACCGTGGCCACCTTCGAACCCTTCGTGGGCGCCATGCGCGCCGCCGGATCGGGCCGCCTGGTGGGCATTGCCAGCGTGGCGGGCGTGCGCGGACTACCGGGCGCGGGCGCCTACAGTGCATCCAAATCCGCCGTGGTGACCTACTGCGAAAGCCTGCGGCTGGAACTGGAGGCTGACGGTATTCGGGTGGCGACCATCGCACCGGGCTACATCAAGACCGCCATGACGGCGAAGAATCCGTATTCCATGCCCTTCCTGATGGAAGCGGACGCCTTTGCAGCACGCGCGCATGCGGCCATTGCGCGCGGCACGTCGTACACGGTGATCCCGTGGCAGATGGGCGTGGTGGCCAAGCTGATGCGCCTGTTGCCCAACGCGGTCTATGACAAGCTGGCGCGCAACGCGCCGCGCAAGCCCCGCAAAGCAGGGTGATGCGCGAACGGGCGGCAAAATGAACCTGCCGCCCGTGAACGCGGTGCCGTGTTACGGCACCACGTCGTCGCCGACCTCATCGGCCACATGGCCCACGTCGCCCCAATCCAGCACTTCCCATTTACGCCCCTGTACTCCGACGCGGTTGATGCTGACGTTCAGCAGCGCGGCATCGCGCGCGCCGTTCAGCGGTACGCCCGAGGCATGGCGCCAGATGATGTCCAGCACGCCGCCGTGCGTGAACATCAGGATGCGTTCGCCGTCGTGGCGGCTGGCGATGTCGTCCACGGCGGAAATCACCCGCGACTGAAACTGGCCCAGCGTTTCGCCGCCATCCAGCGGTCGCAAGGGGTCGCGGCTTTTCCAGGCGGCGGCAGCTTCGGGCGCCTGCACGTCGATGTGTTCGTGGTCCAGCCCTTCCAGCACGCCGAAGCCGCGCTCGCGGATGCCGGGCTCTACCCGCACGCGCAAGCCCAGTTGTTCGGACACGGGCACCGCCGTGGCGTGCGCGCGTTGCAGGTCGCTGCTGTAGATGGCGTGGATGGGCGTTTCGCGGGCCTCGTCGCGCAGGCGCGCGGCAAGCAGGCTGGCCTGGTTGACGCCGAATTCGTTCAGGGGGATGTCTTTCCAGCCTTGCAGGCGGCGCTGGCGGTTCCAGTCGGTTTCGCCATGGCGGATGAACCAGATTTCAGTCATTACGGTCGTAGTGGGGAATAAGGCAGGAAGTGAGGCAAAGCCTGGGAATCAAAGCGGGGCCGGCACGATCACCGGGCGGGGCTTCCAAATGGCATGGATGATCGAGCTTAGCGCGACAAGCGCGGGCTCGCTAGCGCGCTCATAAGGCAGGATGAAGCCTAGCATGGCGTCGGCACGGGCCTGGCCCCACACGATGAAATCATTGGATGCGGCGCCCGCCAGCGCGGTCTCTTCGCGCAACAGCGCGCAGCCCGCGCCGGCGCGCACCAGCGCCTCCAGGTTGGCCTGATCATCGTTCTGCATGGCAATGCGCGGCGCCAGGCCGTGGCGTTCGAACATGTCGCGCAACAGCAGATGCGTATGGCTGCCCGACGGCCCATCCAGCCACGGCAACTGGGCTACTTCGCGCCAGCCGCCGCGCTTGAGCGCCGTGGCGTGTTCTTTCGGCAAGGCAATGCGATAGCGCACGCTGCGCAACGGCAGCCACAACACACCACGCGGCGGGTTGGCGGCGATGGTTAGCGCGGCCGGCAGGCGCCCGGTGCTGACCTGTTCGGCCAGCGTGGCGGTAGGCAAGGTCTGGGTCTTCAATTCCACCAGCGGCAGGCGCTGCGTGACGGCCGACGCCAGCTCGCCCAGGCGCAGGAAGTCCGGCTTTTCGCTGGGCACACCCAGTTCCACGACCCCATGCAGGCTGCCCTGCAACTGCTGCGCTTCGGACTTGAACTGCGCGCCCAGCACCAGCAACGCTTCCGCCGTGGGCAGCAGCACCTCGCCCGCCTTGGCCAGCGCCAATCGGCCGCCGCTGCGGTCGAACAAGGCCACGCCCAGGCTTTGTTCCAGCGCCTTGATCTGCGCGGTCACGGCGGGCTGGGTCAAGGACAGCGCTTCGGCCGCCTTGGTCAGGTTGCCCAGCCGGGCAACCGTGACGAACGCGCGGATCTGATAGATTTCCATGGCGGCAAGTTTAGGCCGCCAACAGCCGTACCTGGGTGGGCTCCAATCCAATGGATACGGGCGCGCCGACGGGGAAGGGCGACAGCCCCGCCAAATGCGACTGGTCGGCCGTCAGGCGCTGCTCACCGATCAGCACCTGATAGCGCGTGAATTCGCCCAGGAACTCGCTGCTTTCCACAATGCCCGGCAGCCATACATAGCGCGCATCGCCCAGGCCATCCGCCATTTCAATCTGCACGGTATGCGGCCGGAAGCTGGCCGCCAGGCGGCCGGCGGCGGGCGCTTCAGCCGTCAGCGGCAGATGCAGGTCGCCCACGCCCGGCACCGCCAGCACGACGCTGCCGCTGGTGCGCTCGCGCACATCGCCTTCCAGCACGTTCATCGTGCCCACAAAGTTGGCCACGAAGCGGTTCACGGGGTAGTCGAACAGCGTGCTGGGCGCGCCAATCTGCTGCACCACGCCATGGTCCAGTACCGCCATGCGGTCAGCCGTGGTCATGGCTTCTTCCTGGTCATGCGTGACGAAGATGGTGGTGATGCCCAGCCGGCGTTGCAGGCTGAGCAGGTCCTGGCGCATCTGCACGCGCAGCTTCTTGTCCAGGTTGGACAGCGGTTCATCCAGCAGCAACACCTGCGGTTCGATGACGATGGTGCGGGCCAGGGCCACCCGCTGCTGCTGGCCGCCCGACAACTGATTGGGCCGGCGCTTGCCAAACTGCGACAGCCCCACCAGTTCGAGCGCGGCTTCGACCTTGGCTCGGATCTCGGCCCGGGGCAGCTTGCGTTCAACCAGCCCGAACGCCACGTTGTCCCACACCGACATGTGCGGCCACAACGCATAGTTCTGGAACACCATGCCGATGTTGCGGTTCCAGGGCGGCGTGCCGCTGATGTCTTTGCCATCCACCAGCAACTGGCCCGCGCTGTGCCGGTTGAAACCGGCAATCAGCCGCAGCAGCGTCGACTTGCCGGAACCCGACGGCCCCAGCAACGCGAAGAACTCCCCCGGCTCGACGTGGATGTTCACGTCCTTCAGCACTTCGGTCGTGCCATACGACAGGCGGATGTTGCGGCACTCTACGCTGACTTTCTTCATGCGGATTCCCCTTCAGTGCGTGCCGGACGCTGGCGCGACTGCGCGCGCTCCACCAGCAGGTGCGATACATACGTGCCGATAGCCACCGCGGCCACCGCCAGCACGCCCAGAGCGGCTCCCGGCCCTCGTCCCGCCGCGCTTTGCATATACAGATAGATGCCGTAGCTCATGGGCGCCTGGCTGTCCTTGGTGACCAGCATGATGGTGGCCGACAGCTCGACCGCCGCCGTCACGAAGCTGGTCACGAAGCCCGCCAGCATGCCGCCCGCCATCAACGGCACCACCACGCGGCGGATCGTGCTCATGCGTGTTGCACCCAGCGATTGCGCGGCTTCCTCCAGCGATACGTTGATCTGCTGCAAGGACGCCACGCAGGATCGCAGCGCGTACGGCAAGCGCCTGACCGAATACGCAATCATGATGATGATCCACGACGAGGTCAGCAGCGTGCCGGTTCCGGGAAGCTCGATCCCGCGAAACGTGCGCAAGAAGCCGATGGCCAGCACGATGCCCGGAATCGCCAGCGCCGCCGATGCCATGAAGTCCAGCCACTGCCGCGCCGGCAGCCGGGTGCGCAGCATCAGGTAGGCGATGGCGGTGCCGATGATGACATCCAGGCCCGCCGCCAGCCCGCAATACAGCAGCGTGTTGGCGATCATGCCCTGCGATTCTGAAAACACCGCGGAATAATGCGCCAATGTGTAGCCATCGGGTAACGGCGCATAGCTCCAGACGCTGGCTAGCGACAGCAGCAGCACGCCCATGTGCGGCGACAGCACCAACATCAGCACCAGGATGATCCAGCCGTAGGCCAACACGCTTTCCATCGGCCCCAGCTTGCGCTTCTGGATTGAATTGCCGCCCTTTTGCAGCGTGGAATAATCACGCCCCTTGAGCACGCGCGCCGACAGCCACAACGCCAGGATCGAAAACGCGATCATGATCACGCTGATCACATAGCCCAGCGGGTCTTCCAGGCCCACCTGCGTAATGCGCAGGTACGCTTGCGGCGCCAGCATGTTGGTGGTGCCCAGCACCAGCGGCGTGCCCAGGTCGTCAAACACCTTCACGAACACCAGCGACGCGCCCGCCACATAGCCGGGCAGGGCCAACGGAAAAATCACGCGACGGAACAGGCGGAACCCGCGCGAGCCCAGGTTGAACGCGGCTTCCTCCATGGCGCCGTCGATGTTGCGCAGCGCCACCACCAGGTTCATCAGGATGAACGGAAAGTAATGCAGGGCTTCCACGAAGATGACGCCGTTCAAGCCTTCCATGAATGGAATCGTGAAGCCGAACCAGTCATTCAGCAGCAGGTTGACACTGCCCGATCGTCCGAAGATCAGCTGCATCGCCACCGCGCCCACGAAGGGTGGCATGATCAGCGGCAGCACGCCCAGCGTCTGGATGATCAGCGCACCCCGGAAATCGAAGCGCACCGTGAAGTACGCCAGTGGCACCGCGATCAGGGACGCCAGCAGGGCAGACCAGCCCGCCACGTACAGGCTGTTGAAGAACGCTTCCTGCATCAAAGGCTGGTTGAAGAACGCGCCAAAGTGGCCCATCGTGAAGCTGCCGTCAGCGTTCACGAAGGCGCTGTAGAACACCGTGCCCACGGGCACGGCAAGAAAAAGCAGCAGAAAGCCGAACACCAGCAGCGCCGTCAATACGGGGCCGGCGGGCAGTCGTGAGTGGCCCGAAGAAGTCATCGAGATTCCCGAATGTGTTGCCTGGGGGCTGCGCGCGCGGCGGGGCAAGCCGCTCTGGCCGCCGCGCGCGCGCTGCGACGGGTGGTTTAGAGCGCCGCGGCCTCTTTGGCCAACTTCACGGCTTCTTCATAGTTCGCCCGTGCTCGGCCGTTCCACTCGCCTTCCAGCTGGGTGATCTGTTGGTTCACCGAGGCGTCTTTCTTGTTGCCCGCGAAGACCGCCAGGAATGCCGGGTCGGCGGCCTTCTTGCCATCGATAAGCGGCGCCCACGCCAGCTTGCGCGCTTGTCCCAGCAGCTCGGCGGCGCGCCCGCTATTGGCTTTGTCGCCCAGCTTGGCCTCGGCGTCGTAGATCGCCTTGGTGGCAGCCTGCAATTCCTTCAGGCGGAATGTGATGGTCTGGTCGTACAGCGATTGCACAACGTAGTAGCGGCTTTGCGACAGGTCGGCATTGAACTGCACCTTGCTGCGCTTGGCGATCTCGGCGGGGTCCGGGTAGCCCGCCGGAATCTTGCCGGCCAGGGCAGAGTACGGCAACACCGGCAGGCGCGAGATCTTGGGTTGCAGCAGCAGTTCCTGGCCAGCCTGGCTAAGCGTGAAGGCAATGAACTTCTTGCCTTCCTCGGTGTTCTTCGCGCCGTCGATCAGCGCAATATTGGCCGGCACGATGGCCGTCTCGGAGGGGTAGACGAATTCCACCGGGAACTTGGAATACTTGCTGGACAGGCCAAAGAAGTCGATGACCGGGCCGGCGCCGAACTGGCCGTTGTTCACGCCGTCGGGCACGCCGAAAGACCGTTCAGTAATGGCGCTGGCGTTGCCCGACATGCGCAGCAGGGTGTTCCAGCCGTCATCCCAGCCTTCGCCTTGCAAAATGGTTTCCACCGTCAGGTGCATCGTTCCCGAACGCGATGGCGAGGTGATGCCGACATGCCCGAACCACTTCGGCGACAGCAGGTCCTTCCATTCCACCGGTGCGGCAAGCTTGTGCGCGGCAATATAGCGCGTGTTGTAGACGATGCCGTAGCCCGCCAGCGCCTGGCCCAGGTACATGCCGGACGGGTCGTTGATGGGGTAGTTGCCGATCTTGTCCGGCACATTCTTGTTCGCCACGTCAGACGACTTGGCCAGCAACTTGTCGCGGCCCAGCACTTCGAAGGCGTCGGGCGCGCTGGCCCAGAAGACCTCGGGGCGTTGGCCCGCAGGCGTTTCACGCACGTATGCAATGCCAGACACGGTGTTCTTGTTCAGGATTTCCAGCGTGATGCCGGGGTTGGCCTTTTCGAACGCGGTCTTGTAGGCCTGGGTCAGGTCTTTCGGGAACGACGTGATCACCGTGACGGTGCCGGCCAGGGCAGGGGCCGAACAAACGGCCAGCAGGGCTCCTGCAAAGGCTGTGCGCATTGCATGCATGGTTTGTCTCCGTAGTTTTAATTTGTCTGGAGACAGTAATGTCAGGCCTGCTATGCGTCCAATCAGAAATTTTGATGCGCCTCATCAGCGCGGGCGCCCTGAAGGCAGCGCCCGGCCGGCGGGGCTGTGGCGCTTATGCCGTGGCGGACACGCCGTTGGCCATGGCCGCCTTGGCCTGCTGGATCAATACCTGCTGGATCTGGCCTTGAATCTGCATGGCCTGGGCGTTCAGCGACTGCAACTGCTGCGCCTTCATCTCGTCCGACATGCCGCTGGCCTGCACCTTGGCAATCTGGTCCATGATGCGCTTGAGCTGCTTTTGCAGCATTTTGATCTGGCGGGTGAACTCGTCGTCGTTGTCGGTCTCTTCAGTGGCCTTGGCGCCGCCAATGCCCATCGCCCCGGCGTTGTTGACGCGGATCTTGCCGTCGGGTGCAACGGTCGTCGCCTCCGCACCGGCGGATTCCTTCGCTTCTTTGTTGGCCTGAATCTTCTGCGCCCACAGTTCGGCCAAGCTGCCGATTCGGGATGTGCCGCCGATGGAATTGATAGCCATGATGTCTCCTGCTGCCGAGTGGTACTTCGGGGGTCCCCTTGGATTTCCGGGGTTTCCCTAAGTACGGCACGGCGCTAGCCATACTTAAACGTTGCCGCCTCTTCGCAGCCCCCTTTACACTGGCGCCCGCTCACCCAACCCCTTATTTGGGATATTTATGTCGAATTCGTACTTTCCGCGTTGGCGCCTGGCGGACGATGCCGAACCCGGCGTCATCATCGCGCCTGATGAAAGGCTGTCCTGGCCCAAGAACGTGGCCATGGGCGCGCAACACGTGGTCGCCATGTTCGGCTCGACGGTGCTGGCGCCGCTGCTGATGGGCTTCGATCCCAACGTGGCGATCCTCATGTCCGGTATCGGCACATTGATCTTCTTCCTGTTCGTCGGCGGCCGGGTGCCCAGCTACCTGGGGTCCAGCTTCGCCTTCATTGGCGGCGTGATCGCGGTGACCGGCTACGCGGGGGGCGGGGCAAACGCCAATATCGGCGTGGCGCTGGGCGCCATCATCGCCTGCGGCCTGGCCTACACCTTGATCGGCGTGATCGTGTGGATTGCCAACGCCCGGTCGGGCAGCGGCGCCAACTGGATCGACGCGCTGATGCCGCCGGTCGTTACGGGCGCGGTGGTGGCGGTCATCGGCCTGAACCTGGCGCCCATCGCGGCCAAGGGCGCCATGGGCGCGTCGGGCTTCGACACCTTCATGGCGCTGGTCACGATCGTCTGCGTCGGCGGCATCGCCGTCTACACGAAAGGCATGGTCCAACGCCTGCTGATCCTGGTCGGCCTGATCCTGGCCTGCGTGGTGTACGCGGTGCTGGCCAATGGCATGGGGCTGGGCAAGCCCATCGATTTTTCGGGCGTGGCCACCGCCGCCTGGATCGGCCTGCCGCATTTCGCGGCACCCGTCTTCAAGGCCGAAGCCATGGGCTTGATCGTGCCGGTCGCCATCATCCTGGTCGCGGAAAACCTGGGCCACGTGAAGGCGGTCAGCGCCATGACGGGCCGTGACCTGGACCGCTACCTGGGTCGCGCCTTTGTTGGCGACGGCGTGGCGACCATGGTGTCGGGCGCGGTGGGCGGCACGGGCGTTACCACCTACGCCGAGAACATCGGCGTGATGGCCGTGACGCGCATCTATTCCACGCTGGTCTTCGTGGTGGCCGCGCTGATCGCCATCGTGTTGGGCTTTTCGCCCAAGTTCGGCGCGCTGATCCAGACGATTCCCGGGCCGGTGCTGGGCGGCATGTCGGTGGTGGTGTTCGGTTTGATCGCCATTGCGGGCGCTCGGATCTGGGTGGTCAACCAGGTCGACTTCAGCGACAACCGCAACCTGATCGTGGCCGCAGTCACCTTGGTGATGGGGGCGGGCGACTTCACCATCAAGATCGGCGACTTCATGCTGGGCGGCATTGGTACGGCTACGTTCGGGGCCATTATCTTGTATGCCTTGCTGCGCCGCAGGAAGCCTGTTTCGGCATAAAAATGGGCGGCTTTGGCATGCGCCACCGGGCAAAATGACAAAATACTATTGAAAAGTATCTTTTCAGCAACGCGCGGCGGCGGGCCCTTGCCCGAGGCGGTCGTCGTGGTTGAAAATTCTTGAGGAAATAGCCGGTTTTCGCGGGTTACAGCAGCGAAATGCGTGCAAAAGCACGTTTTCCGCGGTGGCTTGCAATTCCGAGGGACTTTGCCCACAATATGACTTTGATTGCCCCGGTTCCGACCCGAGCCGGGGTTTTGTTTTGGTCGTCCGCGCCGCTTGCCTCGCATTGATTGAAGTCCCGATGGCTGGTGCGCGCCGGGGTAACGACCTTCACCGAGAACGCTCCCTTCGGGGCGTTTTCTACTTTTTGTTTGGGAAACGACATGTCTGCCATTCCTTTGACCGTGCGCGGGGCCGAGCGCTTGCAAGAAGAGCTCCAGCGGCTGAAAACCGTGGAACGCCCTGCCGTTATCAATGCCATCGCCGAAGCGCGAGCACAGGGTGATCTGTCGGAAAACGCCGAATATGACGCTGCTCGCGAGCGCCAAGGCTTTATCGAAGGCCGGATTGCCGAACTTGAAGGCACGCTTTCCAATGCCCACCTGATCGACCCCACTTCTTTGGATGCCGAAGGCCGTGCCGTATTTGGTGCAACCGTCGACATTGAAGACCTGGATTCCGGTGACCGCGTCACGTACCAGATCGTGGGCGACGTCGAAGCCGACATCAAGGCCAACCTGATTTCCGTCTCCAGCCCGGTGGCGCGCGCGCTGATCGGCAAGAGCGAAGGCGACGTGGTCGAGGTCAAGGCCCCGGCTGGCGTTCGTGAATACGAAGTTCTGGGCGTGCGTTACATCTAACGCGAGCGCCTTAGCGGTAAACTGTCAAAACGCCATAGCTCGAAGCCTGATTCAGGCTGAGTGTCCGCGGAAACTGCGCGGATCGCTATGGTGGACCGGGCGCGTAAAGCGCCCGTTTTTGTGCCCGGTCTTACCTTTTCGACGTCTTGCGGCTGGTGCCGCTGCGGGCTCCGGCCCGCAGGCTCAGCGCGCTGCCGGCGCGGCGAGGAATGCCGTGGCCGCTGGCGGTGGCCCGCTTGCTGCTGGGGCGCATCGGCTTGCCGTTCTTGTTCAGTTGGTCTTGCGGCACGAAACGCGCCTTGGCCGGCTTGGGCTCTTCGGACTCGCTGCGGCGCGGACGCTTGGCCAGGGTCTTGCCTTCGGCGGCCAGCTTCTTCGGCGTGTACGGCTCGGAAGCACGGCGCTTGGCGGGAGCCTCGGGCTCCATCGCTGCCAGGGCGGCGGGCTTGATGTTGCCGGCCAGCGGGCGGAAAAGAATCAGGGTCTTGCCCAAATGGTGCACCGGGGCGCAGGACAGGGTGTCGCAGATGGTCGACAACATGGTCTCGCGGGCCTCGCGGTCATCGCCGCCGGCGCGCACCTTGATGAGGCCGTGGGAAGCCAGTGCCAAGTCGATTTCCTTGAGCACGGCTTCGGTCAGGCCATTGTCGCCAATCAGGACGACGGGGCGCAGAGGGTGAGCGGCGGAGCGAAGGTCGCTGCGCTCACGAGAGGTAAGTTCTAATATAGGCATGCGTGGAATTGTACGGTAATGGCCAAGAATAAATTCTCTAAAGACTGGATTCACCAGCACATCAACGATCCCTATGTGAAGCTGGCGCAACAGAAGGGCTATCGCGCCCGCGCCGCCTTCAAGCTGATCGAGATTCTGGACACCGAAAAGCTGATGCGCCGGGGCGACCTGGTCATCGATCTGGGGTCGGCGCCCGGCAGTTGGTCGCAAGTGGCGCGCGAGCGGCTGGCGGGGCCGGGCGGTGTCGTGGACGGACGTATCATTGCGCTGGACCTGCTTCCGATGGATCCGGTGGCCGGGGTGGAATTCATCCAGGGCGACTTCCGCGACGATGACGTTCTGAAACAATTGGAAGACATGGTCGGATCTCGTGCCGTGGATCTTGTAATCTCGGATATGGCCCCCAACTTGTCAGGCGTGGGTAGCGCCGACTCCGCGCGCATTCAGCATGTGTGCGAGCTGGCGATGGAATTTTCCCGCGCTCACCTAAAGCCCAATGGGGCGCTGATCGTCAAGGCCTTTCACGGCAGCGGCTTTTCGCAGATCGTGCAGTCCTTCAAACAGCACTTCAAGCGGGTGGTCGAGCGCAAGCCGAAGGCGTCACGGGATAAATCCTCTGAAACCTTTCTGGTTGCCCGCGATCTGAAGTAACCCGGGCCGAGGCATGGTGCCCCGGATCCCGCAAAAGACCTACCTGCTTGCCGAGACAACGACCACCATAAGTACAAATCAGACGTAACTACACCGACCCCAGGGATCCCAGGACGCAATCGAGTCCGACAGGGTAGAATGGGCTATTGACATACTTGTGACTGTGCCATATGCGGGTGCGCGGTTGCCGGTCGGAATCGAAAGCAGGAGATCGACCTTGAATAATTCATTTTCGAAAGTCGCTGTCTGGATGGTGATAGCCCTGGTGCTGTTCACCGTATTCAAACAGTTCGACGGACGCGCTCAGACCCAGGACGGCGTGAGCTACACGCAGTTCATGGACGACGCCAAGGCGGGACGTATCCGCAAGGTCGACGTCCAGGGCGATGTGCTGTACGTCACCCCGGACGCGGGCCGCGCCTATACGCTGACTTCGCCGGGCGACCTCTGGATGGTTTCCGATCTGCTGAAGTACGGCGTCCAGGTTTCCGGCAAACCGCGCGAAGAGCAGTCGCTGTTGATGAGCATCTTCGTGTCGTGGTTCCCCATGCTGCTGTTGATCGGCGTGTGGGTATTCTTCATGCGACAGATGCAGGGCGGTGGTAAAGGCGGCGCATTCAGCTTCGGCAAATCGCGCGCCCGCATGCTCGACGAAAACACCAATCAAATCACCTTTGCCGACGTCGCGGGCTGCGACGAAGCCAAGGAAGACGTCCAGGAGCTGGTCGATTTCCTGCGCGACCCCAGCAAGTTCCAAAAGCTGGGTGGCCGTATCCCGCGCGGCGTGCTGATGGTGGGTTCGCCCGGTACCGGCAAGACGCTGCTGGCCAAGGCCATTGCCGGTGAAGCCAAGGTGCCGTTTTTCAGCATCTCGGGTTCGGACTTCGTTGAAATGTTCGTCGGCGTGGGCGCGGCCCGTGTCCGTGACATGTTCGAAAACGCCAAGAAGCACGCGCCTTGCATCATCTTCATCGATGAAATTGATGCCGTGGGCCGTCAGCGTGGCGCCGGCCTGGGTGGCGGCAACGACGAACGCGAACAGACCTTGAACCAGATGCTGGTTGAAATGGATGGCTTCGAGTCCGGCCAGGGCGTCATCGTGATCGCCGCAACCAACCGTCCCGACGTGCTGGACCCGGCACTGCTGCGTCCCGGCCGTTTCGACCGTCAGGTCGTGGTGCCGCTGCCCGATATCCGTGGCCGCGAGCAGATCCTGAAGGTCCACATGCGCAAGGTTCCGCTGTCGCCCAACGTCGACGCGACCATCCTGGCGCGCGGCTGCCCCGGCTTTTCGGGCGCCGACCTGGCCAACCTGGTCAACGAAGCCGCCTTGTTCGCCGCGCGCCGCAATGGCCGCACGGTGGATATGTCCGACTTCGAAAAGGCCAAGGACAAGATCATCATGGGCGCCGAGCGCCGCTCGATCGTCATGCCCGAAGAGGAACGCAAGAACACCGCGTACCACGAATCCGGCCATGCAATCGTTGCCCGCATGCTGCCCAAGACCGACCCGGTCCACAAAGTCACCATCATTCCGCGCGGTCGTGCGCTGGGCGTGACGATGCAGTTGCCTGAAACCGACCGCTACAGCATGGACAAGGGCCGCTTGCTGTCCACCATCGCCGTGCTGTTCGGTGGCCGTATCGCCGAAGAACTGTTCATGGACCAGATGACGACGGGCGCCTCGAACGACTTCGAACGCGCCACCGCCATCGCTCGCGACATCGTCACGCGCTACGGCATGACGGACGAACTGGGCCCCATGGTCTACGCCGAGAACGAAGGCGAAGTCTTCCTGGGCCGCAGCGTCACCAAGACGACCCACATGTCGGAAGCCACCATGCAGAAGGTGGACACCGAGATCCGCCGCATCATCGACGAGCAGTACAAAGTGGCGCGCAAGATCCTGGAAGACAACCGCGACAAGGTCGAAGTGATGACGTCCGCGCTGCTCGAATGGGAAACCATCGACGCCGACCAGATCAACGACATCATCGAGGGCCGTCCCCCGCGTCCCCCGAAAACGCCGCAAGGCCCGTCGGATTCCACCGACACGCCGCCTCCCAGCACTGGTCTGGCGGCAGACGGCAGCACGGCTGCAGCAGTCTGAGGTTCTTTGTCCTGAGTTATGGCAAATAACTTCCTTTGCGGGCGCTTCGAGTTTGATCTCGAGCGCCCGCTTGTCATGGGTATCGTCAATGTCACGCCGGATTCGTTTTCCGATGGCGGCCAGCACGACGATACGGATTCCGCGGTGGCGCACGCGCGCCAGTTGATCGCAGAGGGCGCGCAGATCCTGGATCTGGGCGGTGAGTCCACACGCCCTGGCGCCGATCCGGTTTCCGTGGCCGATGAGCTCGACCGCCTGTTGCCCGTAATCGAAGCGTTGCGCGATTGTGGCGTGCCCTTATCCATCGACACCTTCAAGCCGGAAGTCATGCGCGCCACGCTGGACGCGGGCGCTGACATGATCAACGACATCTATGGCTTTCGCCAGCCCGGCGCCATCGAGGCGGTGACGCAATCGCGCTGCGGGCTGTGCGTGATGCACATGAAGGGCGAGCCTCGCACCATGCAGGCCTCGCCCCCCGAGTACACCGACCTGATCGGTGAAATCGGATTCTTCCTGGGATCTCGCGCGCAGAAGCTGCGCGCGGCCTGGGTCGACCCTCGCCGCATCGTGTTGGACCCGGGATTCGGGTTCGGCAAGACGGCGGACCAAAACTTCCAATTGCTGCGCCGCTTGTCCAGTTTGCGCAGCACCGGTTATCCATTGCTGATCGGCCTGTCGCGCAAGAACATGATCGGACAGGCCACTGGCCGACCGGTCGGCGACCGGTTGTCCGGCAGCATCGCCGCAGCGCTGGCCTGCGTGTCCCGGGGGGCTTCCATCGTGCGTGTGCACGATGTCGCCGCCACCGTGGATGCCCTTAAGGTTTGGCAGGCGGCTGAACAAGGAGCTATCAGTTCATGAGTCAACGCAAGTATTTCGGCACCGACGGGGTGCGTGGTGAAGTCGGTGGCCCGGTGATCAACGCCGAATTCGCGCTGCGCCTGGGTTATGCCGCCGGCCGCGTGCTGGCGCGCGAACACGCCGTGCGCGGCGGTAGCCGCCCGCAGGTCGTTATTGGCAAGGACACGCGTATTTCGGGGTACATGCTGGAATCCGCCCTGGAAGCGGGCCTGTCCGCGGCTGGCATCGACGTGTTGTTGGCCGGCCCCATCCCGACACCAGCCGTGGCCTATCTGACCCGCGCGCTGCGTCTGGTGGCGGGCATCGTCATCAGTGCGTCGCACAACCCATATCAGGACAACGGCATCAAGTTCTTTTCGGCGCAGGGCATGAAACTGCCCGACGAAACGGAGTCGGCGATCGAGGCCGCGCTGGACGAGCCGTTGGGTTGCGTCAGTTCCGAAGGCCTGGGCCGCGCCCGCCGCATGTCGGACTCGCAGGGCCGCTATATTGAATTCTGCAAGAGCACCTTCCCCAACGATCTTGACCTGAACGGGATGAAGATCGTTGTGGATGCCGCCCACGGCGCCGCCTACAACATCGCCCCCCATGTGTTTCGCGAGCTGGGCGCCGAGGTGCATGCCATCGGCGTGCATCCGGACGGTTTCAATATCAACAAGGGCGTGGGCGCCTTGCACCCCGAATCCTTGGCCAAGGAAGTGCAGGCCCGTGGCGCGCACCTGGGTATCGCCCTGGATGGCGACGCCGACCGCTTGCAGGTCGTGGACGGCGAAGGCCGCATCTACAACGGCGACGAACTGTTGTACGCCATCGTGCGCGAACGCATGCAGCGCGGCAAGGTCGACGGCGTGGTCGGCACCCTGATGACCAATTTCGGTTTCGAGCGCGAAATGAAGCGCCTGGGCGTGGGCTTCGAGCGCGCCAACGTGGGCGATCGCTATGTGCTGGAGCAAATGCAGGCGCGTGGATGGCAGTACGGCGGCGAAAGCTCTGGCCATCTGCTGTGCCTGGATTGCCATTCCACTGGCGACGGCATCATCGCCGCCTTGCAGGTGCTGACCGCTCTGCGCCGCAGCGGCGAGACGATGTCGCAATGGGTGCGTGATCTGCGGATGTACCCGCAAAAAATGATCAACGTGCCCTTGGCGCCCGGGCAGGACTGGAAGACCCACGCGGGCCTGACCGCCGCGCGCGAGGCCGTCGAGGCTGAACTGAATGGCCGCGGCCGCATTCTGATCCGTGCTTCGGGCACTGAGCCGAAACTGCGCTTGATGGTCGAAGCCGAAGACGAATCGCTTGCGGTCTCCTGCGCAGAAAAGCTCGCCGCCAGTTTGGCTTGAGCCCAGGCTCCTGGCTGCGTCCCCCAAAGCCACTCTCCGCGTAGCGGGGGGTGGCTTTTGTATATCTTTAGTAAGTATTGTTTTGTAAAGTTTTGTCGAGAATTGCCCGAAATCGACCTATCTCCTCCGAACTAAACTTCATAGTCACGTAACATATCGGTCAAGTCTTTGACATACAGGGCGTCCAAACTGACTGGACTCTCTAGGAGCTTCGCGCAATGCTTGAATTAGCACGCACCACCCCAAGCCGTAATCCCGCTGAACCCTGGAAGGGCAACACCCCGAAAGTGTTGGTGGTGGGCCTGGCGCGCACGGCTGAAGAAATCGAGCAGATCCAACGTCTGCGCTACGACGTCTTCACTGAAGACATGGGCGCGGTGTTTCCCGACGCGCATGATGGCATCGAGCACGATCGCTTCGACCCTTTTTGCGAACACCTGATGGTGCGCGAGATGGATACGGGCCGCGTCGTGGGCACGTATCGCATCCTTACGCCGGAAAAGGCGCGCGAAGCGGGCGGCTACTACGCGCAATCAGAATTTGATCTTTCCGGGCTGGGTCCCATTCGCGACCAACTGGTTGAAGTGGGCCGGTCGTGCACCCATTCCGATTACCGCAACGGCGCGGTGATCATGTTGCTGTGGTCGGGCCTGACGGAATACCTGCGGCGCGGCGGCTACGAATACGTGTTGGGTTGCGCCAGCGTCAGCTTGCGGGACGATGGCGTTACCGCCGCCGAAGTCTGGCGCACCATCTCGTCGCAATTGCCTCGCAATGGCGACCCCCATGTGACCCCGCTGCACCGTTATCCGGTGGAAAAGCTCAACAGCACCTTGCCTGCCCGCGTTCCGCCGCTGATCAAGGGCTACTTGAAGCTGGGCGCCAAGGTCTGTGGCGAACCCGCCTGGGATCCGGACTTCAATGCCGCGGACTTCCCGGTGCTGCTGAACATGGAGTGGATGGACGAGCGCTACCGCCGCCACTTCGGCCTGGACCAACCCACGGCCATCAACGGCCAGCGCTGATCATCATGCGCCGCTTGCTCCGCCGTATGAAAATCAGATTGATACGGCGGGCCACTCGGCCTGTCCGCCTTGAACTCAGGCAGTTGCGCCGGCACACGGATCTATCCCCGTTCTGAGCGCGCCAAAAAGCAAAATCGGGCGTTGGCATTGCCGCCATCGCCCGATTTTTTTGCGGGTTCCCCAGCGCGTAGAGCCCCTAGAACTCCAGCAGCTCGAACGAAAAGCCTACCTTGTTCCATTCCGCTTCTTCGGCGCGTAGCGTGAAGTCGCTCAAGGGGTGTTGGGTCAGCCAGTCGCGGTTGACGCGCACGACGATGGAGCTTTCGCGCACCGATGCGGTCAGCGGCAGCGGCTCGATTTCGCCACGGCGGCGGAACAGCAGCACGGCCAGGCGCAGGCTCAGGATGGCTTTCCATTGCGCCCGGGTGCGAATCAACGGCTCCAGCTTGGTCAGCTTGCCCTGGTGGCCAAGCGCCAGCAATGCCAGCAGTTGTTGGTCGGCGCGCGAGAAGCCCGGCATGTCGGCGTTTTCCAGCACGTAGGCGGTGTGCTTGTGGTACGCATTGTGCGCAATCGACACCCCCACTTCGTGCAGGTCGGCCGCCCAGCCCAGCGCGGGGCGCAGTTCAGCGCGTTCCTGGCCTTCGGGGAACATCGCGTCGAATAAGGTCAGGGCGGCATGGCGGACACGGCGCGCTTGATTCACGTCTACGTGGTAGCGCTTCATGAACTGGCGCACCGATTCGTCGCGCTTGTCGTGTTCGTCGTCGCGGCCCAGCAGGTCATACAGCACGCCCAGGCGCAGTGCGCCGTCGCCGGTATGCATGACGTCGATGCCCAATTCGTCGAACAGGGCGGTCATGATGGCCAGCCCGCCCGGCAGCACATCCGAACGCTCGATCTTGATGCCGGGCAGCTCGGAAGGGATGACGCGGCCCGAGCGCACGATGCGGTCTTTCAGCTTGGCCAGGCCGGCGCGGGTGATGCCGCGGTCGGAAAAGCGGCTTTCGGTCAGGATGGCGAATAGCGCCTTGGCCGTACCGGACGAGCCATAGGCTTCTTTCCAGCCCATCTTGCGGTACTGCTTCGCGATGACTTCGATTTCGCGCCGCGCCGCAAGCTCTGCCTGCTTCATCTGGTGCGCGTCCACCACGCCGTCCGAAAAGAACTGGCGGCTGTAGCTGACGCAGCCCATGTACAACGACGACATCAAGCCGGGCTCATGGCCCTTGCCGATGATGACTTCGGTGGACCCACCGCCGATGTCGATGACCAGGCGCTTGTTGGGGGACGGGGGCAGCGTGTGGACCACGCCCGAAAAGATCAGGCGGGCTTCTTCGCGGCCCGCGATGACTTCAATGGGAAAGCCCAGCGCGGCTTCCGCGCGCGGCAGGAAGTCGCGCGTGTTGCGCGCGACGCGAAACGTGTTGGTGGCAACCGCGCGCACCCGGTTGGGGTGGAAGCTGCGCAGGCGGTCGCCAAATCGTTCGAGAACGGCGATGGCGCGTTCGATGGCGTCATCGCCCAGGCGTTTCTCGGCGTCCAGCCCGGCGGCAAGCCGAACGGTTTCCTTGAGACGATCGATCTGGTAGATCTGGGGCGTACCGTCCTGTTGAACGATGCGTCCGATAGAGAGGCGGAAGCTGTTGGACCCGAGGTCCACCGCGGCCAGAAGTTGATCCATGCGGCTCGTAATATAGGCTTTGAGGTGGCCTGATTATAGAGATCCCATGTGACAGTGCCCTTGGATACGGGTTTTCGCTTATGGATCAGGGGCTTGGCGAAATTCGGACCTGCGCTATATGTCCCGCTTTTGACGTACGCTACGGTTTTGCTGTTATGTCATAGAACCGTCACTTTTTTGCAGTAAAACTCCACGCTCCTCCAAAACGTATGGAATCCGGTATGCCCACACGCCCGCCTGGCGAGCCTTTGCTCATGAATCGCGAGTTGTCGCTGCTCAAATTCAACGAACGCGTGCTGGCGATGGCGGAAAATCCGAAAACGCCGCTGCTGGAGCGACTGCGCTACGTGTGCATTGTCAGCTCCAATCTGGATGAGTTTTTTGAAATCCGGATTTCCAGCCTGAAAGAGCAGCAGCTTCAATCGCCCAATCTGGTGGGTCCCGATGGGATGACGCCGGACCAGGCCTTTGAAAACGTCCAGCATGCCGTGCATGCCCTGGTGGCGCGGCAATACAACCTGCTTAACGACGACATCCTGCCCGCCATGCAGGCTGAGGGCATCACCCTGCATCACGCTTCCGAATGGAACGCCGAGCAGCAGGAATGGGCGCGCCAGGTGTTCAACCGCGATGTGATGCCGTTGCTGACGCCCATCGGGCTGGATCCGGCGCATCCCTTTCCCCGCGTCTACAACAAGAGCCTGAACTTCATTGTGTCGCTGTCGGGCGCCGACGCCTTTGGCCGGCAAGCTTCGATTGCCGTGGTGCAGGCCCCGCGCGCCCTGCCGCGTCTGATCAAGATGCCGCCCGAGCTGTCCGGCCACCCCGAAGGCTTCATCCTGCTGACGTCCTTGCTGCGGGCCTTCGTGGGGGAACTGTTTCCTGGCCTGGAAATGCTGGGCTGCTACCAGTGGCGCGTCACCCGCAACAGCGACCTGTTCGTGGATGAGGAAGAAGTCACCAACCTGCGCCATGCGCTGCAGGGCGAGCTGTCACAGCGTAATTTCGGCGCCGCGGTACGCCTGGAAATCGACAAGCTCACCCCCGTCGAACTTGAAACCTTCCTGCAGCGTGAATTCTCGCTGAAGGCCGAGGACACCTATCGCGTGCCCGGTCCGGTGAACCTGTCGCGCCTGATGCAGTTGTGCAATTCCGACCTGCGCCCCGATCTGCTGTTTCCGGAGTACCGGGCCCCGGTTCCCGCGCCGTTCGACCGGGTGGGCGACAAACCGCACGAACTGTTCGAGGCGGTGGCCGCCCAGGACCGCCTGCTGCATCACCCCTACCAGTCGTTCCAGCCCGTGATCGACTTCCTGACGGCGGCGGCGCTGGACCCCGACGTCATGGCCATCAAGCAGACCATCTACCGCACGGGTGAAGATTCCGAGCTGATGAAGATCCTGCTTGCGGCGGCGCGGGCCGGCAAGGAAGTGACGGTGGTGGTGGAGCTGATGGCGCGCTTTGACGAGCAGACCAACATCAACTGGGCGTCCAAGCTGGAAGAGGTGGGGGCGCACGTGGTGTACGGCGTCGTGGCCCACAAGACGCACGCCAAGATGGCCGTGGTGCTGCGCCGCGAAAAGGGCCGTTTGCGCCGCTACGCCCACCTGGGCACCGGCAACTACCACCCCCGCACCGCGCGCCTGTACACCGACTTTGGCTTGCTGACCGCCGACCCGAAGTTGTGCGAGGACATGGACAAGGTGTTCGCGCAACTGACCGGGCTGGGCGCGCGTCGTTCGCTCAAGGCGCTGATGCAGTCGCCCTTCACCATGCACGACGGAATGGTGGCCCTGATACGCGCGGAGGCGCGAGCGGCCAAGGCGGGCAAGCGCGCGCGCATCATGGCAAAGATGAATTCGCTGCTGGAAGAGCAGATTATCGAAGAGCTCTACAAAGCCAGCCAGGCGGGGGTCAAGATCGACCTGATCGTGCGCGGGGTGTGTGCGCTGCGCGCCGGTGTGTCGGGGTTGTCGGAAAACATCCGCGTGCGGTCCATCGTGGGCCGCTTCCTGGAGCATTCGCGCGTGTTCTATTTCTACGCCGACGGCGAGGAAACGGTCTATTTATCTTCAGCCGACTGGATGGACCGCAATTTCTTCCGCCGCGTGGAAATTGCCTTCCCCATCTACGACAAGATCCTGAAAAAACGGGTGATAGACGAAGCGTTCACCTACGCGCTGCGCGATAACCAATTGGCGTGGCAACAGCAGGCCGACGGCGATTACGCCCGCGTGAAAAGCCGCCGTGAACCCTTCAACCTGCACCAATACCTGATGCAGAAGCTGGGCGTTTAAGCCGTCCGTTGTTGGGCCGGGTTGTGTCCCCCAAACCGTGGCTGCCCTTGTTTCCCGGGCGGCCACGGTTTTTTTTCTAGGTTTTGGGGACAGGGCTACATGAACCGTATGTGACTGTCACTATCTTGTCACGTTGCCCCCCTAAGATGCGAAGGTCGCTGAAAGACAGGCAGCAAAGAAAAGCCTGATACGACTTCTCCAACAAGCACTGAAGGAACCCAGATGTTCAAACGTGTCTTCAAACAAGTTTCCGTGGGCGTCGCGCTGAGCGCCGCTGTATTTGCCGTGCAAGCCGCCAACGTGACTGGCGCCGGCGCCTCGTTCCCGTACCCGGTCTACGCCAAGTGGGCGTCGGACTACAAGGCGGCCACCAACAACGCCATCAACTACCAGTCGATCGGTTCGGGCGGCGGCCAGCAACAGATCATCGCCAAGACCGTCGATTTCGGCGCTTCGGACGATCCCATGAAGGCGGCTGACCTGGAAAAGAACGGTCTGCTGCAGTTCCCCGCCGTGATCGGCGGCACCGTGCCCGTCGTGCACATCGACGGCGTGGAACCGGGCAAGCTGAAGCTGTCGGGCCCCGTGTTGGCCGACATCTTCCTGGGCAAGATCAAGAAGTGGGACGACAACGCCATCAAGGCGCTGAACCCCGACGTGAAGCTGCCTTCGGCCGACATCATCGTGGTGCACCGTTCGGATGGCTCGGGCACGACCTTCGGCTGGACCAACTACCTGTCCAAGGTCTCGGCTGACTGGAAGTCGCAAGTCGGTGAAGGCAAGGCCGTCAAGTGGCCCACCGGTCAAGGCGGCAAGGGTAACGAAGGCGTCGCCGCCTACGTTGGCCAGCTGAAGAACTCGATCGGCTATGTGGAATACGCCTACGCCAAGCAGAACAAGCTGGCCTGGACGCAACTGCAGAACAAGGACGGCAAGTTCGTCCAGCCCGAGCAGTCGGCATTCGCTGCCGCGGCCGCAAACGCCGACTGGAAGAGCGCGCCGGGCATGGGCGTGATCCTGACCAACGAACCGGGTGCGGATTCGTGGCCCGTTACGGCAGCCACCTTTATCCTGATCCACAAGTCGCAAGCCAAGCCGGCGCAAGGCAAGGCCGTGCTGGACTTCTTTGACTGGGCGTTCAAGAACGGCGCCAAGTCGGCCGCGGATCTGGACTACGTGCCGCTGCCGGAAGCCGTGACCAAGCAAATCCGCGCCGCCTGGGGCGAAATCAAAGCCACCGACGGCACCCCCGTCTGGAAGTAGGATGGGTGTAGCGCGCGAGGGCCGCAATAAGAAAGCAGCCCTACGCCGCGCGTAACCCATCAGCAGCCGCCCCGGAATTCATGCCCTGCAAGAAAACCGGGGCGGCTCGCCCCAGCAGTTCCCGTTTCCACCCAGGTTACCTAAGGAAAGTCCATCCATGAGCGCGGTAATGGATAATAGTGTGCCGCTTCCGCCCAGCGTGGCGGACTCCGTGACTACCGGCACGCCTTCGCCTATGAAGCAAAATAAAAACGCGCTGATGGATGCGCTATTCAAGAATCTGACCCGCCTGTTCGCCTTCCTGGTGTTCATTTTGCTGGCGGCCATTCTTGTGTCCCTGATCTACGGCAGTCGAGAATCGCTGGCCAAATATGGCTTGTCGTTCCTGTGGCTGAATGATTGGGATCCCGTCAACCAGAACTACGGCGCCGTGGTGCCCATCATCGGCACGCTGCTGACCTCGGCCATTGCCTTGATCATCGCCGTGCCGGTCTCGTTCGGTATCGCCATCTTCCTGACGGAACTGTCGCCGACCTGGCTACGCCGCCCCTTGGGCACGGCCGTGGAAATGCTGGCGGCCATTCCGTCCATCATCTACGGCATGTGGGGCCTATTCGTCTTCGTGCCGGTGTTCCAGCAGTATGTGCAGCCGTTCCTGATCGCCACGCTGGGCAACGTGCCCATCATCGGCGGACTGTTCGCGGGGCCGCCGTTCGGCATCGGGATTTTCACCGCCGGCCTGATCCTGTCGATCATGATCATCCCGTTCATCGCCGCGGTGATGCGCGACGTGTTCGAGCTGGTGCCGGCCATGTTGAAGGAATCGGCTTACGGCTTGGGCAGCACAACCTGGGAAGTCATGTGGCGCGTGGTGTTGCCCTTCACCAAGTCGGGCGTCATCGGCGGCGTCATGCTGGGTCTGGGCCGAGCCTTGGGCGAGACGATGGCCGTCACGTTCGTGATCGGCAACGCCTTCAAGTGGTCGGGGTCGCTGTTTTCTCCGGGCAACTCGATCGCCTCGGCGCTGGCCAACGAATTCAATGAAGCGGGCGGCATTCAAAAGTCGGCGTTGCTGGAACTGGGCTTGATCCTGTTCCTGATCACGACGATCGTGCTGGCCCTGGCCAAAGTGCTGCTGGTTCGCCTGTCCGCCGGCGAAGGCAAGAAAACCTGACGCACCGCGAGCACAAGGAAAAGATCATGGCTGTATCCGTACTCAATATGCAGAATGGCATTTACCGCCGGCGCCGCGTGATCAACCGCATCATGCTGACGGTGTCGCTGACCACGCTGGTGTTCGGGTTGTTCTGGCTGTTCTGGATCATTCTGACCCTGCTGACCCGCGGCGCGCCCGCGTTGTCCTACACGCTGTTCACCGAGATCACACCGCCCCCCGGTCAAACGGGTGGCCTGATCAACGCGATTTTCGGCAGCGTGGTGATGGCAGGCGTCGGCACGCTGATCGGTACACCGATCGGCATTCTGGCGGGTACCTACCTGGCAGAATATGGCCATCGCGGCTGGCTCGCGCCCGCCACGCGGTTCCTGAACGACGTGCTGCTGTCGGCGCCGTCCATCATCATCGGTCTGTTCATCTACGCCGTGTATGTGGCGCAGGTGGGGCATTACTCGGGCTGGGCCGGTGCGCTGGCGCTGTCCATCCTGGTGATTCCGGTGGTGGTGCGCACCACCGACAACATGCTGATGCTGGTGCCCAACAGCCTGCGTGAAGCCGCGGCGGCGCTGGGTTGCCCCAAGTGGCGCATGATCACGCTGGTGTGCTATCGCGCCGCCAAGACCGGCATCATCACTGGCGTGCTGCTGGCCATTGCCCGGATCTCGGGCGAGACCGCGCCGCTGCTGTTCACGGCGCTGTCCAACCAGTTCTTGTCGTTCAACATGAACGCGCCGATGGCCAACCTGCCGGTCGTAATCTACCAATACGCCGCCAGCCCCTTCAAGGACTGGAATGACCTGGCCTGGGCCGGGGCCACGCTGATCACGCTGCTGGTGCTGGGCATCAACATCCTTGCCCGCAACATGTTCCGCAACAAGTAAAGATCGCTTTGCCGGCGCGCGTGGCGCGCCGGAGCCAAGGGAAGAGAAATGGAAAACACCGCTACCGCCGTCAAGAACAAGATCGAGGTCAAGAACCTGAACTTCTACTACGGCAAGTTCCATGCGATCCGCAATGTGAACATGTCGATCCAGGAGAAGAAGGTCACCGCCTTCATCGGCCCCTCGGGCTGCGGCAAGTCGACGCTGTTGCGCACGTTCAACCGCATGTTTGAACTCTATCCGGGCCAGCGCGCCGAGGGCGAGATCGTTCTGGACGGCGAGAACCTGCTGACGACCAAGACCGATATCTCGCTGATCCGCGCCAAGATCGGCATGGTGTTCCAGAAGCCCACGCCGTTTCCGATGAGCATCTACGACAACATCGCGTTTGGCGTGCGTCTGTTCGAACGCCTGTCCAAGGGCGAAATGGACGAACGCGTGGAATGGGCCTTGAGCAAGGCCGCGCTGTGGAACGAAGTGAAAGACAAGCTGCACCAAAGCGGCAACAGCCTGTCGGGCGGCCAGCAACAGCGTTTGTGCATTGCGCGTGGCGTGGCCATCAAGCCGGAAGTGCTGCTGCTGGACGAGCCGTGTTCCGCGCTGGACCCGATTTCCACCGCCAAGATCGAAGAGCTGATCGCCGAACTGAAGAACGACTACACCGTCGTGATCGTGACGCACAACATGCAGCAGGCCGCGCGCTGCTCGGACTACACTGCCTACATGTACCTGGGCGAGCTCATGGAATTCGGCCAGACCGACCAGATCTTCGTGAAGCCCTCGCGCAAGGAAACCGAGGACTACATCACGGGCCGCTTCGGCTGATTCCCGTGCTGGGTTGACCTGGTGATGCAAGAAAGCGGCGCGCCCGGAATGGCGCGCCCCAGAAACACCGCGAGCCGCGCAGCGCCCCGGGCGGCCTGGATTCTGGTATAGTTGCCACCCTTCGGGGCGTAGCGCAGCCTGGTAGCGCATCTGCTTTGGGAGCAGAGGGTCGCGAGTTCGAATCCCGCCGCCCCGACCAATAAAATCAAAGGGTTAGCTCAATGTCGGTGAGCTAACCCTTTTTCTTTGCTGGGCATATGGGACAACATATGGGACAACGAACTTGCAGTTGGCGGTGAGCAAGTTCACGCGGCATCAAGGCAAGGATGTGCATTCGGTGGCAATAGCGCATTTCGGCACTTGCCGGGTCTCTGCTTGATTGTGGGGGGCGGGCAGCTCGCTGCACTTTGGGCTCATCAGGCCAATTGGGTGGGCTCTGGGGACTGTTGCGCTTGGTGCAGGCCAAACCCCTTCATCTGAGGCTGTGTGTGCTGGGGCAGCAAAGCGAGAGTTCCGAGCCCTGGTCGCAGAGCATCGGCGGCATCACGCGACAGTTGAATCGTTACGACCCTTCGGCCCTTCCATCCTCGCGGCGTTATTCGTTAGCGGAGCAAATGCCGAGCTGTGCTGTGGACCGGTCTTCCGCGGTTGCACTTTTAAAGCGTCGCGGCCTGTACTCTGCATGTGCTGTGTGCATTGCACTGAGACCATACTGCACACCTCAGTGTCAAATGCGCTCTGAGTTGCGCTGAGGGAAATCAAAGTCGACGGTCTATCCGACCCGAACTGCGGAGACTTGGCCTAGTACGGGAATGAGGGGATAGGGCATCCTTTAACCTAGTACTGATACGAGGGGTGTCCTTTCGACAATGGAAGTAGGAGTTGCCAGCGCAATGTCTGAATGGCTGCGACAGGGACACGGAGTCTTTCAGGCGGCTAACAGATTATTTCGCTGAGTCGACCCCGGGCTGGTCGCGATCCCGCGTATGAGGCGCTGAAACTTGTCCGCAGGTCCGTAGATTTCACCCCGCCGCAACCGTCCGCACTTGTGAATCGTGGGGGGAGGGGCGGCCTTGGTGGATCATGCTGCACCGAAGGAGCGTGGGGCGCGATTAATGCTCAGAAACACGGAACGTGGGTCGCAGCAAAAAGGTCGGCAATGGCTGGACCAAGCGCGGTTCATGTCGCGGAGAAGTTAGTGGCTTGAATTGCCGACAGGGTATTTGAGTATCTCGGCCTGGCAAACAGTTCCCAGTCAAAAAAGTCCGGCTCGTGGCGTTGCAAAAATAACTCCCACCTTGAGACGCCGGCGCCGGACAGTTGCCACCCTAGTCACGCACGTCTGGAACATCATCGACCGTTGATCGTTCCAGCTTCACTGACGGTGGGCGAGGGGCGGGGCGGCTGTCCGGTTGTGGACCATCGAACAGATCCGGAGTGCTTGGCTGGCGTAGAGATCAAGTGTTGACGCCATCAGTCAAAGCCCTTTTCAAACACCCTATCAAAATCCCCTATCAAATATTCCGAATGTGCGGGGAAGCTTGGCGCCCCGGTGGGCGTCGATTCTTGCCATGGACAAAAGGGAAGGCTGGCTCGGCGGTCTCACGTTCTAGCGAGCGAAGTCGTTGGATTGTGCAATACAGGACTCTGGCCACACCCTCCGACTTGCCCACTTTCTTTTGCACGGCGCCAACCGTCTTCTAGACCCTGCAAGGCAAAAACTCGGAGATTCGACTCGCGTTTCAGAAACAGAGCGCGAGATCGCGCAGAACGCGCTCTGGGCTGCAATGACTCTAAAGTGGCTGCTACCCCGTAACCCTAGGTGTTTCGACCGCTCATGCGGGCTGTGGACGCGTCTAAGGACCATCACTGCATCTACGAGGGCGTCCCATCTGGAATTGATCCGGCCTGTTGTGGCTTATCAGGTCAGACAGCGGCGCGGACGCTGTTGACACTGGCGTAGCCAGTAAAAGATTTGGGATTGGGAATGGGATTGGGATTGGTAGCTTTGCATCCGGTTTGCACTGGGTTCGAAAGTAAAACCTGGCCATAACCTGCTGGGTTTCCGCTACAGGCCGCCAGGTTCCCTCGCTCCGTGGGTATTTCTCCTATGAGGATGGCCATGGATCCTGTGTCAGCGGCGCTCATGGACCCCAAGATCTGAGCAACTGTGCTGGGGCACAGCGCGCTCCTTTACGCCGTGTTTCAGAACCAAATTGGTCGAGTGCCGCTCTAGGTTTTGATGTGGGAACCGGCGGTTAACCAAGTAGGAACCCAGCAGGATCCCAGCGGGTTTCCTGTTACGAACGATGTTGCGTTGCGCTGCGGATTCTCAGTTCATATCCGGCGGTGATTGCTATCATCAGGCGTACCGACAGAGCTGTGTTTGTGGAGAAAAGCGTATGGACCTGGGTACTACAGTGATGCTCGGAGTACTTGTAGCTGTTATCGCATTCGGCCTTTGGGTCGCGAATAACATCGCTCGTTCCGAAGGACGCAACAAAGAAGACCATCAGACCTGAAGCGGCAATAATTCGGAGTAGGTCTCAAAAATTAGGCTGGCTTGTTATGTTCTTTGAAGTAACAATTGGTCATCCAGTTCATTCCGGGAGGGGGACGTGGCCGATTTCTTCATTGAACATAGCCACATGCTGGCTTTGAAACCCATTAGCAGTCCGAACTCGGGTTTTAGGCCAGGCCAGTTGGGCGCTCTTCATTCTGTGGCGGCCCACTTTTCGGTCTACGACGAGCCGGCCATAGTGTCTTTGCCGACTGGATATGGGAAGACTGCCGTGATCATGGCGCTTCCTTTTTTGTTGTGCTCAAACCGTGTGCTGGTGGTGGAACCCACGGATGTGCTGAGACGACAGACCTCGGCCCACTTCGGTGAACTGTCGACGCTACGCAAGCTCAAGGTCTTACCGGCGGAGGCAGGAAATCCTCATGTACATCCACAGAAGGGCAGGCCATTGAGCGCCGATGAATGGCTTGCCTTTAAAACTTTCGATGTGGTCGTGTCCACGCCAGCGAGCACCTCGCCGGTCCTGGAGCCCGTAAGTCCCGCAGATCTATTCGATTTGATTATCTTTGACGAGGCGCACCATGCTCCAGCAGACACTTTCGGCTTTATGGTCGGCAGGACTTTTCACGGGGGCGCTCGCATGAGATATAGGGGCGCGACGAGGTTAGCGCGCAGTAGAGGGGAGGAGCAATCTCGGCTTTGGCAGGGACTACCTTATCTCTTGCCAGGCGGAATTCACCAGCCCGAACTTTCACCTGATGTCGGTGGCCTCGGCTCCGAGCGAGGTACGGTCGTACCTGGGAAAGTTGCGTACCGTACATTCCTTCATGTAGGTACGGTACGGAGGGATCACAGCTTGCGATGGCAACAGTCCGCGTATGTAGGTGATTTTCTGGGAGAATTTCGGAACCTCAGGCGGGTGAGCGCACGTAAAACCGGCCTCGATCCGCTGTCTGGTGACTTGCGTCATTCCCCGCGTGGCCTATCGCAGGCGTTCTGCCTGTGGAGGATTGATTTTGTGTCTCAACTTCAAACGGGGCCGCTAGTTGTTCGGCATGGAGCCCTTGCTCGTGGCGACCTGAGCTTGTCCGGCACACTGCGGGCGTGGTCTGGTATCGGCCATGCGGCCACGCCCAATACGCTGGGCTGCATGGCCTCCGCGGGCTTGGACTGGGTTGGTGACAGGCCGATTTCGACCCATTACGGCCACTCAAGCGCGGCTTGCCAAGATCGGCAGGTTTGATGGAAAATTGATAGTAATTCTCATTACTAAATTTTCAATCCGGAGCGCCTGGTGTCCACCATTCCTCCCGCTGCCGTATCAGCGATGCATACGCTTTACAGCGACAACCATGGGTGGCTGCTGGGGTGGTTGCGCCGTCGTGTGGGCGATCCTTTCGACGCGGCTGATTTAATGCAGGACACCTTCGTCAGGGTGTTGAAGACGCATACAGGGCGATGCGGCGCGGCCAACGCCGACCCGGCCGCTGAGATTCGGGAACCGCGCGCCTATCTGGCGACCATTGCCAAAAGCCTGATGATCGATTTCTTCCGGCGCCAAACGCTGGAGCGGACCTATCTCGAGGTTTTGGCCGCACTCCCACCGCAGGAGGTGCCTTCGCTCGAAACGCAGGCCGTGTTGCGTAGCGCCTTGATCGAGATTGACGCCATGCTCGACGGACTCGGCTTAAAGGTCAAGCAGGCCTTCTTGATGGCGCAGTGCGAAGACCTTCCCTATGCTGAGATTGCCCGCCGTCTGGGGATATCGCGTCGCAGCGTGGACAATTATCTGGCGCGCGCCATGGCGCATTGCTGCCTGCTCTTGCCGTGAGCGGCACGCCGATGTCTACGGAGACACCGCTCAGCGCGCGGGATCTGCGCGCCATCAAGGAGGCCGCCACCTGGTACGCGCGCCTTAGTTCGGAAGCCACTACCGCCAACGATCGCCACGCCTGGAGCCTCTGGCTCGCCAGCGACGCCGCCCACCGCGCCGCGTGGGGCAAGGTCGAGCAGGTCTGCCGCCAGATGGGCCGCCTGCCAGGCAGCATCGCCCGCCCCACGCTGGCGCCGGCCAAGGCGTCGCGCCGCGCAGTGTTGCGTACCATCGGCCTCGTGGCAGGCGCCGGCGCCGCCTCCTGGCTGGGATGGCGCACCCTGCCGTGGGAAGGCTGGGCTGCCGACTACCACAGCGCCGTCGGCGAACGGCGCAACATCAAGCTTGCGGACGGCTCGTCCATGCTGATGGACACCGATACCGCCGTCGACGTCACGTTCGACGCCCAGGCGCGCATCCTGGACCTGCGATCGGGCGCCATTCTGGTATCCACGCATCCCGACCCCGCCGCCACGCCGCGCCCCTTCCTCGTACGAACGCGCCAGGGCACGGCCACCGCGCTAGGCACGCGTTACACGGTCAAGACCGAAGATGGCTGGACGCGCGTGGCCGTCCTGGAAAAGTCGGTCCGCATTGAGCCCGTACAAGGGCAGGGGGCCGTCGTCCTGCATGCTGGCCAGCAGGCGCGGTTCAGCCGAGACACCGTCGCCCCCCCAAGCCAAACGACATCACTACCGCGGCATGGACTAGTGGCAACCTCGTCGCGTTGGACATGCCGCTGGGCCAACTGGCGGCCGAGCTGGGCAGATATCGGCGCGGCGGTCTGGCGTGCGACGCCGATGTTGCCCACCTGCTGGTGTCGGGCTCTTTTCCGCTGGACAACACCGATCAGGCCCTGGCCGCGTTGACGCAGGGCTTTCCGGTCAAGACCGCGCGGGTGCTGGGCTATTGGACCCGGCTTGTCGCGCGTTGAAGCGTGCGGACGCCGAGCTCAGGAACCGTCCGAATTTATTTTTGAAGAATTTGCGTCTTTGGGCCGTTTCGTTCGTCCTCTCAGGCAGAACCTTTATTTCACGTCTTCCTGAGAGACTTCATGTCGTACAACCCCTCTGTTCACTCTATTTCCGTCCGCGGCATGCGCCTGCGCGCCTTGCCGTCCCATTTGGCGCTATTGTTCATGGCGTCGGCCCTGCTTGCCTCGCCGATGCTGCATGCGCAAGGCGCCGTCATGGCCTCCGAGTCCACCGCCCGCCGCTTCGACATCCCTGGCGGGCCGCTGGCCCAAGTGATCAGCCAGTATGCAAGCGCAGCCGGCGTGGCCATCTCGTTCGATGCCGCGCAAACGCGCGGCTTGACCTCTGCCGGCGTGCATGGCGCGTATGGGGTGGATGCGGGCTTCGCGGTCGCACTGGCGGGTAGTGGACTGGAGGCCGTCCGCGGCGCGCAGGGCGCTTACACGCTGCAGGCTCTGCCCGTAGCGGGATCCGTGGTCACCCTCCCCAGCATCGCCGTGACCGGCTCCACCGAACGGCTGGCCGACGACGGCTTTGTGGCGGTGCGTTCGTCGGGCGGCACCAAGACCAATACGCCCCTGATCGAGATTCCCCAAGCTATCAGCGTCGTCAGTCGCGAAGAAATGGATCAGCGGGGCGTGCAGAACTTCAATTCCGCAGTGGCGTACACACCCGGCATTCGCGCCATCGACTATCCGGGCGGGCAGGGCGCGCCCGACATCTACCTTCGAGGTTTCCGCGCCTTCAACCTGTTCTCGACGTTCCGGGACGGCCTGCGCGCGGGGTTTAACCAGTACGACATCGATATCGAGACCTACGGGCTGGAACGGATCGACGTCATCAAGGGGCCGTCGTCCGTGCTGTACGGGCAAATCGCCCCGGGCGGGCTGGTCGACATGACGACGAAGCGCCCGACCGAAACGCCGCTGCATGAAATCGAATTGCAGGGCGGGAATTTCGACCGCCGCCA
Source organism: Achromobacter spanius (assembly GCF_003994415.1). Classification (NCBI taxonomy): domain Bacteria; kingdom Pseudomonadati; phylum Pseudomonadota; class Betaproteobacteria; order Burkholderiales; family Alcaligenaceae; genus Achromobacter; species Achromobacter spanius. The sequence goes on along the minus strand of NZ_CP034689.1, from coordinate 5,028,249 downwards.
GGCCGCGTTCGACTTTGCAGGTCCGATGGATCAGGAGGGCAAGTGGCTTTACCGCATCACCGGCGTGGCGCGCAACAGTGGCACCCAGGTCGACCATTCGCCCGACGACCGGCTCTATCTGGCGCCGTCGCTGACATGGCGTCCCACCGACCGGACCAACGTCACCGTCTACGCCAGCTACCAGAAATCCAAGCGCGGCGGTTCGGAACAAAGCCTCCCGCTGACCGGCACCGTCTATGACAACCCGGCTGGCCGCTTCCCGTCGGACGTCTTCCTGGGGCAACCCGACCTGACGCACTACACGGTCGAAAACACCTCGGTCGGCTATGAAATCGAACATGCCGCCACGGAAAACTGGACCGTGCGTCAGAAGGCGCGCTACACGCACGCCGACGTGGATTACGTGTCCAGCGGCGCACGCAACAGCGCGCAACTGACCGCCGGACGCTACTACACGTTCGGCATGCAGGACCGCCCGAAAAGCACCGACACCTTCCTGGTCGACACCAATGTCGAAGGCCGCATTTCGACGGGCGCCGTGCAGCACACCGTTCTGGCGGGCCTGGACTATGGGTACTATTCCGGCCGCGAATCCCGCACCGGGGGCACCAATGGCACGGTGGACATCTTCAATCCCGTCTACACCAATACCACCACGTGGAACAGCTTCAAATCGGTGGACGGCAAGAGCCAGGTCTATCAGACCGGGTTGTATGCGCAGGACCAACTGCGCTATGAGCGCTGGATCCTGACGCTGGGCGGCCGCTATGACTGGGCCACCAACAAGGAATCCGACTATCTGTCCGATGCGTCCAGCACAGTCAACTCGGAAGCCTTCACCGGCCGTAGCGGACTGACCTATCTTTTCGACAACGGCATCGCACCGTACGTCAGCTACTCCACGTCGTTCCAGCCCGCCTCGGGCACCATGGCACCGGCACGGGGAGGCGGCAATTTTGATCCGACCAAGGGCAAGCAGTACGAAGTCGGCATCAAGTACCAGCCCCCGGGTTCCGACAGCATGATCACCGCGTCTCTGTTCCAGTTGACGCAGCAAAACGTCACGACCGCGGACCCTGTGTACTCCGGCTATTCGGTGCAGGACGGCGAGGTGCGCTCGCGCGGGCTGGAGTTGGAAGCGAAGACCTCGCAGGCCGCGGGCCTGAACGTGGCGGCGTCGTACACCTATCTGGATGCCGAGATCACCAAGGACAATGCCAATCTCGTCACCGGCGTTAGCAAGAAGGGCCTACGCCCAGCGTCGGTGCCGCGTCACATGGCGGGCCTGTTCGTCGACTACACCGTACGCACCGGGCCGCTCGCCGGGCTGGGCCTGGGCAGCGGCATCCGGTATGTTGGGTCGTCCTACAACGCGGCCAATACGATCAAGATCGGCGGGTACACCCTGGTTGATGCGGTGGTCCGATATGACCTGGGTCAGTTGAGTCAAGATCTCAAGGGCTTGCGCGCTTCGATTAGTGCGACCAACCTCTTTGATAAGCGCTATTTCACCCCGGGTTTCTACGATCAGTCCGTGTTTTACGGCAACCGGCGCGCTGTGGTGGGGACATTGAGCTATAGCTGGTGACGTCATCGAACTGCGTGCAGCAGACAAGGAATTGGCCCTTTGAAGTCTAGCAGGTTCGTATCGTCGAATGGCTGTTTCTGGGAGGGAGTGACAGTTGCCACGGGCGGGTTCCGCCCCTATGCCTATGCAGACAGTCAAAATCTCGGAATGCGGACGTTCAACGCTTTGCGAGAGAGGGCTGGAGCGTCAGTGTTGGACTAGATTTCCATTGAGGCCGTAGTATTTGAGTAGCGCTTAAACCAAGACTCGGTAACGGCGGTCTGCAAGGCCTGCGCGGATAGCGGGATCGATACCGGGCTGCGTGTCTGATAGTCATCGGCTAGGCAGGCGCACATCGCCCGCGCCAGGCGATGCGCCGGAGGGATGAGGATTTCGTCCTTAATCACGGGAGTCCGTTGCGGCTGCGGATCCATGCGGCTCAGCGGTAGGCGGCGGGCCTGTCGCCATCGGTATGAGGTTGGCTGATGCCTAGGTCTGCCTTGATGTGGCGCCCTGGTTGCTTGACGAGATCAGCCACGAAGCGACCGATGCTGGCGCGCGAGGTCTCCGTTCCCTTGAATATCTCACCTTTCCGGGTCAGTTCGACCTGCTCGATGGACTTGTCCGTGAGCCAGACAGGGCGCAGAACGGTGTAGTCCAGCGAGGACTGCTCAATCACCTGCGCTGTCTTCAGATGGGTCGGCCGGGTGTAGCCCACCATGCCCTTGTCCCAGGTGTTGAACGGCTCGGGCAACTCGTCGTAGATGCCCCCTGCGCTGATGGCGATGATGCGGCGAACGCCTACTTCCTCCATCACCCGAACGACGCCTTCCGTGAGGTCGCCCAGATCCATGCCCCCCATCGCGCTGATCACGACGTCCTGTCCTTTGATCGCCGCTCTGAGGGAATCGAGGTTCCGGGCATCGCCCTCCACGATGTGGACGCGCTGACTTTCGAAATCACGTAGGTGCTTGGCACTACGCGCAAAGAGCGTCAACTCTATGTCGCTCTGCTCCAAAAGCCGCACCGCGATTGCTCTGGCGGATTGGCCATTGGCACCCAACAAGACCACTTTCTTCATCGAGATTGTCCTCCACTGATTTGCGGCAAAGTCATCTCCATCAGTCGCGCTTTCGTCACAGCTCCGTGTTCAGCAAGAATGCCGCACCTATCTGAGTGGATGGGTGCGGCCATGGCTCAGACGCTGAAGGGTTCAGACCGTCGGATGTGACACCCGTTCAGGCCAGGTGTTTCTGGAAGAACATCGTCAGCTTGTCGAACGGGATGACGTCCAGGCGGTCGTACAGATCGGTGTGGTTGGCGCCGGGGATGATCACGAGTTCCTTGGGCTCCGCAGCCGCTGCGTAAGCGGTCTCGCTGAAGTAGCGCGAGTGCGCTTTTTCACCGTGGATGAGCAGTGCCGGGCGCGGCGAGATTTCCGCGATGTAGGTCAAGATCGGCAGGTTCATGAACGACAGCGGCGTGGTGAGGGTCCACGCTGCATTCGAGTTGATGGCGCGGGGGTGGAAGCCGCGCTTCTTGTCCTTGTAATACGCCGCGTACTCGACCACGAACTGCGGCTCACCGCCCTTGAGTTCGAGCGACACCGGGCCGTAGGCGGGCGTGCCCTTTTCCGCATCGGCCCAGCGCTGCTGGCTCAGTTGCTCCAAGGTTTGCAGGCGCTGCTCGGGCGTCGTGCTGTCGTTGTAGCCCTTGGACATGACGCGGGTCATGTCATACATGGTGCTGGTGGCGACGGCCTTGATGCGCTTGTCCACAGCGGCAGCGCCCAGCGCCATGCCGCCCCAGCCGCAGATGCCAATAATGCCGATGCGCTGGCGATCAATGTTCGATTGCAGCCCCAGATAATCGACGGCCGCGCTGAAGTCCTCGATGTTGATGTCCGGCGAGGCAACGTTCCGCGGCTCTCCGCCGCTCTCGCCTGTGTATGACGGATCGAAGGCCAGCGTAGCGAAGCCGCGCTCGGCCATCGTCTGGGCGTACAGGCCGGACGACTGTTCCTTCACGGCGCCGAACGGGCCGCTTATGGCAATGGCCGGCAGCTTGCCGATGGCATTCTTCGGCAGATACAGGTCTCCTGCCAAAGTGATGCCGTAGCGGTTCTGGAAAGTCACCTTCTTGTGACCGATCTTGTCGCTCTTGGGAAAGGTCTTGTCCCATTCTTGGGTCAGTTGCATGCGATTTACCTTTTTGGCAGTGGTGGAAGATGCAGTTGCAAAGCGGGGAGTGCCGGCAAGCAAGGCTGCAGCTCCGGCAAGAACTGCGGCGTGGATGAACTCTCGGCGAGCGGTGGAATGCCCTACGCTCGCGGTGTCGGTAATGGGTCTGCTCATGGCTGCTGGTTCACTCGAAATTGGGATGTGTCTAGAGGGGAGTCGTGTCGTAAATGCAGGCGCGGTTCGCAAAGGCTGGCCGCCACCGGCAGGCGCTGGCCGTGAGATAGCAGACAGCCTCAGGCATCCATCGGCGTCATTGCAGTCAACCATTTGCCTTCCGATCGATCGCATAGCGTAGCCACACGATCCCAGCGGCAAGCGTTTCGACGGACAGCAAGCGCAGCGACCGGCCTGCGGCGGGATGCGCGTCGTGTCTGCTTCCTTGGTACTCGAAGACACTGGGGATGCCCGCAAGACCGTCGATGCCCGGATACACCAGCAGACTGATCTCGTCGATCAGGTCGGCCTTGAGGAAAGCGCCGTTGATGGTGCCACCGCCTTCCAGCAGGATCGTGTCGATGCCGAACGTGGTGCCCAGCGTTTCCATCGCGGCAGCCAGATCTTGCCCCTGGGCACCTGCGAACAGATAAGACACGCCATCTGCGCGCAGTTGGCCCAGGTACTCGTCGGTCACGTGTTCGCCTAAGATCGCCACCAGATGATCCGTCCCGATATGGTCCACTCCATAGTGGAGCTTGCCGCTGGGATCGACCGCGACAGCAAGAGTGCGCTCCTGCCGGTTTCCGACATGGGGGCTGCGCGTCAGTGTGGTGGCGGGCGCTTCATGGAGTTGGGGCGAGGGCGCACCGACCATCTCGGACATCGTCTTGCGGCCAACGATCCAGCCTTGCCCTCCCAATCGGTTGGCGGCGTCTTCATAGATTTTGAGAATCGTATTCGGCTGCGCGCCTTCAGGCAGCGGAGTCCATCGGCCTGACAAAAGCCGGCCATCAATGGAGCCGATCATGTGGCAAATGACTTTCGGACGCATAAATCTTCCTTGGTAAGAAGTGCCGGTTATCTTCAATCCCCTTCCGTGACGTGAGCGCGGTTTCCCAGTTCGAAGGTGCGATGACGATGGTGGGGTTGGGGCTAGGTCTGACAGCAGAAAATCCTGCACGCAAGCTGGCTGTTGACATTGTTGCAAAAAGGCGGAAACCCGATAAGCTGGTAAAATTGGCATGCACCCATGAAGGAGTTTCATGAATGTCCCGTGACAACTACAGCGGACTTCTCGCATTCGTGACCGTTGCCCGCGAGGGCAGTTTCACGCGGGCGGCAGCGCAGTTGGGCGTTTCGCAGTCAGCGCTGAGCCACACCATCCGAACACTGGAAAGCAGCTTGGGGATTCGGCTTCTGACGCGCACGACCCGCAACGTGTCACCGACCGAGGCAGGTGAACGCCTGTACCAGAACATCTCGCCCCAGATGGCCGAGATCGACGCACAGGTCCAGGCATTGAGCGAATTCCGAGACCAACCGACCGGGACCGTGCGCATCACCGCGACCGACTATGCGATCAGGACCATCCTCTGGCCCAAGCTGTCCAAATTTCTTGTGGACTACCCGGATATCAAGATCGAACTGATCTGCGACTACGGCCTCACCGACATCGCGGCCGATCGCTACGACGCGGGCGTGCGCTTCGGCGAACAACTTGCGCAGGACATGATCGCGGTACGGATCGGTCCCGACGAGCGTTTTGCGCTGGTCGGCACAAAGGGGTATTTCGCCAGGAATCCGCCGCCTGCGACGCCGCACGATCTGGTCAATCATCGGTGCGTGAACCTGCGTCTGCCCACGCACGGTGGCCTCTATGCCTGGGAATTCCAGAAAAAAGGCGGCCGGGAGTTCAACGTCCGTGTCGAGGGGCAACTGGTCTTCAACGGCATCTATGAAGTGCTTGACGGGGCGCTGGCCGGGCTGGGGCTGGCTTATGTGCCGGAGATCCTGGCTCAGCCGCACATCGCCAAGGGGCGCCTGGTGCGCATTCTGGAGGAGTGGTGTCCCTTGTGGTCGGGCTACCATCTGTACTACCCGAGCCGACGGCAGCCATCGCAGGCGATGAAACTGGTGACCGAAGCGCTGCGATACCAGCCCTAACCGGACATTCCCTGTCCAGGCGTTTCTCGCGGGGACGGGGCGCTTACTCCGTCGCCGCCGCAGGTGTATCGTTGCCGGATGCGGCCAGCATGCCGATCACCTCATGATCCAGCATCGGCCCGTGCCCACGGGTCGGACTGGGGGCCAGCGCCTGGTGCAGCGCGTTCTCCAATTGGCGGACCGCCGCGCTCTTGATGCGGTCGAGCGTGAACACATAGTCCCGGCTGGCCTGCCCCTTGTGGCAGCCCATGCAGCGTGACACGTTTTCGGAACGATTCACCGTACGGTCGGGATGAAACGCTTGGAACTCCCAATCGCCATTGCGCGTGGCCTCGGGGTAACGCTCACCCCAACCAATGCGCTTTTCCATGACGATGTAGCGAAACAGCTTGCCTTCGCGGTAGTCCTCCATGGTGATGACCGTGCCGCTGGGCAGGGGCTTGCCGCTCTTGGCGGCGCTGATGGCATTCCGGCTGGTGAAGATTTCCTCGCGAATGCCGCCGCGCTCGACGGTGGCGTAGTGAACGCCTTGCCGGTAGTTTGCAGGGAAATCGACGCGATCATTGCCTTGTGCCAGTGCGCCCTGACCAACCAAGACGCTAGTCAGTAGACCAGCGAGCAAATACTTGCGTTCCATAGTGCTCCATTCGTCTTATGGCGGGAAACCCGCCGCGGGGCATTTACGCCCCGTGCGGCGAACCCATCGTGGATGCAAGCCGCGGTCGGGCTTACTTTTTCTCGCTGTAGTCCTTGTCGCTGACCAGTTCTTGCCAGGTGACGTTGGAGCCATCCTTCATATAGGAAACAGCAATGTGGGACATGCCGGTCTTGTCGGTCGCGCCGTGCCAGTGCTTGACGCCGGCCGGAATCCATACCACATCGCCAGAGTTGATCACGCGGCGCGCCTGGCCTTCCTGCTGGACCCAGCCTTGGCCGCCGGTGACGATGAGCATCTGACCGGCAGGATGGGTGTGCCAGGCCGTGCGTGCCCCCGGTGCGAAGATCACCTCGCCGAACGTGGCGTGCGACTCCGCGGTAGCGGGAAAGAGCGGGTCGACGACGGCGTGGCCGGAGAAGTACTTCTTGTCTCCGATGCTCGACGGATTGGTGCCGTTGGGCGTGATCTGGATGTTCTGTGCATGCACAGTGCCAGCGCCCAGGAGTGCGAATAGGGAAATTGCTGCAAGCGTCTTTTTCATAGGTTGCCCCGCGAGGTGGTTGAGGTTGGAGGGTCAGGGGACTGCCCGCCGTGTACCCGTTTTTCGGCGGCGGAACCCACTGCAAGAGCGGCGGCTTTGGTTACTCGCCTACGCGTAATCGCAAGGTGAGGCTGGATGACAGACGTATCCCGTCATCAAAAAGGCGGCCCGATCCATGTTTGTATCAGAGGCCTGCCGTGGGATTAAGCGGGTGAGTCCGCAAGCGGCCATGAAGGAATTTCATCAATCCAGTGTGGCGAAGGATCGAAGAATAGCGGTGTAACACTGCTGTCAATTTAGCTGCCAATATGCAGTTTTATGAAAACGGCTCATGGCTACATTCGTCAAAGGCCTATTTATCAATGTGCGCAGTCGTATTCAAATTGACCCATCGGAAGCAGGCCTGCGAAGCTGTTGAAAGCTAGGCGCTTGCGCTTGGATATTGGAAGCATCGCCCGGCTGGAGAGCGCACTGCCATCGGTCATCTCCAGTGGAATGTCTATAGGCATGGGTTTGGTGCTGCGCGCGCAGTGCTGCAAAACGTATTTCAGAAAGGAAAAAATCACATGACACAGAACATCGAAGGCAGGGTAGTCGTCATCACCGGCGCAAGCAGCGGCCTGGGCGAGGCCACCGCCCGGTTGCTGGCCCGGCAAGGGGCCAAGCTGGTCTTGGGCGCGCGGCGAATCGACAGGTTGCAGGCATTGGCGCGCGAACTCAAGCTGGACGATCAGGCCGTCGTGCAGACCGACGTGACTGACCGCGCGCAGGTGCAGCGCCTCGTCGATCGCGCAGTGCAGCTCCACGGCCGCGTGGACGTGATGCTCAACAACGCGGGCCTGATGCCCAGCGCGATGCTGGAAAAACTCCACGTGGACGAGTGGGACCGCATGATCGACGTGAACATCAAGGGCGTGCTGTACGGCGTGGCCGCCGCGCTGCCGGTGATGCAGGCCCAGAAGAGCGGGCACTTCATCAACGTGGCCTCGGTGGCCGGCCACAAGGTCGGCCCCGGCGGCACGGTCTATGCGGCCACCAAGCACGCGGTGCGGGTGATCTCCGAAGGCCTGCGCCAAGAGGTCAAACCCTACAACATCCGCACCACCATCGTTTCGCCCGGCGCAGTGGCTACGGAGCTGATCGACAGCATCACCGACTCGGACGTGGCCGCCGGCATGCGCAAGACCTACGAGCAGGCCATCCCGGCCGAATCGTTCGCGCGCGTCGTCGCGTTCGCGATGAGCCAGCCCGAGGACGTGGACATCAACGAAGTGCTGTTCCGTCCGACCAGCCAAGCCTATTGATCACGAGAGAGCCAATCGAACCATGGATTACCGTTACCTGGGCCAAAGCGCCCTGAAGGTCTCACCCTTGTGCCTGGGCGCAATGATGTTCGGCGGCGAAACCGATGAGGCCACGTCGCAGCGCATCATCGCCAAGGCGGGCGACCAGGGCGTCAACTTCATCGATACCGCGGACGTCTATCACGCCGGCCGCTCCGAGGAGATCATCGGACGCGCCATCGCCGACGACCGCGACCGCTGGGTGGTCGCCACCAAGTTCGGCTTCCCGGCGTCGGGTACGGCCGGCCCGAACGAGCAAGGCCAGTCGCGCCGCTGGATCTACCAATCGGTGGAGGCCAGCCTCAAGCGCTTGGGCTCCGACTACATCGACCTGCTGTATTTCCATCGCGCAATCCCGGGCCTGCCGCTCGAAGAAAGCGTACGCGCCGTGGGCGACCTGATCCGCCAGGGCAAGGTGCGGTACTTCGGCCTGTCCAATTTCCGCGGCTGGCGCATTGCCGAAGTGGCGCGCATCGCCGACCAGCTCGGCATCGACCGTCCGGTCGCCAGCGAGCCGCTCTACAACATCGTCGATCGCACGGCCGAAGTCGAGCAATTGCCCGCCGCGGGCCACTACGGCCTGGGTGTCGTTTCTTACAGCCCGCTGGCGCGCGGCGTGCTCTCGGGCAAGTACGCCGTGGACGCGCCGCCGCCATCCGACAGCCGTGCCGGCCGTGGCGACAAGCGCATGCAGCAGACCGAGTGGCGGCCTGAATCGCTGAAGGTCGCCCAGGCCATCGCGGCACGCGCTGTCGAGCACGACACGACCTCGATCGCCTTCGCCCTGGCCTGGGTGCTGAACAACCGTCTGGTCAGCTCCACCATCGCCGGCCCCCGTACCGAGGCGCAGTGGGACAGCTACCTCGAAGCCCTGACGGTGCAGCTCACCGCGGACGACGAGCGTTTCGTCGATGCGCTGGTGCCGCCCGGCCATGCCTCGACGCCGGGCTACACCGATCCTGGCTATCCAGTGGAGGGGCGTCGGGTCGGATGAACACCGATGACTTTGGCATACCCGATCGAGGCACCGAGGCGATCTGATCCGGTTTCCGCAATGGCCCTGTCGGCGGCTCTGGTTGGCAGAGCCATTGCAGGGAAGACAACAAAGAATGTGAGTTGATGATGAAGACCGTAGGCTACGCCGCGCATAGCGCGGACACCCCGCTGGCGCTGTTCGAGTTCGAGCGGCGCGAACTGCGGAACAACGACGTTGCGATGGAGGTTCTCTATTGCGGCGTGTGCCACTCTGACCTGCATACCGCCCGCAACGATTGGGGCGGCACGCTGTATCCGATCGTGCCCGGCCACGAGATCGTGGGCCGCGTCACCCAGGTTGGCGCCGGCGTCAGCAAGTTCCGCGTTGGCGATCACGTCGCCGTGGGCTGCATGGTGGATTCTTGTCAGCATTGTGACCAATGCGACGAGGGACATGAACAGTTTTGCCGTGAGGGCTTGGTCGGCACTTACTCGGGCCTGGATCGCATCACAGGCGATGCTACCCAAGGTGGCTACGCCAAGCACCTCATCGTGCGTGAGGAGTTTGTGCTGTCCATCCCCGAAGGGCTGGATCTGTCGCGGGTGGCGCCGCTGCTGTGCGCGGGCATCACCACGTACTCGCCGCTGCGGACCTGGAATATCCAGCATGGCAGCCGGGTAGCGGTGATCGGATTGGGCGGCCTGGGTCACATGGCGGTCAAGCTCGCAGCCGGCATGGGGGCGCACGTCACGGTACTGGGCCGAACCGACGCCAAGGCCGTGGATGCCAAGGCGCTGGGTGCCCACGAATTCATCGTCTCGGCCGATCCGGCGGCAATGAGCGCGGCGCAGTCGCGTTTCGACCTCATCATCGACACGGTGCCAGTGGAGCACGACCTCACGCCCTACCTGCCGTTGCTGGATGTGGATGGCACGCTGACACTGGTCGGCCAGATCGGGGGCATTCCGCAGACGACTTCTGTGCCGCTCATCATGGGACGTCGCCGCGTGGCGGGCTCTCTGATTGGCGGCATCCGCGAAACGCAGGAGATGCTCGAATTCTGCGCCAAGCGGAACATCCTGCCCGAATGCGAAATGATCCGCATGGACGAGATCAACGAAGCCTTCGAGCGCATGGAACGCTCCGACGTCCACTATCGCTTCGTCATCGACATGTCGTCGCTGTCGGCGGATGCGCGCAAGGCGGCGTGATGCGAAGGACAACTCTGCACCCTGTGGCCCGCGTTGCACGTGGGGAGCTTGGCACCCTTTCGGGCGATCGGGTGGTACGCAGGAACGCCAGATGGCTTGGATTGGGCGTGCTGTGCGCCGCCGCGTTGTCGGTGGCCACCGGCGCCATAGCGGGCGATGCCTCCAGCCCTTCTTCAAGGAGGTCCTCGACACAGGAACAACATCGCGCCATGCAGATCAGCATCGACATCGAAGGAACCACCCTCACTGCCACCTTGGACGATAACGACAGCTCCCGGGACTTCGCCTCCCTGCTGCCGTTGTCGCTGACGCTGGACGATTACGCCGCAACGGAGAAGGTTAGCGACCTGCCTCGGAGGTTGTCCACCAAGGACGCGCCTGCGGGGACAGCCGCCAAGGCAGGCGACCTGACCTACTACTCGCCCTGGGGCAACCTGGCGATTTTTTACAAGGACTTCCGACACGCCAGCGGACTGGTGAAGCTCGGCTCGCTGGACTCGGGCGTCGAGATCATGCGCCGGCCGGGGCCTCTCAAGGTCACCATCCGAAAGGCAACGCAGTAAATAGGCAGAGCTGTCGGCCAGCTTCGTACCAGGCATCGGCTGCGCCGCTCCGGCGCCGGCATCTATATTCCGGAGAACGAGCATGTGGAATCAAGAACAACTCGACCGCATCGTGGATGCGGACGACCTGAAAATCTCGCCGTTGCGCAACGATGGCAAAACCTACGGCACACCAACCTGGATCTGGTGCGTGCAGGTGGACGGCGAACTGTACGTGCGTGGCTATAGCGGCACGGCCTCTCGCTGGTACCAGGCCGCAATCAAGCAGCGGGCAGGCCGCATTTCGGCGGCAGGATCGGTGATCGACGTCACGTTCGAGCCGGTCGCCGGCCCCACCAACGACGCGATCGACTCCGCATACCGGGCCAAGTATTCCACCAGCCAGTACCTGCGGCCGATGATCAGCGACCGTGCGCGGGCGGCGACGGTGAGGGTGCTTCCGCGCGATCCCGCCTGATCCCATCCGCTGGGAATCAGCAGAGAGCAGCGGGAGGCCGCAGCGGCCTGCTGAAGACAAGGCCGTGTTGGACATGCTAAAGGAGCACGTATATGCAATATGCACATCTCGGGCGTTCTGGCCTCAAAGTCAGCCGCCTGTGTCTCGGCACCATGAACTTCGGCGATGTGACGGACGAAGCGGCAGCCCACCACATCATGGACGTCGCGGTCGAATCAGGCATCAACTTCTTCGACACCGCCGACGTCTATGGCGGCCCGCAGACGCCGGACATGGATAAGGGCTTCGGCATCTCAGAGGAAATCATCGGGCGCTGGCTGGCGCAGGACAGCACGCGGCGCGACGGCATCGTGCTGGCCACCAAGGTCTACCAGCCCATGGGGCTGGGGCCCAATGACCGCCGGCTGTCCGCATACCACATCAGGAAAGCGTGCGAGGATAGCCTGCGCCGCCTGCAAACCGACCACATCGACCTGTACCAGATGCATCACATCGACCGGCACACGCCCTGGGACGAGGTCTGGCAGGCGATGGAACTGCTGGTCCAGCAAGGCAAGGTGCTGTACGTCGGCAGCAGCAACTTCGCTGGCTGGGACATTGCCACGGCCCAGGCGGCGGCTCAGTCGCGGCATTTCATGGGGTTGGTGTCCGAGCAGAGCCTATACAACCTGAGCACGCGCACCGTCGAGCTGGAGGTGATTCCGGCCTGCCGGCATCTGGGGGTGGGCCTTCTGCCTTGGAGCCCCTTGGGTCGCGGGCTGCTGGCCGGCATGCAGGAGAAGCAAGCCGTGGAGGGCCGCCGTGCAAGGCTTGTCCGAACCACGTTGGCACGGCACGAGACGCAGCTTCAGGCCTACGAAGCGCTGTGCGGCGATCTCGGGGAAGCCCCCGCCGTGATTGCATTGGCGTGGCTGCTCAACAATCCGGACGTGACCGCCCCAATCGTCGGTCCCCGGACCGTCGAGCAACTCCGGCAGGCACTTCAGGCGCTGGAGATCTCGTTCTCCGACGATACGCTGCGCTGCCTGGATGACATCTGGCCTGGGCCGGGCGGTGAGTCGCCCCAAGCCTATGCGTGGTAAAGCCGCGCTGGTGGATCCTGCACTACAGGCCGAACTCGTGCAGTGCCTCGAAGCCTGGACGGGCCGCCAAGCGCGTCATGGCTGTCCTGCAAATTCCTCCGTACCCTCCAGGCGTGGGAGCCACGGATACCGTCTCCCGGTCCAGATTTGTCGTATGGGTTGCCCTAAATCGTAGCGCTGTTTGAGCGCGCCGACTCGTAAAGAGTAGGTTGCAGGATTCTCGGCCGCTAATGAGTACACCGGCCCGCCACAATCACCGCAAAAGCCGTGGATGCGCTTGGCGCCGCTGTCTCCGACCTTGAGGTATTTCTTCGGACTTCCACTGGTGAGGCGAAATGTCTCCGCAGGCGCTGGGATGTTCATTCGGAACGCCGAGCCCGACTGCATTTGGCAATCCGCACAGTTGCAGATCATGACGGTTCCGGGCTCCACCTCCGCTTCGTAGGTGATGGCACCGCAATGACATTGGCCTTCGACTTTCATGGCAGCTCCATAGGACGTGACAAGGGCTCAGTGGCTCGCCTGATGTGCTGGCGAAACACCGTGGACGCGAGGTCGATGCTCGCTCAAAGGACTACGAAGTAATTCTGGCCACTAGCGAAAGCCGCGATGGGATCTCAAACTTGCCTGGTACCTTGCCAAGTTATGGGCGTACATCGTTTTCGGCATTCGACGTTCAGCCAAGGCGCCGTTGTCGACCTAGACCCGTCGTGCGCCTGGCCCGCTTCGCCTGTGAGCAAGGGCGCTGTATGCGCCTGATTTCGCGGCACCGTCATCGGGCATGGACCTGTGACTTTTCGTATACCCCAAGTATCGGTCATCACGGATTTTTTGTGCAACCTTGCTGTCAGAGCCTTGCAGTCAGGGCTTGCTGATACTCACGCAGCGCCGAGGTATTGCCGGAGGCGGCGAAAAAGCACAGCGGCTTGGCGAACGTCATGCCCGTGTATTTCGCACTGGCACGAAGCGGAGTCAGTACCTCGTCGATAGTGAAGCCCAGGCGTCCCTTAGGAGAGTAGGCATCTTCCGGGCCGGCTGTCGTGGTCACGACGAACAGCTCCTTGCCCCTGAGTTCAGGCGGTGGGCCCGATCCCCAAACCTCGTTCATGTAGGCCTTGAGCATGGGCGTGAGGTTGAACCAATGGATCGGGAAAATGAACACCAGCCGCTCCATCTGCTCGTAGAGTTTGCGCTCCGCCGCGCGGTCAAAGCCGCGCATGTTATCGCCGTAGACGGACTCCAGGTTCCTGAACATCGCGCCGTTTGCTTTCTGAGCCACCTCCCACAACGCCTTGTTGACGACAGAACGGTCGGGATAAGGATGGGAGGCAATGATCAGCGTCTTTGCCCCGACGTGCGAGGGCTGGGCCTGGGCGTTCGCGGTGGCCATCAGCGCGGGCATGGCCGCGCCGATGGCCACCGTCGCCCCAGCTTTCAGAATGTCGCGGCGACCCGCATCGGCGACGCCCTCGCCATCCATGATTCCAGGCATGGAGCCTTTGGGTTCGGACATGAGTACTCCTGTATTGCCTAGCGCGCGGTGTAGCCGCCATCGACGGCCAGCGCATGGCCGATCACGAAGGTCGAACCCGGACCGCACAGCCAGAGTACGGCAGAGGCAATTTCCTCGGGCTTGCCCAGGCGGCCGATCGGCTGCTCCTTGAGCATTTCCTTGATCAGATCATCCTCGCCGCCAGAAATCATGCTGTCGAGCATCGGCGTGCTGATGATTCCGGGGCACACGGCATTGATGCGGATGCCACGCGCGGCGTAGTCAAGCGCCGCGCTTTTGGTCAGGCCGAGTACGCCGTGCTTGGTTGCGTGATACGCCGACCGCCCCGCGACACCCACCAGCCCTCCCAGGGAGGAGCAGTTGACGATTGCACCACTGCCTTGTTTACGCATCTGGATCAGCTCGTACTTCATGCAGTTCCACACGCCGCGCAGGTTGATACTGTTGACGCGATCAAACTCTTCCCCATCCATGTCGGCGACCTCCACGGGCGGGCTTTGCACGCCAGCGTTGTTGAAGGCCGCATCCAGGCGTCCGAACTTGGTCACGGCTTGCTCAACCATGGACTTGACCTGCGCCTCGTCGGCCACGTCGCAGCGCACGGCAAGCGTCTGAGCGCCACCCGCTGCCAGCTCATCGGCAGCCGCGCGAACTGCCGCCTCGTTCACGTCGGCCAGCACGACCGCTGCGCCCGCCGATGCGAACGCCTTGGCGGTCGCCAGGCCCATGCCCGAAGCGGCGCCCGTAACTAGGGCTACCTTGCCTGCAAATGAATCACTCATATCAGTACTCCAATCTCGATTCGACATGGTGAGATTTAAGTACGACTTCGCTTATTGATAAATACCCATAACCGGGATGCAGCTATGAAATCGCTTCATGAAAAGGATGTCGAGCAATCTTCCCCCGACTCGCAAAGCATGAAATTGTGCTGTCGCGGCTTTGCCCATCTCGGCCAAACAAGGAAGGTTTCCAAGTGGTTATGGCCGCACGACAGGTAAGCACCGCGGCGATTGAGAGGTAGGTTAGTCAAAAAATTGCTGGTTATCCATTGAACTCAGGTGTTCCTGAAGAGTGAAGCCCAAATGCCATCACCGCAGTGACCAGCGCAATACCGGCTGCCACTAACAGACTGATGCGCATGCCCGCCGTGAAACTGGATGCCTGCGACAGAAGTGCTCCGAACACCGCCACGGCAAGCGCACCTCCCACTTGCCGGCATGTGTTGAACACGCCGCTGGCCGTCCCCGCCAACGCACCTGGCACGCTAGACAACAGCACGGCCGTCACCGGCGGGGCGACGAATGGACCTGCCAAGCCGACCAGCACCATCAGCGCGGCGATCCACACCACGGGCGCGGTGGGCGGAAGCAGCGCCACCGCCGCCAACCCGGCTGCCATGCTCACTAGACCACTCACGATCATCGTCCGCGCGCTGAAGCGCCGTACCAGGCGCGCACTGAACGGCGTCAGCACAAGCCCAATCAACATCATCGGCAGGAAGGCCACGCCGGTTTCCGGCGCCGAGAGGCCCCGCTGCTGCTGCAGATACAGGCTTATCACGAATGGCAGGCCGAAGTAGCCGACCATGAACGTAAAGCCGACGACCATCGAAATCCGAGCATTGCGCGGCGCCAGCAGCCCCGGCGGCACCATGGGATTCGCCCGGCGGAGTTGCGACCATGCGAAAGCTGCCAGCGCAACCAGCGCCATTGCAAAGGCCGCCAGCACCGGCATTGCGCCCGGCCCTTGTACGCCCGCCTCGATCGCCCCGTAGATCAGCGCTCCCATGGCGACTATGGCCATCACCTGCCCCACCGCGTCGAAAGGCGCGGGACGGCGTGGTGAAGCAGGCGTACGCGCAAGAAACGCCAGGGTCAACAGGCCGACAGGTAGGTTGACGAAGAAGATCCAGCGCCAATCCAGCGAAACCAGCCATCCGCCGATGACCGGGCCGGACGTGGCCGCCACGGAGCCGCCCATGGCCCACAGCGCCACCGCGTGCCCGCGCCGGATCGGGTCGGGATACGCCTGGCGGATCAGCGCCATGGAGGCCGGCATCATGGCCGCGGCGCCGACACCTTGCGCCAGGCGCGCTGCCACCAGCACCGCCAACGACGGGGCCCATCCACAAGCCATCGATGCCAGGACGAACACCACCAGTCCCATGCCGAACGCCCGCCGCGCGCCAATGCGGTCAACCAGCGCCCCGGCCGACAGCAGCAGCGCGCCGAACATCAGGGTGTAGCCATCCACCACCCACTGCAGGCCGTCCACACTGGCACCCAGATCGTGGGCGAGCGTCGGCAGCGCGACGTTGACCACCACCGCGTCCAGCGTGATCACGAAGAACCCCAGAAGCGCCGCAATCAGGGTCGCCTGCGCGCGGCGTCGCGTGTCTTTTGCTGAACCGCCCTGCATGTGTGTGGAGGCAACGGCGGCGTCAGATGGCATATGACAAGGCCGTCTTGATGGCGCATCGTTCGCTTGTGGCAGTGCGGCCAGGCGTGACCTTGGTCGCGACGGAGGTTGAACCGAGCCGCGGAGTCAACTTGGCGTCATGTGTGGCGGCAATGCTCACTTTGCCGCCTTGGTAGCCAATTGTCGCTCCAGCGCCTCGTTCGCACGGCGAGCCATATCGGCATCCGCGCGCTCGCCGAGCACGTGGGTAAGCTGACGCAACTGCGTCGCAGTGAGGCCCGTATTCAGGCTGATCTTCATGTGCGCCTGCAACTGCGGCTCGGCGCCGGGCAGCGCCGACAGCATACTCACGGTGGCCAGTTCTCGGCTTTGCCAGTCGAGGTTGTCGCGCTCGAAGATGTCACCGAAAAGATGGGTGCGCAGATATTCGTTCGCCACGGGGGCGAAGTCGAACAATGGACCTTCCACAGGCCCGCCCGATAGCTTGGTCTGGTTGGCCTTTCCCGTAGCCAGGAGCGCGTCGCCCTTCGGGATGGGACGGCTGGGTTCACGACCGGGTGCATCCTGGATGCCGCGCTGCTTGCGTATTTCCAGCACCTTCATCAGTTCGCCCAGCGCGTTGAGGCTGCGCGGAAAGCCGGCGTAGGCGTAGAGCTGCACCAGGATTTCCTTGGTGTCGCTGATCGTCATGCCAGCGTCCAGCCCCTGATTCAGGGCGGCGTTCAGCTTGGCCATGTCACCTGCAGCCGCAAACGCTCCGATGGGTACGATGGCTTGTTGACGGACCGTAAGGGATTCGGCGGCGCTGGGCGCGCCAGCGGAAACTTGATTCATTTGCTTGGCCTCCTGTGCATGGGTTGCTTGGCTCAGTGCCGCGACCAGACCGAGGGTCACCGCCAACACGGCAGGGCGAAGAGGCGCTTTCCTGTGCCTATCGGATTGGGTTGCACGGGATTCGCGCATAGTGCGGTGGAACGAGTACATGGGTGTCCTTTCCTTAAAGTGAGGCGGCTCAGCCTTTGGGCGGGCCAGCAAGGTATTGCGCGTCGGTGACGTGTTCCATCCATTCGACGTTCTTGCCATCGAGTGCTTCCTGAATGGCGATATGGGTCATGGCTGTGGTCGGCGACGCACCGTGCCAATGCCGATGACCCGGCGGGCACCAGATGACATCGCCGGCGCGGATCTCGACGATAGATTCGCCTTCGCACTGCGTCCAACCGCAGCCAGCGGTGACGATCAGTGTTTGTCCCAACGGATGGGTGTGCCACGCCGTGCGCGCACCGGGCTCAAAAGTCACGGCTGCGCAAGAAACACGAGCAGGCGCCGGAGCGCTGTTCAGGGGGTCAATGCGAACCGTCCCCGTGAACCACTCGGCAGGCCCTCTTGTGGAAGGTTGAGAACCAGCGCGTTTGAGTTCCATGGCTATTCCTTTCATTGCATGAGAGTGAACATGGCTCGCTACAGCCCCTGTGCGGTGATCTGCGCGGCGTCAAGAAATGAGTCGCGTCAGCCAAGCTGGTCGGCGCCGACCGCCTAGAATTGGTTTTGCATCTGGCTGCCTGTCGGCGGAGCACTGCAAAATCTCGGGCTTCATGACAGTCAATTTGACCCGCATAAAACTATAGAGCGCGTGCGGCGTAGTGATAAGGTGGGGAAGTTGGCATGCAGCTATGAAGTCCATTCATGAATTCAAGAGCAGATCTCTATGGTCGTCTGGCCGCCGTGGTTCTCGCATGCCGTTGTGGAGTCCCTTGATTGCCGACCGAGGTGTGGTGGCAACATGCTGAAGGATGGCGCATTGGTAGTTGTCCGCTATTCGTGATGTCTCTGGCGAGCCTGGTGAATGGATCATCTGCTTACTCTTCCAGCAGTGTTCTCAAAAAAGGTCCCTGGTTTGAGTGCGCTGATGGCGGGCGTCGAAATTTCAGACGGTCAGTGCAACACCTTATTTGATTTTTTCTGTACCACGGAGGCATCGCGCCTCGTCCCCGAACACGCCGTGCCGAATGCCTGTCCGCACAAGAGTGCGAGTCGATCTCTCGACGGCTCGCCAGTGGTGCCAGTTATCGAGCCATTGGTCGTGCGCTGGGTCGCTCAGCCTCAACGATCTCGAGAGAGGTTGGCCGCCATGGTGGCCCAGGGAAGTATCGGGCATACGATGCTGAAAAGCAGTTCCTGAAACGCGCTCGGCGACCGAAGCCGTACTTGCTCACTCGGGAGCCGGAGCTGCGCAATGTCGTGATACGCTTGTTGGAGGCGGACTGGTCCCCCGAACAGATATCGGGATGGCTGAAACCTCGATCCCCTGGCGGAAAGACCGTGTTTGTTTCGCACGAGACGATCTATCGATCACTGTTGGTTCAGACCCGCGGGGTACTGCGATAGGAGCAAAAAAAGCACCTGCCCACGCAGCGGATGTTCTGCCATGCCAGGCTTCTGAAAAAAGCCATGCGGGGCAGTCTGCGCATCACACCCTCTGCAAGCGGCACGCGACGGGCCGATTCCGGCCCATTGCGGTCGTTCGGTTGATTGGGTTCGGGAACTCGATATCTTGTAAGCGGGTTCTAGGCGGCGGCCTTTCGCACACCTCAGATCGTGATGAGGTCCTTTGAAGCGAACATCGAAGGACAGCGCCCACGCGTGGCGCAAAGCCTACCGCAGCGCTTGCTGTGCCGGTGGCGCCGCGGGACCGCTTCAGAAGAAGAACAAAAACGCCGCTGCGATCACTGTGGGTATCAGCGCGCCTGACAAAAGACCAAGCATGCTCACTGCGCCGTTCGCGAAACTCCCACGAAGCAAAGCGACGCCCGCAGGGTTGGGCGCATTGGCAATAACGGTCAGGCCGCCGCCAGCCACGGCGCCAGCCACCAGCATGTACTGTGCCTGAGTCGAAATCCCGTCGATGAGCGATCCCAGGTACGTCAGCGCGGCATTGTCGGTGATAGCGGTGAGCGCCAGAGCGCCGACGAACAGCACGTTAGGCTCGAGGCTGCCGACGATAGGCTGTAACCACCATTGCTGCATGCCACCCAGGACAACCAAGCCAGCGAGGAAGAAGCCGACCAACAAGGCTTCTTTGATGATGAGCGGGCTTTGATGTACTTTGTACGCTTGCGTATAGCCAATGAAAAAGAGGAACAGCCCCAGAAAAATTATGGGGTGATGTGCGCTGAGAACCACCGCCGCCAAAAAAAATAGATGCACCGCAATGACGAGGGGAGACATCGGCACAGCGGACTTCTTCAGAGAAAGTACATCTCCCGAACGCAGGTGGGGCCGAAGGAACAATGTCACCAGCGTGGCGTTGACCAGCACGGCTAGCGCGGCTTTCCAGCCGAATGTCTTAAACATGAAAGCGCTGTCCCAGCCCCACGTTGACGCGACCATCAAAACTGGCGGTGCGGCATACGATGTCAGCGTGCCCCCAATGGATATGTTGACAAACAAGACACCCAGCGCCAAATACTTCAAGCGTTCCGGCATTTCGCGGTGGAAAACTTGCGGCGCCAGCATCATTGCGGCAATCGTCATTGCGGCCGGCTCCGTAACAAGGGAGCCGGCGAGTGGAACCATAGCTAGGCAAAGCCAGGCCTTGGCTGTCTGGTCATTTACGGGGAGCTCTCGCGCCACGCGTTCGACTAGGCGCATGACGAAAGTTAGCACCGGCAATGATGCTGCGATGACCATTACGACGAACACAAATGCCGGCTCGGTGTAGTTCCGGGATTCGGCATATGCGAGGGCCGTGCCGCCTGACGCCGCCAACGCCATCAAGACAAGCAATATCGCGGCCCAGAATCCAAAAACGACTTCGACTTCTCCCAACAAATGAAGTAAACCGCCATGACGTTTGCTTCGATGCGCCAGACGCAAAAACAGCGGCGCCGAAAAAGTATGTATAAGGGCAATTGCAAAAACTACGGCGGCGAGGATTTCGAGACTGGACTCTGGCACTTGTCGGTTCCTGTAGTTAGAGGGCAGTACGGCCCAAGTTAGATTCGCGGGGATGAGACGCGCGCGACCTCCACCCACACGCGCGTCATGACGACGTGCTTAACCAGATCGAAAAGGTGTTCGGGAGCGCTGGCAGGCACAAGCACGCGTCGAATCAGTGCTTGCAAGTCTACACGCACGCATGGACGCGATGCGAGCGGCCCGCGACGCTGGGACAGTGCCCGCAGCCGCACGCGGCTATCCGACGGCATGTCGATTTTCAGCTGGGCGTTCTCGGGCGCCAGCACCGCCTGACGCAGCGCATCGACCGTGGTGCAGACATAAACAGATCCCGGCTGGGCCACATCATCCTCAATTTGACGGAGCCATTCCTGCGAGCCGACCAATGTTGATGTGGACCCCTTCTTCGGCATCTCAAAGCGTAGATGACTGAATTCAAGCAATTCGATGAATTCCACAAAGGGAAGCTGGCGCACTACCGATACCGTCCCGCGTGGCCGATTCCCTCCGTTGTGTCGCGCCAATATACTCATGACACTCTCCATTGATCTAAAAGGGGACCGACGGCTGCCGGCCCCCTTTCAGCGCTACATAGCTACGGGATCACCCCCCGGCTTGGATACGCTCCAACTCGCGAACCTTCTTTCTGTTACGCACGGTGGAAAAAACCAGCCAGATCGCAAGAGCGAGAATGGCGTAGATAAAGCCAGCGCTGATCGGGCGTTCAATGAACACGCTCATGCTGCCGCGCGACAGTAGCAGTGCGCGGCGGAAGTTTTCTTCGACCATGGGGCCCAAGACAAAGCCCAGCAACAGCGGAGCGGGCGAGAAGCGCAGCTTCAGGAACAGATAGCCCACCAGACCAAGCACCAGGACCATGCCTACGTCGAACAGATTGTTGTTCGTGCTGTAGACGCCGACACATACAAAAAACAGCGCGGATGGGAAGAGATACTTGTAAGGCACCTTAAGCAGTCTTGCCCACATGCCGATCAATGGCAGGTTCATGACGACCAGCATGATGTTGCCGATCCAGAAGCTTGCGATAAGTCCCCAGAAAAGATCCGCGTGTTCAGTGACCATCTGGGGACCTGGCTGGATCCCGTGGATGATCAACGCGCCCAGCATCAAGGCCATAACGGAATCGCCAGGTATGCCCAGGCTCATGGTGGGAATGAAACTTGTCTGTGCCGCGGAGTTGTTCGCTGCTTCAGGACCCGCCACCCCTTCAATCGCGCCGTTGCCAAAGCGGTTGGGCGTTTTGGAAACGCGTTTTTCAACCGCGTAAGACATGAATGACGCGATGGTCGCTCCAGTGCCGGGCAAGATGCCAAGCACCGAACCGATAGCGCTGCCGCGAGCGATAGGCATGACCGACTTCTTGATATCCCCTGGCTCGGGCCGTACGGACATTTTTGGGCCTGCCCCAACGGTAGTGGCCTTACCGATGCGGTTCACGTTGGCAAAGAAGTCCGCTAGTCCAAACAGGCCCATCGCCAAGGCAACGAGCTGCACACCATCGCTCAGCTCGATGACGCCGAACGCGTAGCGGATGGTGCCGGTATTGACGTCCGTACCAACCACGCCCAGAAGCAAGCCGAGGAATACCATCGCAATGCCTTTGATGGCAGAGCCTTTGGCCAACGTCGCGCCGGCGAACAGACCCAGCATCATCATTGCGAAATACTCGGCTGGGCCGAACTGAAATGCGACTTCGACCAGCAGTGGCGAGAACAGGATCATGATGATGATGCCCACGCTGGCGCCTACAAAAGACGACATGACCAGCATGAACAGCGCAGACCCGGATCTGCCTTGCCGCGCCAGCGGATTGCCATCGAGGCACGTCACAGCATGCGACGGTGTCCCTGGCAGGTTGAGCAAGATGCACGTGATGCCGCCACCATACTGCGCGCCGTAGTAAATGCCTGCCAGCATCATCAACGCGGCGACCGGCGTCATCGCATAGGTCAAAGGCAGGAGGATCGAAATCGCCGCCAGCACGCCCATTCCGGGCAAGACGCCGATCATGTTGCCCATGAAGACGCCAAATAGCGACCAAAGGAGGTTCTCCCACTGCAACGCGACGGAGAAGCCATGCAATACGTTGTCGAAGAGATCCATTTCTTACCCCCAGCGCAGCATGGGGAACTGCAATTGCAGCGCCCACGAAAAAACCACCGCGCCAAAAGCGGTCATTGCAAGCGCGAGAATGGTGGCGGACTTGACGGAGTTCGATGTGTCTCCTAGCGCCGAGACAAAGACGAGCGCGAAGGTGGCAGGCAGAAATCCTACGGAGCTGCCCAGAATGATGAAGAGTGCAATCCCTCCGGCGATGCAAGCCATGCCGCGAACGCGATCGCGCTGCGCGGGCTGGGGCAGTTTCTCCTCAATGAGCTCGTCCTGCACTTCGTCAGGATCTGGACTGAGCGGAATCAAAATACCCAGCGCGACGAGAAAGCAGCCCACCATCAACGGGAAATAGCCGGGCCCCATCCGGGCAAGCTCTCCGATGTCATACGACGTTGCTTCAAGAATGGTCAGCGCACCGCACAGGGCGATGAATGCACCGCCCCACAGATCGCGCTTCCTGGAAAATATGGTGCTGCCCACGGCTTGCTCCCCTATTTGTTGTCTAAATGATCCGGCCCGCGTTCGATTGCATGCCGGAGGAGCGGGACTTTAAGGACACCGCCTTGCACTCTGCTTTCATGCGCCGAGGGGCATCCTCAGGGAAAACCAGAGGGTCGATCGGGATCGGTTCGTCCAGTTGAACAATAATGAACACAAGGTCCAGCTGTGTGTTTACAAAACTGAACGTCATGGTCTTGATGATGGCCTGAAAGGCGGCGGGCACGATTTTTGCCAGAGTGCGTTCTGCTTTCCATTGTTTGCAAATACGCGGGCCAATACGTCCGAGGCATAATCGCCATTCTGTGGTTCAAAATGCGCTGCCATGTTTCGCTTTTCCCTCATCGCCCGGATTCCACTCGCGGTCTCCTTCCTATTCCTCGTAATTTCCACCGCGCTGATTTCTTTGGCGCTTCACGGCGTGTCCCGACAATTCGACAGGCAGGTCGCGAATCTGGGGCAGGTGTATTTGGACGGCCTTTCAGCAGCTATCCTGCCAGCAGTCCGAGGCGGAGACGCGGAGCAGATGGTCGAAGTGCTTAACCGAGCGCTGGATACGCACCTTGGTGTGGTGGATCGAACGCTCGCCGTCGTCACGGATGGTCATCGTCTGCTGGCGCATGTGGCGCGCTATCCCGAGGTTGAACCTATCCCGCTGGCGTCTTTCGAAGGTTTGTCGGGGACGCTCATCACCCGAGCCGCGGACGGTGTCTGGACGTGGCGCATGTTGGACGACGAGCGGCCTGCTCTGGGAATGTTGGTGGCCAATCTTGATGTCGGTGATTTCCTTCGCCAACGTGAAGAGCTAGCGTGGGAACTGGGCATGGTGGGATTGGCAATCGGCCTGCTAGGCGCGGCGGTCTGTTTTGGCATGGCCAGGCGGCTTCAGCGTCCGATCATTCAACTAACCGAAGCGCTGCGCGCCAGGCCCGAAGATCGCTTGCGCAGCTTGCAGGTTGATACCACCGACCCCGAGATCACCGAGTTGTTATCGGCATACAACTGGATGGTCGAGAATGTTCAGCAACGCGAGGCGCTTGCAGAACGCAACGCGCGGATCGAGCGTGAAGCGGTGTTGGGACGAATGTCTGCGGCGCTTGCTCATGAAGTCCGCAACCCGCTCGGAGGGCTGCGTACCGCCGTCCAGACGCTCAGGCAGTTCGGCGAACGTCGCGACGTTCGCGCCGAGTCGCTGGCCTTCATCGAACGCGGTGTTGAGGCGCTTCAGGCCGTTGTCGACGCTAGTCTGCGCACTTTCCGCCCGGGCACCGCGTCTCTCGGGGAAGAAGATATTGCTGATATCCGTCTGATGGTGGGGGCGCAAGCTGACAGGGCTGGGGTCCGAGTCGAAATGTTTTGCGACGGCATGCAGAACCAGCAACTGCTGTTACCCGCCGGGGCCGTCAGGCAAGTGTTGCTCAACCTAGTGCTAAATGCTGTCCAGGCGTCCCCCCCCGGCGGACTTGTCGCCGTTTTTTCCCGTGCGCGGAATGATGCTCTGGCGTTGCACGTGGTCGACGCTGGACAGGGTTTGCCACCAGCAGCGGTACACACGTTGGCAGGGGGGCATCCCGACGGAGACGGAATGGGATTGAGTATAGTGGCCGATCTTATTAAAGCGATGCAAGGCCGCCTGCGCGTCACGCGCATGTCAGACGGCACATGCATCTCTGTGCGTTTGCCCTGTGGTCGAAAGGAGGGAAAGCTATGAGCGACACGCAGGTTTTGCTAATTGAAGACGACGAGCTTCAAGGCGGTGCATTATTGCAACGATTGCGGCTCGAAGGTATTTCCGCTCAGTGGGTGCAAAGCTGCTCGCAGGCGGTGGAACTGTTTCGCAGGACGCGTATGCGGCCTGCGTTCGTGCTGGCCGACATTCGACTCCCGGACGGGTCCGGAGAAGATCTGTATCGGCGGCTGATTCCACATTTGGCGAGCACCACAGTGGTGTTTGCCACGGCATTTGGCGACATCGCTCAGGCCGTGCGGCTGGTATCAGCGGGCGCGAACGATTACCTTACCAAGCCCTACGACACCGACGCACTGGTGCGGCGAATTCGATCGGTCATCGCCACTCAGCCGGCAGGCCAATTCGACGAAGTTTCGCAGAATCCCTTCGCACTAAGCGACGAAACCTATCCGTTGGCGCAGGAGCTTGAGCGGCTTGCGGCCAGTTCGTTGCCCGTGTTGCTTGAAGGTGAAACCGGCTCAGGTAAAGATCGCGCGGCTCGCTACATTCACGCACGCTCGTCGTACTCCAATGGTCCGTTCATTGCCGTCAACTGCGCATCGCTGATGGCTGATCTTGTCGAGAGTTTATTGTTCGGTCATGTCAAAGGCGCATTCAGCGGCGCTGGATCGTCGCACGAGGGCCTTTTTTCACAGGCAGCCGGTGGCACGCTTTACCTTGATGAGGTGGCGGAACTGCCTTCACGTGCGCAGGCCTCATTATTGGGGGTATTGGAGGACGCCCAGTATCGTCCCCTGGGCGACAGTTCCGTCCGCCAGATGCGCTGCCGAATTCTGAGCAGCACTTGCGCTGACCTGAAGGCTGCGGTGGTGCAAGGCAAGGTTCGAGCGGATCTGTATTTTCGACTAGCGGTCGCGGTAATTGCCGTACCACCCCTGCGGCATAGACCTGGCGCGTTGCCTAGTCTGGCAAGTGCCATGTTGAATAAGCATTTGCCCGAGTGCGAATCGCTATCTCCCGACGCCCTTCAAGCTTTGCTCCACCACGCTTGGCCGGGTAACGTGCGTGAACTGAAAAATCGCATTGCTCGCGCAGTCGTGATGACGGACAGTGGCCCAATTCATGCTAACGACCTCTTTCCCGAACGCAAGCTGGCCGACAAGCCGGACTTGGCCTCCAGCCGCCTAAACGCCGAACACCTCGTCATTCAGCGGGCCATCTCTGAATCGGGTGGTCACATGGGAAATGCCGCCAGACTGCTCGGGATTTCGCGAACAACGTTATGGAAGAAACTGCGCGAAGGGCGGCGTGAGGCAGGTGAGGACTGAGCCACGTCGACTGCGCAGGCTAACCATGGGCTCACGAAACCGGGGTTCGACCGCATCGGATGTCAGGAGCGGCCGTCTACCGATGACCGCTCCTGGCCGAATTTTGCCAGCAGGGCGCTCGACTGGCTTTAGCCGATAGCTGTCTTGCAACGGCGGTGTGGGGCGCCCCGCCCGCTTCTCGTGTCACCCCGCTCCAAGAGTGCACGGCTGTTTCGCTTGGCACTAAGGCTGTGTGAGCCACGAGGAAGGCAGCCCTTTTCGTAGCTTAGCGACCTTATTTATCGAACCCGAACCTCCTGCGACCGACTTTGATCCAAGTTTTCCAATTTTCGAGGTCTTTCAAAATCAAGGGGTTGCAAGGCGCGTCTGCGACCGACTTTATTTCCCTCTTTCACGAGCGGCCTTTTCTTTGCATGATCCTTGCAGGTCGGAAGCGAGCTTTCGACCCAGCGTCGACCGTCGCCTTGCGCGACAGCAGTCTTTCAAGACGCGCGATGGCACGGTTCCTCAGGCGTCAAACGACGTGATTGCCGCATCGGTAACGAGGCGCACTACGAACTCTTCGCATTCGAGTTCGTCCGGAGGCGCCCAAAGCTTGCTTGTCGGCGGGATTAGGGCACGACATTGAAAGCGCGCAACGCGCCACAGAGAGGCTCTTGCAGTTGCCTGTCTCCGGCGCGAAGTGGACCTATGTTGGAGTCGACAATTCTTGTTGCAACCATGCCAGGTAGTCTTGGATCACTGCTTCATTCCTTTTGCAGTATGACCATTTCTGATGCTTGCGAACGATGATGAATCCCGCCTGCTTCAGGATATCTAGATGCCTGCTTACAGTCGGCTGCGATATGCCCATCGCTTCGGCGATCAATGTCATGCAGACCCCGAATTCCTCGGGGTCTGCTGACCACTGATGTCCGAAGTGTTTCTTCGCGTCGGCTAAATGGCGCAACACCGACATACGGACTTCGCTGGCCATTGCCTTAACTTGCATTGAGCGGTTCATCTCTCTAGTATATCGTCAATTAGCTAACTGACTATATGAGAGGTGCCTATGCTGGATCTATCCAATACGTCGATGATCGAAGGCAGCGCTGTCAGATGGGGGAAATGTGGCAAGGGGCCACCTCTTGTCGCCATCCATGGAACGCCATTTTCGTCACAGGTATGGCGCAGGATCGTGCCGCAGCTTGTCGATCGCCGAACCGTCTACTTCTTCGACCTGGTGGGCTATGGGCAATCCGAAATGCGAGTAGACCAGGATGTCTCACTCGGCGTGCAGAACAAGGTGCTTTCAGCATTGTTCAATGAATGGGGCCTTGAGCGTCCTGATGTGTTGGCGCACGATTTTGGCGGTGCTACCGCGTTGCGTGCGTATTACCTGGACGGGCTGCGCTACGCCTCGCTGACGATATTTGACGCCGTTGCACTGGCTCCTTGGGGATCGCCCTTGATCCAACACGTCCGCAGGCATGAGAACGCTTTTTCGGGGATGCCCGACTACATGCATCGCGCGATCCTGAACGCCTATTTGCAGACGGCAGCGCATAACCCTCTCTCTGATGAAGCGCTTGATGTCTATAGCAGGCCCTGGTTGGGCCCGATCGGCCAGCCCGCCTTTTATCGGCAAATTGCGCAGATGGATCAGAAGTACACGGATGTGCTTCAAGATAAATATCGCGCTATGGACTGCCCGGTGAAGGTCTTGTGGGGGGAGAACGACAACTGGATTCCGTACGAGACCGGTGAAACTTTGGCTTCTCTGATTTCGGACAGACCCTGTGTTCCAATCAGAAATGCGGGCCATCTCGTGCAGGAAGATAGACCGGAAGCCATTGTGGCGGCCGTCCTGAAACAGCTCGCCGACGCCTGATGGCAGCGATTGGCCGAGAACGGACCCCATCGCCGGCGGCTTCCGACCCTGGCTTACAGCCGGATATGACGTCCGGAAGACCGATTTCGAGTGTCAAGTTCTGGATGACGCGCCGCTCAGCCTCGCATGCAGCCGGTGGCTGCTGCTATTGATACGATGCGGCCGACTTAGAGCACGGGTGTAGCCACCAGCTTGTCGCTTGGAATGGGCGCCAGGAAATCCCCGCTTTCGTCGACAGGCGCGGTCAACCATTCGCGTTAAGCGCCCTCAGGCAGGGTGACAACCATGCGCTTTTCCTTGCCGGGCTGGTGGTATTCACGGAAAAGCGGGTCCTTGTCCGCTTTGATGGTCAGCATGGTGTAGCTTTCCTGCCATTGCCCGGCGGGATCGCGGTACCGGTCCCACAAACCTGCAATGCCGATGGGTGTGCCGTCCGGGTGTGTGAAGCGGGTCCGTAGGATGCCGAAGGACACCTCGCCCAGTAGACGGGATACGCCTGGCGGCCGGGTTTTTCCGGCCAGCAAGGCCGCATTATTCGACTCCAAACGCGACTGACGCTCGCGGCTAGCGTACTCCGCAAACTTTGAAATCGTCTTGGCGGGCCGCGTTCAGGCACTGCGCTGGCGGTTTTGGTTCAGGCCCGCGGCCTTGAACGCCTCGAATAGAGCCGCTCCATGGGGGGGAGCGCCACGTCGGTGCGCCGCAACAGGCCTATCGGCTCATCGGTTCCGCCAACCGGCATGGGAACCCGCATCAGTTCACCGCTGGCGACATAGCTGTCGACCAGGCTGGCCGGAACGAACCAGATTGCTTCATTCTGCAGCGTGAGTTGAAGATTCAGCGAGACCGACAGGCTGCAGATCATTGCCGCGCGTTCGGGCACGCCGAATGCGGCCAAGACGCTATCCGCCGACTGGCGGATGAGTGTGCCCGCAGACGGCAAAAGGAGGTCATAGGAAGCAAGCGTGCTCGCTGTGATGGGGCCCCGGAGGATGGGATGTCCCGCGCGGACGACGATCGTGAGCGGCTCGCGAAAGAGGTGCTCGAAGCTCATTCCCGTCATGGATGATGGCTCGCCCAGTCGGCCAACGACGAAATCGACCTCGGCCGCCTTGAGGCTGCGCAGCAGTTCCAGGTTGGGGCCCGTGTGGACGTCGACGCTTACGGTCGCGAATGCCCGCCGGAATTCCGCCAATGCCGGTGGGAACAACACCTGGGCGAGGGTGGGAAGGATTCCGACCCGCACAATGGACGGGGGCGCTTGATTTCCGCCCCGGAGTTTTTGCACGCCTTCCTGTAGCGCCGACAGGGCTGCGTTTGCGTAGGGCGCGAACATCCGGCCGTGGTCGGTGAGTTCCGCCCCTTTTCGTCCGCGCTCGAACAGGCGAGCGCCAGTCGCTGACTCCAACTCCGCCAGGGTCTTGGAAACCGCCGGCTGAGTGATGGCAAGCGCTTCACTCGCTTTTTGCAGACTGCGAAGTTGGGCGACCGCGATGAAGCATTGAAGATGCCGTAGTTTGATGCGATTCCCGTGTATGTTGAAATCCATAACTTTTTTTGGATATTGTAGGTAGAAAAGATCACTATATATAACTTTCGGTCGTGGTTAAAGTTGTGCTATTCCACCTACGATCGGGGTCTACCTTGAGCCACGAAGACGCTATCCTTCTTACGCCTCGCGATTGGCAGGCGAATCCGCCCTACAGGCATCCGCCGTACAAGTCCTCTGTGTTGCGCAGTCCGTCGCTGCCCTTGGTGCCTCTGAAGGGCGCGCTGGGCAATCGGTTGGCGCCCGTGTATGGCAGTGAGCAACTGGGAAATTTGGATCACGACCTGACCCTAAACGCGATCAAGAACGGAGCCCCCCTCGGCGAGCGCATCATCGTGACGGGCCGGGTGTTGGATGAGTCAGGTAGACCTGTGCGTCACACGCTGGTGGAAATCTGGCAGGCCAATGCGGCGGGCCGGTATGTTCACAAGGGTGATCAGCATGACGCGCCGCTCGACCCCAATTTTCTTGGGGCGGGGCGCTGTATTACGGATGATCAGGGGCGCTATCGCTTCGTCACGATCAAGCCGGGCGCATACCCGTGGGGCAACCATAGCAATGCGTGGCGTCCGAATCACATTCATTTTTCGCTCTTTGGCCAGTACTTCGGGTCGCGGTTGGTGACCCAGATGTACTTTCCGGGCGACCCGTTGCTCGCGTTGGATCCCATCTTCCAGGGCGTGCCCGAATATGCCCGCGACCGCCTCGTGGCGCAGTTCTCTCTTGCCGCAACCCAGGAAGGGGTGGCTCTCGGCTACGAATTCGACATCGTGCTGCGCGGCGCGCGCCAGACCCCCACGGAGTAATCATGAGCCAACTGAAGCAGACTCCCTCCCAAACGGTAGGCCCGTTCTTCGCATATGGCCTCTGTCCGGAGCAATACAACTTTGATTTGAAAAGCCTGTTCACCGCCAATGCGGCGGAACCCGGCGTGGCGGGCGAGCACATCATCATCACGGGCACGGTCTACGACGGCAGCGGAGCCGCCGTGGACGACGCCATCGTCGAGTCCCTGCAGGCCGACGCCTCGGGGCAATACGTTGCCAGCCACGATGACGCGATAGCTCGCGGATTCAAAGGCTTCTGCCGTGTCGGAACAGGCACCGAGGAGAGCAACAGGTTCGTGATTCGTACGATCAAGCCAGGACCGGTTGCCACCGGTTCGGCTCCCTACATTGATGTGATCCTTCACATGCGCGGCATGTTGATGCACGCCTTCACCCGGCTCTACTTCGAGGATGAGCCGGCGGCCAATGAGAGCGACCCTGTTCTGAACAGTGTTCCCGCAGCCCGCCGCCGAACGCTCATCGCCAAGCAGGTTGCCGGCTCGGGGGTGAAGCAGTATCGCTTCGACATCCACCTCCAAGGTCCGGACGAAACGGTATTCTTTGACTGCTGAGGGCGCGGCGATGGGCACGCTGACAGATCTGCTGCGCGGTCATCCCGCCATGAACCATGTCTGGTCTGAAACCGGGACCCTTCAGGCCATGCTCGATGTCGAAGCGGCGCTGGCCCGTAGCTGCGCAGAGCATGGCGTCATTCCTCAAGACGCGGTGGCGCCCATCGTTGCCGCATGCCGTGCCGATCTGTTCGATATCGATGCCCTCAAGAACGAGGCGTCGGCCGGCGGAAACCTGGCCATTCCACTTGTTCGGCAGCTCACGGCAAAAGTGAAGCGCGCGGACATCCGGGCGGCGGGATTTGTGCACTGGGGCGCGACGAGCCAGGACATCATCGACACCGGCCTGGTGCTGCAACTGCGTTCCTCTTTGGTGATTCTTGAGCGGCAGATCAACCCCCTTGCGTCCAGCCTGGCCGCGCGGGCCAGCGAGCACCGTACCACGCCGACGGTCGGCAGGACTTGGTTGCAGCAGGCCCTGCCGATGACGTTCGGACTGAAACTCGCGCAGTATCTCGATGCCGTGGGCCGTCTGCAGGATGACCTCGCGCGGCATCAAGAGAACGTGGCGGTGCTGCAGTTCGGGGGAGCCGCTGGCACTTTGGCCAGCCTGGGTGATCAGGCATCGGCTGTCTCCCGGTCCCTCGCGCGTCATCTTGGACTGAACCTGCCCGACATCCCTTGGCATACGCAACGGGACAGACTCGTATCCGTGGCGGCATGGATGGGCATGTTGACGGGAGCATGCGCGAAGATGGCGCGCGACATGAGCTTGCTGGCCCAGACCGAAATCGGTGAAGTCGCGGAAGCGAGTGCAAAGGGCAAGGGAGGCTCCTCGACCATGCCGCACAAACGCAATCCGGTCGGTTGCGCCGCTGTGCTCAGCGCAGGGGTGAAGGCGCCTCACTTGGTGGCGGCTCTCTTCAGCGGCATGGTCCAGGAGCATGAAAGGGCGCTTGGCGGTTGGCAAGCAGAGTGGGACGTCTTGCCGGAGCTTGCGGTGATCACGGGCGGCGCCGTGGCAACGACTGCCGACATTATGTCGGGGTTGGAGGTGCACGCAGACCGGATGCTGCAAAACCTGAACGTTACGCGGGGTCTGATCCAGGCGGAAGCCGTCATGCTGGCGCTGGGCACGCACATTGGACGCCTTCCTGCGCACGAGTTGGTCGAGAGGGCGTCGCGCCTGGCGGTCTCGTCAAATCGTCCCTTGCTGGAGGTTCTCTCGCGAGACGCCGCGGTAACGGACTATCTGTCCCCTGCGAAGCTCGCCGAGCTGTTGAGCCCGCTCAACTACTGCGGCCAGTCGACAGGCTATGTGGATGCCGTCCTCGCCAAATACCACGGGCGGTCGAGCGGTCTGGGGGCGTGCGGAGAAGTACTAAATGAGAGGGAGGAAGATCATGGACGAGCATGACCGCTATGAGGCGGGGTTGGAAGTCCGGCGTGAGGTGCTCGGCGACGCGCACGTGCAGCGCTCCTTGAGCAACCGCACCGCGCTGAATACGGACTTCCAGGATCTCATCACGCGCTATGCGTGGGGAGAGATCTGGACGCGCGATGGCCTGCCCAGGCATACACGCAGTCTCATCACCATAGGCCTGATGGTTGCCCTGAACCGCCAGGAGGAACTGGCGCTGCACCTCAATGCAGCAAAGAACAATGGCGTATCCCCCGAAGAGATAAAAGAAGTGCTGTTGCAGACGGCCATCTACTGCGGAGTGCCTGCGGCAAATTCGGCGTTTCATCTCTTCGACCGCCTGTTTGCCTCCGGGTAGTGCCGGCTTGCGAGGAGCGCCTCGGCATCCCTGCGACGGATCGCGGGGATGTTGGCGCTTGTCCGCCAGAAAGCGGCGCGGCAGCGTGCTTTCAGGGAATACGCGAACGGAAAAAAAGGCAGCAACTGATTGAAAAATACTTAGGTCTCTAATATTATTTTGGAACGCGCCCGGTGGGTGTCAGACGGCAAGAAACGTCGACATTCGCCCTCACGAGAAGGCGCGGATCCAATGGAGACAATTATGTTCAATAGATACGCAAAGCGCATTCCGTCCTGTCATGTCGTGCGCCGAGGGTTTGCGCTCGCCGCCATGCTGTCCGCGCTGACGTTGTCGGCGAATGCCCTGGCCGAAGATGCGGCGAAGTTTCCCTCTCATCCGATCCGCTTCATCGTTCCGTACGCCGCGGGCGGACTTCCAGACACGGTTGCGCGCGTTGTCGCTCAGCGCATCAGCCAGAACCTCGGACAGTCTGTCGTGGTGGAAAACAAACCGGGCGCGAATGGCGTGATCGCCGCGCAGACGCTCACCAGCAGCCCGCGCGATGGCTATACGTATCTCGTGACCGACGGATCGATGATGTCCATCAATCCGGCGCTGTATAAAGACCTTTCCTATGACCCTAAGCGGGATTTCGTTCCTGTCTCGCTGATCGCCACTTCTCCGTTGTTTCTCGCGTCCAACAGCCAGAGCAACATCAATACGCTCCAGGAGTTCGTCGAGCGCGCGAAGCGTGATGGCGCGAAGATGAACTATGGCTCTTCCGGCGTGGGAAGCTCGCACCACCTCACGATGGAAGCGTTGAACGTCGCGCTCCACTCCAAGATCACCCATGTGCCGTTCCGCGGCTCGGGGCAGTCCGTTCCCGCAATGATCGGGGGGCAGGTCGATGTCGTGTTCGCGGCGCTGCCGTCCCTCTCCGGTTTCGCGGAAAAGGGACAGGCCAAGATCCTGGCGACCAATAGCGGCCAGCGTTCCGCGCTTGCTCCGAACATTCCCGCCATCGCTGAGATCGTTCCCGGTTTCGACTTTGCCGTCACCGTGGGCGCTTTGGGCGCGTCCGGAATTCCCCCCTATGCCGTCAAGCGCATGAGCGAGGAAATCGCGAAAGCAGTCAAGGACCCCGCCGTGGTGAAGCAATTCAGCACCCTGGGCATCGAATCCGTGGGCGGTACGCCGGAAGCGTATCGCGGCGCGATCGAGGCAGAAGGCAAGCGCTACGAAAGCGCGATCAAGGATGCCGGGATCAAGGCCAATTGAACCGTCACCGTATCCAGCCGGAAATCCAGCATTGAATAAATACTTAGATCTCTAATATAATTGTTTTGCCAGACGCCGCCTGCGCGTGCTGAGAGATCCGAGGATGAGGAGGGTGTATGTTGACGAATGAAGAGAACGAACTGCTCTGCCGCGTTGAAGGGGACGCGCCGATGGGGCAGTTGATGCGCAATTTCTGGATACCGATTTGCCTGAGCGAAGAGGTGAGCGAACCCGACGGAGATCCCGTCCATGCGCGGATCCTGGGCGAAGACTTGGTCGTGTTTCGCGATACCGAGGGGCGGGTTGGCGTGATGGACGAGTACTGTCCGCATCGGCGGGTGTCGCTCGTCTACGGCAGAAACGAAGACTGTGGGCTGCGTTGCCTCTATCACGGCTGGAAAATGGATGTCGAGGGAACCGTCATAGAGATGGTCTCGGAGCCGGCAGCCAGCACCATGGCCGAGAAGGTGAAGCACAAGGCGTACAAAGTCCAGGAATGGGCGGGGCTGATCTGGGCGTTCATGGGAGACCAAGCCCGCATCCCAGCGTTCGTGCCTCCGCCCTGGGCGCCGGAGAAGTCCGCGAAAGTCAGCATCGCGAAGGTCCTGATTCCGTGCAACTGGGCGCAGATTCTGGAAGGCGCCATTGACTCGGCCCATAGTTCCAGTCTGCATTCTTCGGACTTCGTGCCGGCACGCGTGGGGGGGGCGGAGGCAACCGAAAAGAATTGGTTGCGGCCGTCGACGGACAAGGCCCCGCGCATGCAGGTCCATCGTACGGAATATGGCTTCCGCTACGCGGCCATCCGACGCCCCATTACGAATGCCGCGCAGACCGACTATGTCCGGTCCACGGTTTTCGTCGCACCCGGAACCGTGTTGATTCCGCCAAACAATCTGTACAACGTGGCGAACGTCAACGTGCCGATGGATGACACCAATTCGGTCTTCTACTTCATTGCGTGGGGTGACCGCGCCACGACGCCGGATACCGAAACCTGGCGCAAATTCCTGGGTACCAGCATCGGCTCGGATCTCGACGATCAGTACCGCCCGCTGCGTAACGTGGACAACCGATTCTGGCAGGATCGCCAAGCGATGAAGGCAGGTAACTTCACGGGCATCAAGGGCTTTCCGAACCAGGACATCGCAATGTGGGTAACGATGGGCCCGATCGCCGACCGTTCCAACGATCGCCTCGGGGCCAGTGACCTGGCCATCGTCGAGTTCCGGCGCCAGATGCTCGAAGCGGTCCAGGAATTCTCCCGGGGGCAGCCCGCTATCGGCACGGGCGACAAGCAGATCCTACCCAGCGTATGTTCGTTCCAGGCCATTGTCCCCAAGACTGTCGACTGGCGGGATTTCGAAGCGAAGCCTGTGTATGGCGCCGGTTCTGGACCGCAGCTCGAAAGCAACTACGAAACCACCGCCTAGGGGCAACAGTGCATGTCTAAACTTCAATTGTCTATTGCAATGGGCGACTACGATCGCAATCGCGCCTTGTATGACGGGGCCGTGCAGATCGATGGCGTCAATCCGGTGTATGCGCTGTTGAGCCCGGAAGAAATGTTCTTCCGCGCTTTCCGCTTTCAGGATTTCGATGTCAGTGAGCTGTCGTTTTCCAGCTACCTGGTCAAGCATGCGGCCGGGCAATGCCCGTACATCGCCATCCCGGTGTTCCTGTCCCGCGCATTCAGGCACACCTCTATCTATGTCCGCAAGGACAGGATTCGCCGTCCTGAGGATCTCAAGGGAAAGCGCATCGGGATTCCGGAGTATCAGTTGACCGCGAATGTGTGGGCCCGCGCCATCCTGGAAGAGGACTATGGGGTGAAGCCGTCGGACGTGATCTGGGTACGAGGCGGCATCGATCAGCCCGGCCGGCCGGAAAAGATCAAATTGAAGCTGCCCGACAGCGTGAAGATGATAGATGCGCCTGCCGACACGACCATCTCAGACATGCTGGATCGCGGAGACATCGATGGTTTCATGGCACCGCGCGCCCCGTCGGGGAATGCCCGTGTCAATCCCAATATCGGTTGGTTGTTCGACGACCCGACCGAGACCGCAAAGGGCTACTACCGGCGGACCGGAGTCTTTCCGATCATGCACGTCGTCGGCGTGAGAAAAACGCTGGTGGAACAGCACCCCTGGCTACCCGGCACGCTCTTGAAGGCCTTCGACCAGTCCAAGCTTGCTGCGCTGGAAAAGCTGTCCGACACCTCGGCCACTAAGGTGACCTTGCCGTTCGTGGAGGAGCAACTGAAGGCCGCAAGAGATACGCTGGGCGCGGATTACTGGGCCTATGGCGTTGAAAAGAGCTTGCCCACGCTGGAAGCCTTTACTCGGCATCATCATGCGCAGGGGCTCTCGGACCGTCAAGTTCGGGTCGAGGAACTGTTTCATCCCAGCACGTACGAATCCTACAAGATATGAAGGAGGGCGGGAGGCAATGCTTCCCCGCTCGAGGAGGCAGTCATGACAGATCCCACGACGGACAACGCGGCATTGATGTCGCTGAAAATTCTTGCTACGCACCAGGCCGCACAAGGCATACGTTCATTCGAACTGGGACGCGAAGATGGAACCGACCTTCCCGAGTTTTCGGCGGGTTCGCACATAAAGATCCAGGTCCCCAACGGAGAGTGGCGGAAATATTCGCTGTGCAATGATCCCTCCGAACGTCAGCGCTATGTCATTACTGTGAAGCGAGAGGCGCAGGGCAGAGGAGGGTCGGTCAGCATGGTCGACGAGGCCAAAGAGGGCGACACGGTTTTGGTCGCGCCGCCCGATAACGCCTTTCCCTTGGTCGACAATCCTGGATCGCTGACGTTCATTGCCGGGGGCATTGGCATCACGCCCATCTTGTCAATGATCCGATCGTTCGGCGAGCTTCCTCCCGCGCCTTGGAAGCTGTACTACTTGAGCCAGGCCGCCGAGACAACGGCGTTCCTCGAAGAGTTGGGATCGGACCTGTACCGGTCGAATGTCAAGATACACCACGACCTCGGCAATCCGGACGCCTGCTTCGACCTGTGGCCCATTCTTGAAAAGCCGAACCGAGGGCACGTCTATTGCTGCGGCCCGAGGGGGCTGATGGAAGCCGTCCGCGATATGTCGGGTCATTGGTCGCCCAAGCGCATCCACTTTGAGAGTTTCCTGGAGGGCGGAGGAAAGCGGCCGGAAGACAAGCCGTTCTTGGTGGAGCTCGCCAAATCGAACCAGACCCTTGAAGTGCCCGTGGGAAAGTCGATACTGTCGGTATTGCAGGCTGCGGACGTGCGCGTCGGCTATTCGTGCGAAAGCGGGACGTGCGGGTCCTGTCGGACGCGGATGCTCGAAGGAACGGCAGACCATCGCGACATGGTGTTGCTTCCGGAAGAGCAAGCGTCCCAGATCATGGTCTGCGTTTCCCGAGCCACGTGCGAAAAGCTGGTCCTCGACCTGTAGCCGAGCCCCCAATCATGAAAAACGGAAAATTGCGTATCGGCGTGGTCGGCCTGGGGCGGGCGTTTTCGTTGATGCTTCCCACGTTTCTTGCGGACCCCCGAGTCGAACTCGTGGCCGGGTGCGACCCGCGCGCGGGAGCCAGGGATCAGTTCAGCCGAGACTTCTCCCGGCCAGCCTACGAGGCAGTGGAAGCGTTGGCCGCTGACCCTGAGGTGGAAGTCATCTACGTCGCCAGCCCGCATCAGTTTCATGCGCGGCATACGCAGATTGCCGCCGATCATGGAAAGCATGTCCTGGTGGAAAAGCCCATGGCGTTAAGCCTGGCCGAATGCGATGCCATGATCGACGCCTGCACGCAGGCCGGCGTCCATCTGCTCATCGGCCACTGCCACAGCTTTGACACGCCCTATCTGAGAACCCGCGAACTGGTGCAATCAGGGAGATTCGGCGCCGTCCGCATGATCCACGCCCTGAACTTCACGGACTATATCTGCCGGCCGCGCAGGCCGGAGGAACTACGGACGGAACAGGGGGGCGGGGCAGTGTTCAGCCAGGCTGCGCACCAGGTCGACATCGTACGGCTGTTGGCGTGCCAGGAGCCGGAGCGCGTGCGCAGCGCGCTGGGTAACTGGGACGAAAGCCGCCCAACGGAAGGGGCCTATAGCGCGTTGATGTGGTTTCACGGCGGCGCATACGCGGCATTGAATTACAACGGGTATGGCCATTTCGACTCCGATGAATGGATGGGATGGACGGGCGAGATGGGGCTGCCCAAGTCGTCGGAAGACTATGGCGCGGCCCGGCGGCGGTTAAAGTCAATCGCTGGCCCCGCGGAGGAGTCCGCGCTCAAAAATGCGGGCACCTATGGCGGGAGCGCCTATACGCCGCCCGACCGGCAGGCGCCCGGCGCGGCGCGCCATCAACACTTCGGACCCTTCGTCGTGTCGTGTGAAAAAGCGGATTTCCGGCCGCTTCCGGATGGGATCTACGTCTACGAAGACGACAAGAAATACCTCATCGACATCGAGCCTCCCCCGGTTCCCAGAGCCGAGGTCATCGATGAACTCTATGCCGCTGTCCATGCCGGGCAGCCATGCCTGCATGGAGGGCAATGGGCCCGGCGCACACTGGAGATCTGCCTTGCGATGATCGAGTCTTCCCGGGCGTCGCGGGATGTCATCTTATCCGGGGTTATGCGCCACGTTTGATCTATGACAACCGGCTGAAGAATGTTTCGAGTATCATTTTTAGACATCTAAGTACACGAAACTTCATATAGCCGATGACTTCAAAAGAAACCAGGACAGTCCTTGACCACTGGCGCGAGGCTGTTCCAGACGATAGGCTGGCGCACCTGATCAAGGATGCCACGCGCGCTTTTGTCCGGGGCCTGCAGGTGCGCCTGTCCGACTACAACGTGTCGTTCGGCCACTGGACTTTCCTGCGTATCCTCTGGGAGCAGGACGGCCTGACTCAGCGGGAATTGAGCGAGCAGGCTGCCGTCATGGAACCAACCACGTTTTCCGCGATGAAGGCGATGGAGTCGCTCGGTTATGTCGAGCGCAAGCATCTGCCCGGGAACAACAAGAACATCCATATCTTCCTGACGCGAAACGGCCGCGCGCTGAAAAAGAAGCTGGTACCGCTTGCGGAAGAAATCAACGCGATCGGCACACGCGGCCTGACCGAGGTCGAAATCAAGACCACGCGCAAAGTGCTGCTCGCAATCATCACCAACCTGGCGGAAGACGAAGCCGCCCTCGAGAACGCCGAGCGCAAGGTACCCTCGACCCGGGAGCTGTCTCGCCGGATATCGTCGGCCGAGTGAGCCGCCGCTAATCGATCCACGCGCCCGGGCAAGGTGTTGGGGCTGGATCGGTCTCGTCCAGCCCGCCTGCCGCGGCGTGCATCGCTGTTGCAATAAAGTTAGATCTCTAATATTCTCGTTCATGGCCAACCGAGCGCCGGGTGGCGTTCCTGGTGTTGGCGCAAACAATGGACGAGACAACAATGGACTTGCTGTCCCAGGTGCCGTGGACTTTCACAGGGATTCCAGCGCTTGCGCTTCTGGGATTCGCCGGACTTGCTTTTTTTGGGGCAGGAGTCGTCAAGGGAGCCCTGGGAGTAGGGCTGCCGCTCGTCGCGGTGCCGCTATTGTCGCTAGTGCTGCCGCCGCCCACCGCGATCAGCCTGCTGGTGGTTCCCGTGCTCATCTCCAATCTTTGGCAGGCGTGGCAGGCCGACAAGCCAGCAAGGTATGCCATGCGTTTCAAATGGCTGTCGCTGAGCCTGCTGGTGAGCACGGTGGTATCCGTCCGGTTGTCGCTCGCGCTTCCCACCGAGCTCTTGAGTGTGCTCGTGGCCGCGTCGGTCATCTGTGCGGTGGTACTGATGATGTACAAGCCGCAGGGTTCGATACCGTCTGAACAGGAGCTTCCGCTTGGAATCGGGGTGGGCGTGCTGGCGGGCATGATGGGCGGATTGTCGTCCATGACAGGCCCTTTCATCATCACGTACCTGCTCGCTCTCAAGCTTGGGCGAGACGAATTCGTGGGCAGCATCAGCATCATCTACCTGTTCGGGATGATTCCGCTTTACCTTGCGCTTGCCTACTACGGTCGCCTTGGTTTGGTCGAGACGTCGATGTCGTTGCTGGCGCTGGCGCCGATGGCGCTGGGAATGATGATAGGCCGGCGAATGCGCGCGTTCCTCAGCGAAGAGGCTTTTCGTCGCGTATTGCTGGGCTTCCTGGCTTCGGTGGCGGTGCTGCTGGTTTCCAAGGGGGCTTGAGCAATCCACCCTGCGATGTCGGCGCGCTGGCGGTCCCTATCTGTGACGCCGCCGTGCCGATGCAGGATGGCCGCGGCCTGCCAGGATATCAGCGGCTAATCGTCGTGCGACCGTGTCATGCCCGATGACATTGCCGGGCTGTATCCCGGCGTCACGTGGACATCGACGACGACGCTACCCCCGGCGCGCACGAGTTCCACGGCGTTTCGCAAGACGCCCACCAATTCCGCCGGCTCGGAGACAGGGCCAAAGCCGGTAAGGCCTTGTGCGCGGGCCAGCCCTGCCAGATCAGGCGCGGGATCATCGATGCGTTGCCCGATCCACCGGTTCTCGATAGGCCGGCTGCGATCCCGCGCGACGCGTTCCTGGTGCAATTCGTCGTTGAAGAAGGATCGATTGTTGGCGACGATTATCAGTAATGGAATTCTGGCGTTGGCGGCGGTCCAGAGCGCGGATACGCCCATGAGGTAGTCTCCGTCGCCGATGATCGCGACGGGAAGCCGGCCGGAGTCCTTGAGCCCCAGCGCCGCGCCTACCGCCATGCCTGGCCCTGACCCGATCCCGCCGCCGCCGTCGTAGCCGAGATAGTCGAGCGGGTGGTCGAAGTCGCAAAGGTCGCCGGACCATCCTAGCGGCAGGCGGATCAGGCTCATGTCCAGCCCTGCGGCGGCCGCCTCGACATCGGCGGCAAGCTGAGCGATGGAAATCGTGTCCGACTTTGCAATCTGGCTGCGCGGATATGGGCGCTCGCTGGGGGAGGGTCGTTTGTCCACTTGGGAAAAATCAGGATGTTCGACGACCGACGCCACGAAGGCGTCAGGGTCGCACAAGAGGGTGAGATCTGTCTGGGGCAGCGCCTGGTGATCCATGGACCAGCCGTTGTGGACGTACTGATCCAAAGACACGTGGACGACGCGAGCATGGCATGCGGCGTCGCCAAAGGCCTGGCCCAGTGTCCCGGCCAGGTCGAGCCAGTCCAGACTGACGATCAGGTCGGCTTGCCTAAGTGTCCCCGCGGCCTGGGGAGAGAGGAAGAACCCTGGGGCGGCGCCATGTGCGCCGTGCGAGGTGGGAAAGGCGGCGCCAAGTTTCAGATCGGTCAAGACCAAGGCTCCCCAGCTTTCCACGAGCCGCACGCGCTGCTCCCAGTCGGCGGTGTTTCGAGAGACTCGCCCCATGAGGACCACGGGTCGCCGCGCGGCCCGGACCCATTCCAGTACTTGGCGCACGTCCCGCGCCAGCGGCCGCCCGCCCGCGGGCTGGGGGTAGCGGGTCCGGTCCAGCCGAGGCGGCCGGTCATTGACCGGCGCTTCCTGTAGCGCGGCGTCGAAGCAGACGTAGGTGGGACCTTGCGGCGCCGTGTTCGACATCAGCACCGCCCTGGCGATCGCCTCCTGTGCGGCTTTGGGCGATGCCGGCTGCGCATCCCATTTGACGAAATGACGAACCAATGCGCCCTGGTCCTGCGCAGTGTGTATCCAGTCGATCCAGGGACGGCGTTTCGCCGCGTCTACGGGGCCGGTCGCTCCCAGTACCAGGACCGGGGTGCGGTCCGCCCAGGCATTGAAGATGGCCATCGATGCGTGCATCAGGCCAACGTTGCTGTGGACAATGGCGCCGCACAGATCTCCCGTCACTTTGGCATAGCCGTGCGCCATGGCGACGCCGTGCTCTTCATGCAACACCAGCAGCATTTGCGGCTGCTGGTTGCCCAGGTGGTTCACCAGACTATCGTGCAGCCCACGAAAGCTGGCGCCCGGGTTGACGAAGAGATAACGGATGCCGACGTCTCGAATCGCGTCGGCGATGACGTCGCTTCCCCAGCATCCACTTTCAGACGGAGAGGGCACGGGCACATCGCGACGAGGGTAGTCCTTGCTCATATCGAACTCACATTGATGATCTTGATCGGGTGCGCAGGCACGGGCGGTGCGCTGGCGGAAACGCGGGGAGGCTTAGCGGCTTTCCGCAGAGATTCCCGCATGCTTGATGACTTGGCCCCAGCGCTTGAGGTCTTGTGCCGCAAGTTCGCGAAATTCCTCGGGTGTGCTTGTCTTCGCTTCGATGCCTTGTTCGGTCAGAGACTTTTTCACGCTGGGCTTCGTCAGGACCGCGCGGGTGTCTTGATTGATCTTCTGCAGAACGCCAGCGGGCGTGCCGGCGGGGGCAACCAGCCCCACCCAGATGTCGCTCTCGTAGCTCGGATATCCGCTTTCGGCGATGGTGGGAACGCCTGGGAGCAAGGCTGAACGATCCTTGCTTCCGAGCGCCAGCGCCCGAAGCTTCCCGGCTTGAATGTGGGGCAGAACCGAGTTCAACGGCGCAAACAGTACGTGGACCTGGCCCGCCAGAAGATCGGCGGTGGCAGGGGCCGCGCCCTTGTAGGGGATGTGCGTCATGCTTATGCCGACGACGCTTTTGAATAGTTCGGCCGAGAGGTGCTGGGGAGACCCGGCTCCCGAGGAGGCGTAATTCAATGTGCCTGGGTGCGCCTTGGCGTACGAGACGAGTTCCCGCAACGATTTCGCCGGGACCGAGGGGTTGACGACCAACACGACGGGAACCGTCCCAAGCAAGGTGATCGGGGAAAAGTCCTTTGCCGGATCGAAATTCTGCCGGTACATGACAGGATTTACGGACATCACGTTGTTGGCGGCGATGAGCAGCGTGTATCCGTCCGCCTGAGACCTGGCGACGAGTTCGGCGCCGATGTTGCCAGCGGCCCCAGGCTTGTTTTCAGCGATGACGGGCTGTTCCCATTTTGCGCTGAGCTCCTGGGCGATGACGCGGGCCAGGACGTCGTTGCTTCCGCCCGGCGTGAACGGAATGACCAGTTTCACGGCCTTTTCAGGGTATTGCTGTGTGGCCGCAGCGGGAGTTGCGGCAAATGCGGCACAGAGCGCGCAGAGCGCGGACGCAATAGTGATTTTCATGTCTTCCTCCTCGGCTCGCATGGAGCCTTTATGTTTTTTCGGTCTGCACCAATCAGGCGAAGTACCGCCCTGCCATAAAGGTTGGTGGAATCTCGTTGTTCTCTGCCGAATAGCCATCGAAAGGACGGCCGTCCATTCCAACACGCTGCAGGACGTCCGCGCCCGGCGAAACGGCCGCGCCGATTCGAAGCAGGACCAACGCTTCATCGTCGAACGCCTGGAATTTGTAAAAGCTCCCGGCGGGTAGCAAGACGCAGTCGTAACGCCGCGCCTCGTGCACTTCTCCAGCGGGTCCTTCGAACCGCGCACCTCCTTGCAGCACCACAAACACGTGGTCTTCGTTGGGATGGGCGTGCAGTTCGTTCTCGCCACCCTCGGCGTACGTCTTGAGGACGACGCTCAGCATGTCAGTGGCGCCGAGCACCTGATTGGTACGGCCCGAGGAGGGAAGCGGGGCGGTCAGATGGAAGAAGCTCGGCGTTTTTTTCTGGGCAAGCTGCAGCATTTCGGCTCGCCAGTCATCGGCGCTGTTAACGATAGGGGCTACGGGCCGGCTTCTGGATTCTTCAGGGGTTTTCATCGACACTCCAGGGGTTACGCGGTGCGATGGCTGGGCACCGCCTTCAGGTAGACGTTCTTCTCCTTGGAGAAGCTCAGAAGTTCTTCAAGGCATTCCTCGCGTCCCAGGCCGGACTGCTTGTGACCGCCAAACGGGGTGCCAAGGAAGTGCTTCGACGTTTCGTTCACCCACACGTAGCCAGCCTCGACATTGGCGATGCAGTGCTGGGCGTGCCGCAGGTCATGGGTCCAGATTGAGCAGGTGAGGCCAACGGGCAGGGCGTTCACGTCTTGCAGCATTGCGCCCTCGTCTTCCCACTTGAGCACCGAAAGAACCGGGCCGAAGATTTCTTCGGACGCGATGCGCATGTGCTGCTTGACGTCCACGAACACGGTGGGCTCCAGGAAGAAGCCGCCTTGGAGCCGCGGGTCCGTGGGCGGCTTGCCGCCACACAGCAGACGCGCTCCTTCCTGTTTCCCAAGCTCGATGTACTGGCGAATGCTGTCGTACTGCGCGCGGCTGATGATGCAGCCCATGGTGGTGGCAGGATCCGTCGGGATGCCGGGGACAAGCGCCTGGCAGTGGTCGATGAGTAGCCGGTTTACTTCGTCGTAGATGTCGGCGTGAATGAACGCTCGGCTCGTCGAGCCGCAGGATTGCCCGCACCAGGAAAAATTCATCCCTGCGACGACCGCGGCTGCGACCGTGGCAGGGTCGACGTCGGGATATGCGATCAACGCATTCTTTCCCCCGAGCTCCAGCAGTACGGGCTTGACGGTCTCGGCGGCGGCTCGACCGACGGCGATTCCCGTTGCAACGCTCCCTATGACCGCAACAGCGGAAACGCGCGGATCCGACGCCAATTCCGCACCCACTTCCTTTCCGCCAGGTATCACATTGAATACGCCGGCGGGAAACAGGCCCTCGGACAGCTCCGCGAGTCGCAGCGCAGAAACGGGCGCCTGCTCCGGCGGCTTGATGATCAGCGAATTGCCGGCAGCGAGCGGGGCGGCTGCCTTGCCGGC
Organism: Achromobacter spanius; assembly: GCF_003994415.1. Classification (NCBI taxonomy): domain Bacteria; kingdom Pseudomonadati; phylum Pseudomonadota; class Betaproteobacteria; order Burkholderiales; family Alcaligenaceae; genus Achromobacter; species Achromobacter spanius. The sequence goes on along the minus strand of NZ_CP034689.1, from coordinate 4,983,359 downwards.
GGAGAACATGAGGGGGTGATTGAAGGGAATGATGCGGGCAACGATGCCCAAGGGCTCGCGCACCGAGAACGAAAAATCGCCTGGCCCCATGGGCACGGAATGCCCCTTCATCTCCGTTACCAGCCCTGCAAAGAAGTCAAGTTGCGATGCGGCAATTTCCACGTCCATGACCAGGTCGCGCCACGGATTTCCCCCGGTCGCCGCGTCTATCAGCGCGAGTTCCTTGGCGTTCTCTCGAAGACGTTGGGCAAAGGCGCGAATCGACTTGGCGCGTTCCAGGGGGCGGATGGCCTTCCACGCCAGGAAACCGGCTTGCGCTGCGGTAATGGCGCTCTCTACATCCGCGGTCGACCCTTGCGCGACGTCACAGATCTTCCCCCCTGTGGCGGGATTACGGATAACGGAGTAGCGCGCGTGCGCTGGGCGATGCCACGATCCCCCGTAATAGAGATCGAGATTTGAAGGCATCGATGCGTTCAGGCCTGGTACTTCATGCGCAGCATTGGGTAAATCAGAGTTCATCAAGCTTCCTCTTTGAAAGACGAGCTCGTCCCTTGCCATTCCTTTTCGGGGCAGGTCGGGATACTTGTGCTCCTGGAGCGCTGAGGGCTCACGATGGTCGATCCGAGGCGACGGATCTTGAAGATGGACAGAAGCTAGGGAGGCCGGGCGCTGGGCGGGCACATGGGGATGTCTCCTGATCGTGAGCCACGGAAAGGGCGGCCCGTCTTTGCGGGCTTCAATCAGAATACTTAGATCGCTAATGAAAAGGATACTGGTAGATGCCCTACGGCCTTGACGTACATAGCGTGGACATTTGACTTGCGGCTGCGTCACCGTTCCGGCCAGCACGACTCCGGTTGGAGTCGTGGCCGTGGTGTTTGCCGAGTGTCTACCGTTTGACCGCTGTGGCGGGCCTGCGTCGGCAGGGGAGCAATCTCACCTGTGATTGGCGGGAGGGGCGGTGGTGAAGGCAGTCGCCACCAATCCGCCGTTCAATCGAAGAAGGAGGCGGTGACTGGGGGACGCGGCCCTTGGGCGCGGACGGGGGCTCAGCATTGGGTGAAAGTTGTAGGGGCGCGGTTGGGAGCCTGTCCGTATTTCTGTGGGCGAGGCGTTTTAAAAGTTGTTATCCCCGCGCCGCAGCAAACCGTTCGCCGAACAGGATAGCAAACCGGTTCATGGCGGCTTTCCAGTCGAAGGTCGCCCTCACGGACTTGGCCAGCACGTTGCGTAGCGCCAACCATAGGAGCTTGATGGCGGCCTCGTCGGTGGGGAAGTGACCGCGCGTCTTTGATGATCTTTCGCAATTGCATGTTCAAGCTCTCGATGGCGTTGGTAACCGGCATGATATAGCCAGCGCCCCACCGTTCCGCGCCGCGCAGTTCCGGCGTATGGATGTGACCATTCGGGACACGGGGCACTGGGGAGCACTTCGGGTGGTCAGGCCGTTCTTATACGATGAGCCGCGAGCTCGTGTTAGTAGTTGGCCGCCCCTGCGACCCGCCCAGTTGCGCTGCGAGCGCGAATCCGTAGTTGTCGTGCTGTCCCACCGGCTCCCTACATTCATTCGAATGGGAGAACGGTTATGCGAATCGTAGGGTTAGATGTTTCTCGCTCCGTCGCTGAGATTGCGTACCTGGAGGACGGCGTACTGCGTGCAGGTGGCCGTGCCGGGCTGAGACGAGATGAACTAGAACGCTTTGCCGCGAAGTTGCACAAGAGCGATCATGTGGTGCTCGAGGCGACGGGCAACATCGCTGCCATCGTCAATGTGCTTCGCCCGCATGTGGCGCGCGTGGCGATTGCGAACCCGCTACAGGTACGGCTCATCGCCGAGGCTCGCGTCAAGACAGACAAGATTGACGCGGCGGTGCTCGCACAACTGTACGCGAGCCATTTCCTGCCCGAAGTCTGGATGCCCGACGAGAACACGCTGGCTCTACGCCGACAGGTCTCGCGCCGGGCACAACTCGTTCGGCAACGCACGAGGCTCAAGAACGGAGTCCATGCGGTGCTGGCTGTGCATCTGATCGCGCGGTGTTCTGCTACGCACCTGTTTGGCGAGAAGGGACGGGTGTGGCTCGGCGCGCAGCCTCTGCCAATGGATGAGCGCTTGGGCGTCGAGCAACGCCTGCGGGAACTGGACCGCCTTGGTGAAGATCTGCGAGAGGTGGACCGGGCCTTGGCGCAGGTCAGTATCAGTGACGAACGACTGCGCAGTCTGCTGACCATCACCGGCGTAAACACCACGGTGGCAATCGGCCTGAAGAACGGGCCGTCGCTGCGCAGGCTGAACGTACCTATCAACGGCTGTTCTCAAGATGGAAGGAGGCGCGCCCCAAGGGGCGCGACGCCCCACTGTTATGGCCGGGGACACGGATTTCATAAAAAAATCGCGTTGGGGCTTGTCGTTTTCATCCGTCGTATAGATCACGCGCCTGATGTCCGGCGGGAAGACGACGAACGGCGTGACGTTCTCCCAGGCCCGCTGCCAGGCCGCGACGATCGTTGGGTACTTGATCCCCCAGGGCCCATCGGCGAATGTTTGCAGCCCCTGCTCGGCCGCCACGGCCTTGCGATCCTTCCAACACGCGTAATCCAGGCTGTTGCGGATCAGATGCACAATGCAGGTCTGCACCGTCGTGCGCGGGAACAGGTCTTGAACCTCGCTGGGCGTCATCGGTCCCTTGACCAGATGGTCCAGCAACTCGGCCGGCACTTCAGGCAGCCGCCCACGGGCCGCTGCCTGAGCGGCTGCCGTGCGTTTCTTCTTCATCGGCATATCCATGATCTTTAGTCCTCATGATATGCCCCGCACACAAAATCACGGATAGGCCCGGCCGTCGCCGAACGGCGGCTTCCGACCGACCCAAAGCGGAAGTTCGGATGTGCTCTAACCAACGACTGTTGTGCTTGGATTGCTGTCGTAGTGGCGGCCGCCAATTTGGCAATCGTGGGCGGCGCCGCTACAATAGCGATCCTCTTTGGGGAGTAGCCGGCTTCCAGATTGCCTGGAAGAAGCTTTCGTCAACAAGCTCGGCCCCCACGGCCGTGGCGAAGGCAACCCAGCGTAGGCGAGACCAACGAGCATCTTCCGACAGCCCAGGCCGGGCGCGGACGATGTTCGTCGTGTCCCACAATGCCCGGCCGACTTCTTACCATGAATCCCATCTCTGTCTTCATGCTCGGCTTGGCCATGTCCACCGACGCATTTGCCGCCGCCCTCGCGCGCGGCGCCGCCATGTACAAACCCCGCCTCTTCGAGGCGCTTAAGATCGGCCTTATTTTCGGCGTGGTGGAAGCTATCACCCCTGCCGTTGGGTGGTTGCTTGGCTCTGTGGCGTCAAATCTTATTGAAGCCTACGATCACTGGTTGGCTTTCGTGCTCCTGATTGGATTAGGCGCGCATATGATCTACAAAGCGAGTCAGCCGGATGAGGGGGAAGAGGCGGCGCCGGTATCAAGCAAAGAGAAGAAAATCGCCGCGATTGCGCTTACGGGTCTGGCCACAAGCATCGATGCCATGGCGGTGGGTGTAGGACTTGCGTTCATTGACGTCAACATTATCGCGGTTTCGCTCGTCATCGGCTTCTGTACGTTTGTCATGGTCACCGTCGGTGTCATGGCTGGCCGGGCGCTAGGCTCGCTCATAGGTAAACGCGCCGAGCTGGTGGGGGGGCTCGTGCTGATCATGGTAGGCGCCACGATTCTCTACGAGCACCTCACTGCTACCTAACAGCGCGGCGCAAGGGATAAATTACATTCTTATCTACGACTGGGGTTTGAATTCCTGGTTGAACCAGGTTTCGAACGTGTGGCTGCTCCGCATAATCGAAGGTTTGTTCTTCGAGGTCGGCGAGGCAAACGATCTGCGCGTGCGGAGCAAGCATTTCAACGCATTGCCGGGTTTCGATTCGGTTTCGATCCATGTCGACGCGGCAGTTGAATTCGCGCTCGGAGAGCGCTTCCGGTAGTTCCTCTTCTAAAGTGCACCCGGTTTAACCTCGGACGTCCCTCGGCTGGATTTCAGCTTATGGCCGAAAACGGACCCCATCGTCGGCGGCTTCCGACCTTGGCTTACAGCCGGATATGACGTCCGGAAGACCGATTTCGAGTGTCAAGTTCTGGATGACGCGCCGCTCAGCCTCGCATGCAGCCGGTGGCTGCTGCTATTGATACGATGCGGCCGACTTAGGGCACGGGTGTGGCCACCAGCTTGTCGCTTGGAATGGGCACCAGGAAATCCCCGCATTCGTCGACAGGCGCGGTAAACCAATCGCGGTAAGCGCCCTCAGGCAGGATGACAACCATGCGCTTTTCTTTGCCGGGCTGGTGGTATTCACGGAAAAGCGGGTCCTTGCCCGCTTTGATGGTCAGCTTGGTGTAGCTTTCCTGTCATTGCCCGGCGGGATCGCGGTACCGGTGCGACAAACGTGCAATGCCGATGGGTGTGCCGTCCGGGTGAAGCGGGTCGCGGCGGCCGTGCCTAAGCGCCAGTCAGGCTCGAAGATGGCATCGGCCGGAATGATGCAGTGTTGCGCGCTTCTCCAGGCATTACCCAAGGTGAACGACTTCGGGGCTGTCTCGCTGTGGGCGTTGAAGGTGGAAATTCAGAGACACGCTGTCGGAGACCAGCGTGTTGCCGTCCCACCTGGCGCTATTATTCACGGCGTTGACCCTGCTTGCCTCTCGTGCGGAGGACATTGACTTGTCGGGGCGGGTCATCGAATCTCTCTCGGGGATTCCTGCATTCGATCCAGTTGCGCGAGCTCACGCATATCTTTCGGGCCGGACGTTCGGTGACGCGCCGCCGGGGGATGGGCAGGTTCGTAGGGACTCTGTGCCTATCGGGGGGAATCGTCAGGTCGCTCCAATCAGCGCCAGCGCCGTAGTCCGAACGAACTGTGGTTGTCGTGCCCTCCGATCCGCAGGATGCCGAAGGACGCTTCGCCCAGTAGGCGGGATACGCCTGGTCAGCCGGGTTCTTGCCGGCCAGCAAGGCCGCATTATTCGACCCCAAACGCGACTGATGCTCGCGGCTAGCGTACCCCGCAAACTTCGAAATCGTCTTGACGGGCCGCGTTCAGGCACTGCGCTGGCGGTTTTGGTTCAGGCCCGCGGCCTTGAACGCCTCGAATAGCGTCGCTCCGTGGGGGGGAGCGCCACGTCGGTGCGCCGCACCATGCCCAGCGCTCGTTCGAACGTCTCGGCGACACCGCGGAGACCGGATCGGTGGTCAGGGAGTTGATGGTGGCCTTGGCGCCCTCGCGCGGCCCAAGTCGAGCTTGGCGTCGTCCGCATCCACGGCTACAACGCTCAGGCTTATCGCCTTGGCGTACTGCACAGCCATCCAGTCGACTCCGCCGATGCAGGAGATGACAATCCGACTGCCGGACGGGGGGCGCCATTGACGCCAGCGCAAAGCACCGGCGCCAATCGAAAAAATTCTACTTCTGCCTGCATCGCGTTTCTAGAGGGGTAATTAATCGACACCGCCTTGGACATGAGGGTATTCCTGATCCAGCCTGACCTCATTGAGCAGGTGCCGACGGACGGCCGGGATCACCGCTCAACGGGGGAAGGCTTGTCGGCGTCATCCCACCCCTCTGACGGATTGAAGAAGTCGCCAGGCGAAATTTTTAGGAGACGAAACTTTTCATTTGCCGCAGGAGAGCGCCGGAGGGGCTCGTCTACACAGCCAATTGCCTCCATCAATAATAGTCACTTCAGGAGATCAGGCGGACGGAAGCGCTCATATAAGGATTGAAGTGAGAGGCGCGAACAGGAATCTAGAGACACAAAAATGTGTACTCGGGCCACTCATTTGTGCTCATCGCACGGACAGTGCCATGAGCTCAAATGAGCAAGAGTTGCGGTCGGGGACGCTGGCCCGAATTTTGCATCCATTGATTGCTGTAATACTCCCGCGTCAGCGTCGGACGAGCCGGTAGATTGAGTAACGCCAGAGACCCCAGAAGAAACTGATACAAGGCAACTTGGTCAATTCCTATCTTCACACCTGTACAGACTCCTCGCGCATGAGGCACTCGACTGTCAGAGGTGCAATTGAATATCTCGGAGGCAAGCAGATGGACTTTAATCAAACTGAAGAACAGATCATGTTGCGTTCGGCGATCGAACGGCTTGTGCATTCAATGTGCACGCCCGAAAAAGTTAGGCAGTGGGACCGCGACGGTTCGTATCCGGAGGAAGTCTATGCGGCTATGGTCGACGCCGGTTTTGTCTCCATGGTAGTCCCGGCCGAGTACGGCGGGATGGGCAGTCCGATGTCTGATTGCATCATCCTCTACGAAGAGGTCGCCAAGCCCAGCGTGGACTTCGCGACGCGCATTGCGCTACAGGCCTGGGGCTGCTCGATTCTGGCGGATGTGGCGCCAGAGGAGTTGAAGCGCGAATTCCTGCCGCGCGTGGCGCAAGGCGAGGCCAAGCTATCGTTCAGCCTCACTGAGCCCAGTTCCGGGTCGGATGCGGCGTCGCTGACCACGAGCGCGCGGCGCGACGGCGATGATTGGCTGATCAACGGCCAGAAGGTGTTCTCCAGCGGCGCGGATGCGCCCGACAACCACATCGTGCTGGCCGTCAGGACCGCGAAGAGCGACAAGCGGCACGATGGCATTTCCCTGTTCCTGGTGCCCAATGATCTCAAGGGCATCACCATCCGGCGTCTGGACGTCATCGGCCGCCGCGTGTTGGGCCTGTCGGAAATCTACTTCGACGACGTGCGCGTGCCCTCGCGCTATCTGCTGGGAGAGGAAGGCAAAGGCTGGGGATATATCGGACGCCATCTGGAACGCGAGCGCATCACGCTCGCGGCGAACTATCTGGGCTGCGCCAGCAGCGCCTTGAACGACGCCACGATCTACGCCCAGGAAAGAAAGCAGTTCGGGCGCCCCATCGGCCAGTTCCAGGCCATCGCGCACATGCTGGCCGACATGGCGACCGAGGTGGAATGCGGCCGCTGGCTGACCGCGATGGCCGCCTGGCGCTATGACAATGGCTTGTCGTGCCGCAAGGAAGCCAGCATGGCCAAGCTCTACGTTTCAGAGATGCTTCAGCGGGTCACCGCCTCGGGGATGCAGATCCTGGGCGGACACGCCTACACCACGGATCACGCGATGCAACGGCATTGGCGCGATGCCCGCAACGCGACCGTCGGAGGCGGCACCTCGCAGATTCAGCGCGAATTGATCGCGCGGGAATTGGGACTGTAAGCGCTTGACGGCAGGGCGGCCCGGTAGCGGGCCGCCCAGTGGGACGATGCCGCAGCCGCCTAGTCGGCGGTGATGCCTACCTTCTTGATGATGGCGCCCCAACGTTGCGTTTCATCGCGGATCACCCGGGTCGTTTCTTCCGGCGAGCTGCCCACGGCCTCCATGCCGCGCACGCGCATGGCTTCGCGGAACTTCTCGCTCCTGCCTATATCCATCAGCGCCTTGCTCAGGCGGTCCGTCACCTCCGCCGGCACATTGGCCGGGGCGAGGATGGCGTACCAGCCGAACACGTTGAAGTCCTTCACGCCCGATTCCTCGACCGTGGGCACGTCGGGCATCAAGGCGCTGCGCGCGTTGTCGGCCACAGCGATGGGGCGGACCTTGCCCGACTGGATAAGCGGCAGCGCGCCGCCCACCGTCGCGAATGTCGCGTCTATGCGGCCGCCCAGCAGTTCGGTAAACGCCAGGGACTCGCCCTTGTACGGGATGTGCATGATGGGCATGCCGGTGCGGTCCTTCAGCATTTCCATCGTCAAATGCGCGGTCGAGGCATTCCCCGCGGATCCATAGTTGAGCGCGCTGGGATTCTTCTTCGCCCGGTCGACGAGGTCTGCGACGGTGTTGATCGGCTGATCGGGGTTCGTCACCAGCACCAGCGAGAACTTTGCGATTAGGGAGATCGGCGTGAAGTCCTTGAGCGTGTTATAGGGCAGGTTCGGGTACAGAGTGGTGTTGACGCTGGCCAGGCCTTGGCTGGCCAGCGCCAGGGTGTAGCCGTCGGGGCGCGACTTGGCGACGAAGTCCGTGCCTATGATGCCGCCCGCGCCGGTGCGGTTTTCGACGATGACGGATTGGCCCAGACGTTCCGACAGATCCTGGGCCAACGTGCGGGCCAGGATGTCGGAAAGACCGCCGGCGGCGTAGGGGGTGATCAGGCGTATGGGCTTGTCCGGATAGCTGCCGGCCGCCGCTTGCCCTTGCAGCGCCACGCTGGCCAGCAGGGCCGCCGCAGCCAGTAGCGGTTTTCTGAAAACGGTCATTCTTATCTCCAATTCCGCTTTTCGCCAGCGGAGAATACATATGTAGTTATTGTTCAGCCTGCCTCTGCGGGCGGGCCGGCAACATGAACGCAGGGCGCGTCGGGGGTAACCACGCAACATCCGTGCCAGGGGCTGGCGCCGCCTGCCTGCCCGCCTGGAGACTGTCCGCATGCGCGTTGGTGTTCATGGTCCGATCAGCAGTGTATGGGCGGCGCACAGCAGTTGCTCCGTCTACTTCCTGCCGAGCCCGTGTTTTTTGACGACTTGCAGCGACAGCGCAAGCTGCTCCTTCACATAGGCGGAGAATTCGTCGGGGCCAGACGTCGAGATCGAAATGTGGTGAACGGCAAGCGCGCGCGCCACGTCCGGTTGGGCGAGAACCCCATTGATCTCCGCGCTCAGCTTCCTGCGCAGTTCCGGCTGCATTCCGGAAGGACCGAAGAACCCGCCCCACGGCACCAACGGCATGTTGGAGTAGCCGGCATCGGTCATCGTGGGCACTTCGGGAAACTGCTCCAGGCGTGTCCGGGTGGTGGTCATGAGCGGGCGCACCTTCTCTTCCTTGATGAAGCCCATGGTCGTGGTGGGCGTGGCGAACATGACGTCGATCCTGCCCCCCACCAGATCCACCACGGCAGGCGGTTCGCTGTTGTAAGGGATGTGATGCAGCTCCAGGCCGGCCATGCCCATCAGCTGCGCCATCGCCACGATGGAGGACGAACTGCCAGACGCATAGGTCAGCTTCTTGGGGTTGGCCCGGGCGTATTCCACGAACCCGCGGGCGGTCGTAAATGGCAGGCCGGTGTTCACGACCAGTAGGAAGGGGAACTCGCCGGCCCGGCTGATGGGAGACAGCTCGGTCAGCGGGTCGTAGATCGGTTTGGCATTGAAAGAATTTATGCCGGTGATGGCGGTGTTGGTCGAGAACAGCAGCACGTCGCCCGAGGGTTCCGCCTTCATGACCTCCTTGACCGCGATGTATCCTTCGGCGCCGGGCTTGTTGTCTATGACCACCGCGCGGGACAGGGACCGGCTCAGGTTTTCTCCGATGATGCGTGCCGCGGTGTCGGTGGCCGAACCCGACTGGAAAGGGACCACGATTCTCAGGGGCCTGTCGGCCGCCAGGGTGCGCCCGGCCAGGAGGGGCGCGGCCAGCATGGCGCCCAGAAGGTATCTTCTGCGAGCGTTCACGATGTTCTCCGGCGGTACAGCAGCGTGGCCGTCATCTCCTGGGCTATCGTGCCGTCGTGCTTGACGCACTGCCGTTGGAAGGTGACGACGCCGCGATCCGGCTTGCTGCTGGCCTTCTTGTCGACGACCCGCGAATGCAGTCTGATGGTGTCGCCATGCTTGACGGGGTCTAGCAGTTTCCACCCGTCGATCTGCAGCAGGGCCAGCAAGGTGCCGTCGTTCAGACCGCTGGCGTACTGTAGGCCGCCCATGATGGCGTACACCAGCGGTCCGTGCGCGATGGGTTCGCCGAATGGCGTGGTCTTGCAGTATTCGAAATTGGTGTGGACCTCATTGAAGTCGCCCGACAAGCAGGCGAAATTGACGATGTCCGTCTGCGTGATGGTGCGGGCCGGGCTCACGAATTCCTGGCCAACCTCGAAGTCATCGAAGTACCGGCCGCGCGCGGAGGGAGTCGTGGTCATGATTGCGTTATCCTTGTAGTGGTTTCCGGATGCGGACCAGCCGCGTTGAATTCAGCCTTTCTCGTTGGCCAGGATGGCGGTGCCGTGCGAGGACAGGATGCCGCCTTCGTTGTGCACGAGCGCCACCTCCGCGCCTTCGACCTGGCGTTCTCCCAGGCCTCCGCGCAATTGGCGCACCGCTTCCACGATGCCGAACAGGCCGCCCGCGGCGCCGGCGTGCGCATGCGAGAGCATCCCACCGTGGGTATTGATGGGCAGCCTGCCGCCGATGCGAGCGTGTCCCTGCTCGAAGAAGGCGCCGCCTTCTCCGGGCTGGCAGAAGCCGAGTTCCTCGGCCTCTAGGATGGGGACGATGGAGAAGCAGTCGTAGAGTTCGGCCACGTCGATATCGCCGGGCGCGAGTCCTGCCATCTCGTAGGCGATGCGCCCGGATTCGGCTGCGCCGAACTCGGTCAGGCTGGGGGCGCACATCAGATGCTCATGCGTGTGGTATTCGCCTATGCCTTGCAGGTAGGCGGGCTTGCATTTCAGGTCGCGCGCGCGCTCGGCGGACGTCACGATGAAAGCGCCGCCGGCATCCGAGATCAGGCAGCAATCCAGCATGCCCAGCGGATCGGCGATGGGTTTGGCGGAGATCACCTGGTCCAGCGTCAAGGGTGATTTCATGTGCGCATTGGGGTGCAGCAAGGCGTGCGTGCGCGTGTTCACGGCGACGTGCGCGAGCTGCTCCCGCGTGGTGCCGTACTTGTGCATGTGGCGCAACGCGATCATGGCGTAGAAACCGGGTATGGAAGTGCCGTAGGGCTGTTCGAAATAGGGGTGGCCCACCGCCGTCAGCGCCGCCACGGCCGCGTCCCGGCTTTGGCCCGTGGCCCGGTTCTCGCCCGCGCAGACCAGGATGGTCTCAGCCTGGCCGCTGACGATGGCCTGCGCCGCATGCTTGAGCATGACGACCGGGCTGGCGCCACCCACGATCATTGATGCGTTGAGCCTGGGCTTAATACCGAGGTACTCGCAGATGACCGATCCCAACATGAAGTACGGTTCAGTGAAGGAGTAGGCCGTCAGCACGCCGTCGATGTCGGACACCTGCAATCCGGCGTCGTCCAGCGCGCGCTTGGCGGCCTGGGCGTTGAGGCCCAAGCCCGTCATGTGGGGAACCTTGCCGATGTCCGATTCGCCTACGCCGACGATGGCGATTCTGTTCTTTAGCGATGCGCGTTCTTTCATAACAATCCCAGTCAGGCCTCGGTTCTTTTGAATTGGGGAATCAGGGCGCCATCGCCGCGGTCTTCGAAAACCACGCCGACCTTGTCCCCTATCCGTACCGAGAGGGCGTCGTCGCCCACGATGTTGGCGACCATGCGGGGGCCTTCGTCGAGTTCGATCAGCGCCGTGACATAGGGAGTCCTGGACGCGAACGCGGGCAGCGGCGCGCGGCGGATGATGGAAAAGCTGTAGACGCTGCCCGTTCCCTTGCTTTGGATCCATTCGAGCTGATCCGACCAGCATTCAGGGCAGAGATGGCGCGGCATGAAATGCAGCGCTGCGCATGCCTTGCATTTTCGGATCAGCAGTTTGCGTTCGCGGGCCCCGTCCCAGTAGGGCTGGGAGTCTGCATTGGCGATGGGTTGCGGCAGATCCTGGCTCATGTTTCTTCTCCCTTGTTCGCGACCGCGGCGGCGCCGGAAAAATCGGGGCGACGGCGTTCCAGGGCGGCATTCAAGCCTTCGCGGAATTCGGGGTTGGACATGGCCAGAACCTGACCGAATCCCTCGAATGCCAGCATGTCGTGCAACGAAGTCTCGAAGCTGCGCGCCATGACTGCTTTGGCCAGCCCCATGACCTCGGCGGGCCCCTCGGCCAGCCGCCTGGCCTCCGTGAGGCCGGCGTCATACAGGTCGGCATCGGCGACGACCTTGGACACCAGGCCCAGTTCGGCGGCTTCTTGCGCGGAGTACGTGCCGCCGCTGAACAGGAAGTTCTTGGCGCGCGCCATGCCGATCAGGCGCGGCAAGTGGTACATGACCGCGATGTCGGGCACGACACCCAGCCTGAAGAATCCGGACATGAACTTCGCGCTTTCGCCGGCGATGACCACGTCGCCGGTCAGCGCGAGGCCCATGCCGCCGCCCACCGCATGGCCGTTCACGCCGACGACGACTGGCTTGTCCAGCGTGATCAGCGGCGTAAGCCAACGGCTCAGATTGCGGAAACGCCGATGCACCGTCCACGGATCGCAGGCCGTGCGCAGATGGTTCAGGTCGCCGCCGGAGCAGAAGGTGGGGCCGTCGCCCGTCAGGAAGACCGCGCGGATGCCGGGCTCGCGCTCGGCCAGTGCGATCGCCGCGCCGAGCTGTTCGCGCATGTCCATGGTCATCGAGTTCCGGCTTTCGGGGTTCGCCAGGCGGATTATGAGTACGTCTCCGTCTCTTTGTGTTGCTACCAGCTCCTGTGCTGCCATGTAGGACGCTCCAATGGGTAAAGGGGTGTTTGCTCAAAAGCAAAGTTCGTGCCAGATGCACGCGACGCGCTGCCGTCCGCGAGCCGGAGCTGAGCGGCAGGCACACGGCCGTCCGGATCGCGTGCCGGGGTGTACTCGCGGCATACACGCGGATGCGGGACTGTGTTTGTGTGTTCGCGGCGGCGGAACCGCAAGGGCCCGCCGGCCTGGCTATTTGCGCGCCTGCGCCGCCGCCAGCGCGCGTTGATGTCCAGGCATGGCCGTGGCCAGCGCGAACGCATCGGCCTCATGGGCCATGGCGCTGTCCATGGGCTGGCTCCAGCTCTGGCGGCTGACTGACTTGGTCAGCATCAGCGCTCCATGGGGCAGCGCCAGCAGTTCGGCCGCCAAGGTGCGGCTGGCCTCGGCCAGGTTTTCCCGCGGCACCACGCGGCGGGTCAGGCCGCGCAGGCGAGCCTCCTCGGCATCCATGGCGCCGCCCGTGAGCATCAGGTCCAGGGCGGCGGGGACGCCCAGTTTTGACTGCAGCAGATAGGAGCAGCCGCCGTCCGGGATCAGGCCCAGGCGCACGAAGGGGAACCGCAGGGTTGCGTCATCCGCCATGACCAGCAGGTCGGCGGCAAGCGCCAGCGCAGCGCCGCCGCCGGCCGCCGCGCCCTGGACCGAAGCGATGACGATCTTGTTCATCCTGATTAGTGCCATGTGGTGTTGCTGCGCGGTCAGAATGCGGTCGCGCCAGGCCAGCGGGGTCGTTGGCAGATCGCCGGTATCGGCTCCGACGCAGAAGGCGCGGCCCAGTCCCTGCAGCAACACCACATGGATGTCGGGGGCGGCGGCGATGTCCTGCAAGTGGGCGCCGAACTCGGCGCGCATTGTCGTCGACAGGGCATTGAGCTTTTCGGGGCGGTTTAACGTCAAGACCGCCAGGCCGCCTGCCTTTTCCAGCAGGACCGTGGATTGGGCGCTGATGTTTTCCTGGTGATGCGTGGGCATCATGCTTCTCCTTGAAGAGGGGTTGAACCTTCAAGCAAAATGAATGCCAGCGTTCAGCCACAGCGACCGGAGGCGGCGAAACCGCGGACCGTGTCCGCGGCGCATGCAGTTCGCACAGCCAGAAGACAGGAGCTGTGCGCCGGGATCTCGGCCGCGCTCAGGCCTCGGTTGGTGGGGTGTACCACTGCGGGTAATGCTCCTTGACCAGCGGGCCGTCCTCTCTCAACGCGTGGCATGCGCCGATCTTCAAGGGGCGTTTCGCGGGATCGTCCTCGTCCTGGTGGGAGATCTTGCCCTGCAGGATCGTCTGCACGGCCAGGGTCGGCAGCAGCGTCGCGAGCTCGGACAAGTGCGTGCAGCGCTCATGGGTCGGGATCCGCTTGGCGATTTCCTGGCGGAAGCCCGTGAGCAGGTTCGCGCCGACCAGCCGCTCCAGCCGCACCTGGGCTTCGGGACAGACGGAGGGAAACGGCATGCGATGCATGCCGGCCTCGGCGTCCAACACGTCCAGGGCTTCGTTGATGGTCACGCGGATCGCCATCAAATGTATGGGCACGCCGCAGTCGAAATGCCGCATCTGTGTGGTGAAGGCTTGGGGCTTGACGTCCTCGATCAGCGCCTCCAGGTCCCACAGGCCATCCTCGCGCTCGTAGGCCTGCAACTGGATGGTGCGCGAGTGGGAGGATTTGCGGGCGCTAGCAGGGGCGGGAAGAAAATGCGAAGGCGACACCATGTGGTGGTCTCCGTGTCTGGTTCGAGGAACCGGGAAACTGGCTCCCGGTCCCGCCAAAGGGGGGCAGAGCTGCTTAGCGGGTTGCGCCGCTTTCGGCCAGTGCGCTGATTTCGTTATCGGATAGTCCGGCCGCGGCAAGAACCTCGCGGTTGTGCTCGCCCAGCCGCGGCGCAAGGCACTTGACCTGGCTTGGGGTCTTGCCGAACTTGACGGGCGGCCTGACGTGAGTCAACACGCCCTCGCTGGGATGCTCCTGTTGTACAAACATGCCTACCGCCGCCAGATGGGGGTCCGTGAACAAGTCCTCCAGGCTGTTGACCGGCGCGACGGGTATGCTCAGCGTTCGGAGTTGGCTCAGCCATTGAGCGGAGGTCCGCTCGGTCATGATGTCCCCGAGTGTCTTGTACAGGGTTTCGTAGTTCTGGCTGCGTTGGTTCGGCGTGTCGTAGCGCGGATCCTTCGCCAGATCATCGCGGCCGACCAGTTGAAAGAAGTCCTTCCAGTTCTTGTCAGTGTAGGGCAGCACGCAGAGATAGCCGTCCTTGGTCCGATGCGGCTTGCGCAACTGGCTGAGCACCCGCGGATAGCCTGCCTTGCCGTTCTGCGGGTCGAAAGCCCGTTCCCACTGATGTTCTATCAGCATGAACGAGGCCAGGGATTCGAACATCGGCACTTCGATGCTCTGCCCTTCACCGGTGCGCAGCTTGTGGAACAGCGCGGCCAGGATGCTGTAGGCGATGGTCAGGCCCGCAACTTTGTCACCGATGATGGTAGGCGTGAAACGGGGTTCGCCCGCCAGATGAGCATTGATCGAGCACAGGCCGGAAACACCCTGGATCATATCGTCGTAGGCTGGATCATCGGCATAGGGGCCGCCTTCGCCAAAGCCATAGGCGCCGCAGTAGACGATGCCTGGATTGATTTCCTTGATCTGTGCGTAGCCCAGGCCGAGCCGTTCAATGGCGGCCGGGCGCATCGCGTGGACAAACACATCGGCCGTCGCCACTACGCGCAGCAGCGCTGCACGCGCCTCGGGTTTGCGCAGGTCCAGCATCAGGCTTCT
Organism: Achromobacter spanius; assembly: GCF_003994415.1. Classification (NCBI taxonomy): domain Bacteria; kingdom Pseudomonadati; phylum Pseudomonadota; class Betaproteobacteria; order Burkholderiales; family Alcaligenaceae; genus Achromobacter; species Achromobacter spanius. The sequence goes on along the minus strand of NZ_CP034689.1, from coordinate 4,968,176 downwards.
TTTGTTGCGATTGACGGAGAGATGTATCGGCCCCATGGCGCGGCTGCGGCCGACTCCCATGTGGCGCATGATGTCGCCATCGGGACTTTCCACCTTGATGACGTCTGCACCCATATCGCCGAAGATCTGGGTGGCATAAGGGCCCATTACTACGGACGTCAGGTCGACGATTTTGATTTCAGACAAAGGACCAGCCATGACACTCCTCTACGCTTCTTGATGGTTCGTTGGTTTTTTTGTTACACAGAAATCGGCCTCGGCGTCCGTGGCCCCGATCGAGGGACAGGGTTTGCTGCAGGGCATCAAATGCATTTCTGATAAATTTCTTTTAAGCAATTTCCATGCCATTGCGGACCACGGCACCGAAGGGGCGGCGGAGCGCCTAGCGTACGGGGAATCGGCCGCAAGATGTAGTGCCGGCGCTGCCTGCAGCGCTGCAGCCGTGGAGTACACTCTTCGCCACCAACATGCCGCCACGAAAGACACGGAAGGCAGATGCAGAGCGAGAGGATATGGTAAGAGACACCGAAGGGATACTTGTCCTGAACGAGAGCGGCGAGATTAAATTTTCTTCGGGTTTGGGCACGGAGGAAGTGATTGCGCGGATGCTCTCCGGCCTGTGGGCCGATCGCTCCAGCACTCCGGTCAAACGCCTGTTCGCCTTGCCCGGCATCGAGCCCGCTCACAGTGTCGCTGCGCTGGTTTGCGACCAGGGCGTGTGTTTCCTTATCTTCTCCACAGGTGGGGATGAACTGACGGAATTTATCTCTACCGTCGATTGCGCCGCGGACATCTTCCGGTACTTCATCACCAATCCTTATGAGGCCATGAACGTCGTCGACGCGGCGGGCAATCTGCTTTACATGAGTCCGATCCACGAACGGTCGATTGGCTTGAAGCGCGGCGACGCCATCGGCCGGCCGGTCAGCGATGTGATCGAGAACACCCGCTTGCAGGAAGTGGTCGTTACAGGCAAGCCGCAGATCGGCGAGGCCTATGAGGCAATGGGCGTCACCCGCATCGTTTCACGAATCCCGATCTTCGACCGCGATAAGAAGCTGGTGGCGGCAATCGGCCAGGTCATGTTCAAGGGCCCGCAGTCGATTCCGCAAGCGATCCAAGACATTTCCAACGAGCTCGCCCGCGTGCGGCAGGAGCGTGACTTCTATAAACGCGAACTCTCTGGCATACGCAACCGTTCCTACGGATTGGACCAGATCGTGGGCAGCAGCAAGGCCATCCGCCAGCTCAAGGAAGACATTCTGCGGGTCGCGCCGCTGGACGTGCCGGTGTTGCTGGTGGGGGAAAGCGGAACAGGCAAGGAGCTGGTGGCGCACGCGCTGCACATGCTCAGCCCGCGTGGCGACAAGCCGCTGACCTTGATCAATGCGGCCGCGATGCCCATCAGCCTTGTGGAAAGCGAGTTGTTCGGCTATGAAGGCGGCGCGTTCACGGGCGCCGACAAGCGCGGCCGCAAGGGTAAGTTCGAACTTTCCGATACCAGCAGCCTGTTCCTCGATGAGATCGGCGACATGCCAATGGAAATGCAGGTGAAATTGCTGCGCGTATTGCAGGACGGCACGTTCCAGCGCGTCGGCGGCGAGCGCCTGCTGCACTCGGATTTCCGTCTGATCTCGGCCAGCCATCGGGATTTCCAGAAGATGGTTGCGGACAATACGTTCCGCCTGGACCTGTTCTACCGCATCAGCGCCGTGACGCTCTACCTGCCCTCGCTACGGGACAGGCCCGAGGATATCCCCGAGCTGGCCGATACCTTCCTGGCCGCCTTCGCCAGGCGCCAGGGCGTCGCCAAGAAGTCCATCGACGACCATGTCATCCAGTACCTGCAATCGCGGAGTTGGCCGGGCAATGTGCGCCAGCTGCAGCACGCGGTGGAACGGGCGGCGATTTTCAGCGACGGCGGCCGCCTGACGCTGGAGAGCTTCGGCGGTCTGGAGCATCCAGGAGGCATCGGGGCCGAGAAGGAGTACCGCCCCTTGCAGGCGACCGCGGGCTCGGGCCGCTTCGACATGTGGGAAGCGAAGCAGCGCGTCGAAATGGAGCTGATCGCGGACGCCATGGAGCGCACCGGCGGCAATAAGAAGCGGGTCGCCGAGGAACTGGGAATCTCCCGCTCCTATCTGTACAAGCAACTGCGCCTGATGGAAGGCGGCAAGGAGAGCTGAGTCCCGGCCCTGGGATGTCAGGACTGCACAATCCCGGCGTTGAACAGCTCCTGCTGCCGGGCGGCATCCAAACCGAGTTCACTCAGGATCTGCCGGGTGTGCTCGCCGCGCCGCGGCGAGCGCTTTTCCTGGCTACCTGGCGCCGCCGTGCCCGGCAGCCGGGCGATCGGCACGCGGCATGGGCCGCCTTGCTCGCTCATCGCGAAAATCCGTTGCTGTTTGACCTGCGCGTCGGCCAGGAAGCTGGCGTAGTCGGAGACTTTTCCGCAGACCACGCCATGCCGGTTCAGGCGCTCGACCCAATGTGCCGTCGGCTTGGCACGGAAGATCCGTATCAGCGTTGAATTGATCTCCTCGCAGTGGGCGTAACGTCCGGTCGCCGTGCTCAGGCGCGGGTCGGCGAGCCAGTCGTTCTGTCCTATGGCCTGGCACAGGCCCGCGAACATCCGGTCGTGCAGCGAGGTGACGTTGATGTGCCCGTCCTCGGTTTCGAAGGTGCCGGCCGGCACGCTGAGAGCCTGCACGGAGCGTCCGGCATTGAGGGCCTCGTCGATGATCGCGCCGCTTTGCACCGCAGCCGCGGCTTCCAGCAGGGAGACCTCCACCCGCGAGCCCTGGCCCCGCACGGCGCGGCGGTACAACGCGGCGCCCGTAGCCTGCGCCGCATAGATGCCCGTCGCCACGTCGATCAGCAGGATGCCGACCTTGCGGGGAGTGCCCCGCGCGTCCCGGTTGACCACCATCATTCCACTCATGGCCTGCAGCGTCGAATCCGATCCTGGCCGTTCGGCATAGGGGCCGTCAGGACCGAAGGCGGACACCGAGACATACACCTGATCGGGCCGGGCTTTCGAAAGATCGGCGTATGACAGGCCCAGGCGCTCTATGACGCCGGGGCGGAAGCTTTCTATGACGACGTCGGCTCGTAACGCAAGTTGGCGTAGGAGGTCTCTGCCGGCCTCAGTCTGCCCATTGACGCAGATCGAACGTTTACCCAGGTTGTAGGCGATTGCAAGCGCGCTCATTCCTTCAGTTTGATAGCCAATGGCGCGGCTCCAATCGCCGGTTGGCGATTCCGCCTTGATGACCTCGGCGCCTTGTTCCAGCAGGAGCATGGCGCAGTAGGGTCCGGCGACTCCCTGGCTGAGATCCAGGACGCGCAATCCGGCGTACGGTTGATCGGGCAAGGCGGGCATTTCGGGGCTCCTAAGCAAGTCTGGCGTGTCCGTACTTTCCCGGACGAGTTCTGATATGAAGCAAAACCCGTACCACCGCTGCGTGCGCTGCGGATGTCTGTCCTGCCGCGTAACGAGTGTCTTCATAGTATGCATTTGTGTTCGCCCAGGAGGCAGGGAGCCGGCGACGGGCTGGCGGTTACATCGCAGGACGGAAGTGTGGCGTGAAGCGAGGCCAAGCTTGGCATGGAGTTTGCGTTCTCCCAGAACGAATGCAGGAGTGGGTTTTCAACCAGGGAGTCAGGAGCAGACATGAACCATGCAATCAATAAGATGGCCACCCGAATGGCGGCGATAGCGCTGGCAGCGCTCAGCGCGACCAGCGCTTTGGCCGCCGAATATCCGAGCAAGCCGATCAGGATGATCGTGCCGTTCGCCGCGGGCGGGCCGACCGACACGTTGGCGCGCAGCCTGGCCGAGGCGATGACGGAACAGCTGGGCCAAAAAGTGATCGTGGAAAACAAGCCGGGAGTGGGCGGGAACGTAGGCACGGCCCAATTTGCGCGCATGTCCCCCGACGGCTACGCAGTGCTGCTGGTCACCAACGGCCCGCTGGTGGCCAATCAGATGATGTTCAAGAACCTGGGCTTCGATCCGAAGAAGGATCTGGATCCTGTCTCCTTCGTGGCCTATCTGCCCAATATGGTCGCCGTGCATCCCAGCGTGCCGGCAAAGACCATCAAGGAGTTGATCGCGCTGTTGAAGGCGAATCCCGACAAGTACAGCTTCGCATCGGGCGGAGACGGCACCAGCACCCACTTTGCCGGCGAATTGATGAAGTCCATGGCGGGCGTGAAGATGACGCATATTCCCTACAAGGGGGATGGCGCTTCGATGCCGGACGTCGTCGGCGGACAGGTGCCCATCGTGTTCGGCAGCATCTTCGCCACCAAGCGTTTCGTCGACGGCGGCATGCTTCGGGGATTGGCGGTGACGTCCCTGGACCGGGTTCCGTCCATGCCCGAGATGCCGACGGTGGCTGAATCCGGCTTGCCCGGCTACGACCTGACTGCCTGGTACGGCGTGGTGGTCCCTGCGGGTACGCCCAAGCCCATCATCAACAAGCTGAGCCAGACCATCGCCCGGGTCGTGGCGTCGCCGGACTTCCGTGCGCGGGTCGAGGGGATGAGCGGCATACCGAAAAGCACCACTCCGGAAGAGTTTGCCGCGTTCATGGAGTCGGAGCGTCCCAAGTGGAAGAAGCTCATCGAGGAATCGGGAATCAAGATCAACTAGGCCGCTCGCGCCGGGAACACAAGCGAAATAGGAGAAAGCGATGTTTGCTGCAGATGTGCTGAAAGGAAAGGTGGCGTTGATAACGGGAGGCGGGGGCGGCATAGGACTGGAGATCGCCACGGCCTATGCGCGCCTGGGCGCCAAGGTGGTGGTGGCGAGCCGAAACCAGGAACGGCTGGACGGCGCCGTGGCGTCGCTGGCGGCGCAGGGCCTGGAGATCCTGGCCGTGCAAACCGACGTCAGAGTCTACGAGCAGATCCGGGACGCCATAGAAACCGCGGTCGAGCGCTACGGCGCGCTGGACATCCTGGTGAACAACGCCGCCGGGAACTTCCATTGCCCGACCGCCGAGCTTTCGCCCAATGGCTGGAAGACGGTCATAGACATCGATCTGAACGGCACGTTCTACGGTTGTCACGCCGCCTACAAGCATCTGAAGGCGGCCCGTGACGGCGGCTGCATCATCAGCATCGCCACTATGCTCGGCCTGAGCGGCTGGCCGGGCGCCGCGCACGCCGGCGCGGCCAAGGCCGGGATCATCTCCTTGTCGCGCGCATTGGCGGTGGAGTGGGGCGGCGACAACATCCGCGTCAATACGATTTCGCCTGGACCCATCGGCGACACAGAAGGGGTGCGCCGCCTGTATCAGGAGACTGGCCGCGAACAACTGGAGCGCAAGAAGACTGCCCTGGGCCGGTTCGGCAACAAGTCCGATATCGCCAATGCCGCGGTCTATCTGGCGTCGGACCTGGGCGCCTACATCACCGGCGAGAACATGGTGGTGGATGGCGGCCGCTGGCTCAAGTATGTGGCGGCTTGAACAGGCGGGCAGCGGGCAGCGGGCCGGATGGCCGGATGGCCGCCGCCCGCTGCCCGTTCAGCCCGCTGGCTTGACCAGTGGGCACTCGCTTTGCGACAAGGGGCGGTACGCCTCGTCTCCTGGAATGGTGTCCAGGATCTTCAGCAGGTCCCACTCGCCCTTGGACTCCGCCGGGGTCTTCACCTGCGCCAGGTACATGTCGTAGACCATCCGCCCATCGGCGCGGATGCGGCCGTTCGTGGCGTAGAAATCATTGATCGGCATCTCCTTCATCTTGGCCGCCACGGCATCGGCGTCGTCGGTGCCGACGGCCTGCACGGCCTGCAGGTAATGCAGGGTGGCCGAGTAGGCGCCGGCCTGCACCATGGAGGGCATGGATTTCTGGCGTTCGAAATAGCGCTGCGACCAGGCGCGGGTTTCCGCGTTGCGGTCCCAGTAGAAGCCGGTGGTGAACTGTAAGCCCTGCGCGGCCTGCAGACCCAGGCCCTTGATGTCATGCAGGAAGACCAGCAGGGTGGCCAGTTTCTGGCCGCCTTGCGTGATGCCGAACTCCGAGGCCTGGCGCACGGCATTCTGGGTGTCCGTGCCGGCGTTGGCCAAGCCTATCACCTTGGCCTTGCTGGCCTGGGCCTGCAGCAGATAGGAAGCGAAATCGGGGCTGGACAGCGGCGCGCGCACATTGCCCAGGATCTTGCCGCCGTTCGCCTTGATGACATTGCTGGTGTCGCGTTCCAGCGAATGGCCGAAAGCATAGTCCGCCGTGATGAAGAACCAGCTGTCGCCGCCGGCGCGGGTCACGGCGCGGCCCGTGCCGTTGGCCAGGACGTAGGTGTCGTAGACATAGTGCACGCCATAGCGCGAGCACGCCGCATTGGTCAGGTTGGACGAGGCTGAGCCGGCGAACAGCGTGATGCGCTTCTTTTCCTTGCCCAGGGTTTGCAGGGCCAGGGCCGACGCGGAGTCGGTGGATTCGATGATGGCGCTGACGCCGTCGCGGTCGTACCACTGGCGCGCGCGCGTGGCTGCGATGTCAACCTTGTTCTGGTAGTCCGCGGACAGGACTTCGATGGGGCGGTCCAGCACCTTGCCGCCGAAGTCCTCGGCCGCCATCTTGACCGCGGTGACCATGCCGGGGCCGCCGTGCGCCGAATACACGCCGGTCATGTCGACGATTGCGCCCAGGCGAAATGGGGCGACGCCCTGTGCGTGGCCAGGGAATGCGTACAGCGAACCGCCTAGCAGCGCGGCCATGACTACGGTTGTCTGTTTCATGGGATATGTCCTGCCTTCTCAGATTGGGCGATGCGAGGGGGATTCCATATGGACGACGTACTTGCCGGTGGCGCGGCCTTGCTCCAGTGCCTGCAGGGCGATGGCCACCTCTTCCAGTGGCAGGCCGGCGGCCAGCCTGGGACGGATCAATCCTTGTTCGCGCATGCGCAGCAGCCGCGCCTGCGCCAGCGCGATCTTCTCGGGCTGGCGGTCGCGGTAGTCGCTCCATTGCAGACCGATGACGCTGATGTTCTTGAGCAGCAGATAGTTCGCCTTCAGCGTCGGGATCTGGCCCGCCGCGAAGCCGATCACCACCAGCCTGCCGCACCAGGCCAGGGCGCGCAGCGAAGCCGCGAAGACTTCGTCGCCCAGGGGATCGAGCACGATGTCTGCGCCTCGGCCATCGGTTGCCGCCCAGACCTGATCGCGCAGGCTGTCGCGCAGGTTTTCCACCGACAGATCGATCACGTGGTCGGCCCCCATCTCGCGGGCCACCTGCGCCTGTTGCGGCGTGTTGACGCCGGCCAGGGCGATGCCGCCCAGGGCCTTGACCAGTTGCACAGCGGCGCCGCCGACGCCGCCGGCCGCGCCGTTGACCAGCACGGTTTCGCCGGCCCTGAAGCCGCCGCGTTCCAGCAGCGCCAGATAGGCGGTCTGGAACACCAGCCCCATCGCGGCGGCGTCTTCGTGGCTGACACCGTCGGGCAGCAGGTGGCAGTGGGCGGCGCGGGCGACGGCCTGGCTGGCGTAGGCGCCGTGTTCCATGTGTGCCACCACGCGGTCGCCGGGCTTGAAGCCGGTCACATCCGCTCCGGTGCGCAGCACGGTGCCGCTGGCGTCCTTGCCCGGCACGAACGGCAAGGCCGGCAGGATCTGGTACTTGCCCGAGACCACCAGCGTGTCCGGATAGTTCACGCCTGCCGCGGCAACCTGGATCAACACCTCGTCAGCGCCAGGCACGGGGTCGGCGACGGTTTCGACACGGTGGTCGCCGGCGGGCGCGAAGTTTCTGACCAACAGGGCTTTCATTCTGTCGCCTCCTGCGCGGCCAAGATGCGCGCCGTGTGTGCTCCCAGGCCCGGAGCCTGGACCTGGGATGCCGGCACGCGCAGGCTGGGATCGATGGGAACCGGCAAGGCGGGCATGGTCCGGCTCGCGCCGTCGGCGACTTCGCGCGAGAACAGGCCGCGCGCAATGAAGTGCGGGTCCTCCGCTGCCTCGCGCAGGCTGGCGACCAGGCTGACGCAGGTATCGCCGTCGCCGAACGCCTGCATCCATGCCTCGGCGCTGCGCTGGATCAGGACGGCCGCGACGCGCTGGCGCACGCTGGCGTCGTCCTCGGCCGCATCGGCCAGCTCCGGCAGGCCGATGACCTCGACGAAGGCGCGCCAGAACTTGTCCTCCAACGGCGCCACCGCGAGGTGGCGTCCGTCCGCCGTCTCGTACACCTGGTAGCGGCAGCTGCCACCCGTGACCTTGTCGCTCCCGGGCCGAGGCCACTGCCCCTGGCTCCAGCCGTTGCCCAGCCCCCAATACATGAGGGTGAAAAGGTTGTCCGCCATGGCCACATCGAGGTGGCGTCCCTTGCCGTCGCGGTCGCGCTGGCGCAAGGCCAGCAGGATGTTCATGAAGGCGGGGTAGGCGCCGCCGGCCAAGTCCGCGGTGAGCGTGGGCGGCACCAGAGGTCGTCCTTGCGCATCCCCTGTCAGCGACAGCATGCCGGTCAGCGCCTGATAGTTCAGGTCGTGGCCGGCCATGCCGGCCCTGGCGCCTTTCTGCCCATAGCCGGTGATGGAGCAATACACCAGGCGCGGGTTGATGCGCGCCACGCTTTCGTAGTCCAGGCCCAGACGTTGCATCACGCCTGGGCGGAACTGTTCGATGAGCACGTCGGCCCCTTCGACGAGCCGGCGCAGGCGCGCGCGCTCGTCTTCATTCTTCAGATCCATCGCCACCGAGGTCTTGCCGCGGTTGAGCAGGGTGAAGTTGACGCTGTCCTCGCCAAATCGGGGCAGGTAGCCGCGCATCTCGTCGCCGCCGGCCGGCCGTTCGATCTTGATGACGCGCGCGCCGGCCTCGGCCAGCAGCAGTGTGCACAGGGGGCCGGGCAACAGGGTGCTGAAGTCCAGCACCGTGATGTCGCTAAGCGCTTGCATTGCCGCTCTCCTGGAGGTGGCGCTGCCACGCGACGCGCGCGCGCCGCGCGGGAGCGTAGGCTTCCTGGCCCAGCATTTCGTACAAGGCCTGGCTTACCCGGTAATGGTGGTGCAGGCCGGTGCGGCCGAGCAGGGCGATGGGGCCTTCGGGATACCCCAGGCCCAGGCGCAGGGTGGTGTCCATGTCATCGGCGCTGGCCAGGCCCTCGTCCAGACGTCGCAGCGCCGCGTTGTAGTAGGGCCGCACCAGGCGGTTCAGGATGCGGCCGGGAAAGTCGTTGCAGACAGCGACTTCCAGGCCGGCCGCGGCGAAGGCTGCTCGTGCGGCCTGTAGAGCCTCAGGACTCGTGTAGGGTTTGCGCACCAGTTCGATGAGCCGGGTCGGCGCGTCGTCGCCCAGGCGGAACCGTGCGAACCCGACCACGTTGCGGGCGCGGCCGTCGTCATCGTCGCCCGTATGCACGCCCAGGCATTCCAGATCCAGTTCGATGGCAACGAAGGGCGCCTGCTGGCTTTCTGCCTGTTCCTGCCGGTAGCGCTGGCCGGTCTGGGCGCCGATGTAGACCCGTCCCTCGCCGCTGGCTTGGGCTTGCGCAAGAAAGTCGTGGGCTTGGGGGAAGGACGCGCTGTTCCCGGTGTCAATGATGCGATAGGCCATGGTAGTCATGCTCCGAAGATCTTGTCGTTGTCGTAGCGATGGAAGCCCGCGCCGCTCTTGCGGCCCAGGCGTCCGGCGCCAATCATGCGTTTGACCAGAGGGGGGCAGGCCGCTCGCGGCTCATTGGTGCTGCCGTGCAGCGCCTCGCACAAGAGCTTCTGGGTGTCCATGCCGACCATGTCCAGCAAGGTCAGCGGTCCCAGCGGATAGCCCAGGGCGGTCTTGACCGCCAGGTCTATGTCGGCCGGTTCCGCGACCCCCTGGTCCACCATGTTGATGACGTCGTTGTGCCAGGGCACCAGAAAGTAGTTGAGGATGAATCCCGGCGTGTCGCGTGTGAGCACGGGCTGTTGGCCCAGCGCCTCGCAGAACGCCCATGCCTGATCCAGCGCTTCGCGCGAGGTGTTCAGGCCAGGCGAGACTTCCACCAGCTTCATCAGCTGCGCGGGCAGGCAGAAATGCATGCCCACGACCTGGGTGTCGCGGCCGCTGCCTCCGGCGATCTCGGTGATCGACAGGGTGGAGGTATTGGAGGCGAACAGCGTGTGGGGCGCGCAGATCCGGTCCAGCTTGCGGAACAGTTCGTGCTTGACCTGGATATCCTCGAACACCGCCTCGATGATGATGTCGCAGTCGGCCAGCGATTCGATGTCGTCGCTGGCATGCCAGTTGGCCAATATGACTTCGTCCTCGCCGGCCGCGAGCTTGCCGCGCTCCACCGATTTGCGCAGAAAGCCGGCCGCCTGCCGGCGCCCCTGTTCGGCCAGCTCGGCGCGGGTGTCGTAGGCGCGCAGTTTGAAGCCGGCGCGGGCCACGACGATCGCGATTCCCGTTCCCATGGTGCCGCATCCGACGACGCCTACGGTCTTGATGGTGTTCATGGACTACTCCTTGGTCAGAAAGCTGCGGCCGATGAGTTGGCGGTGGATCTGGTTGGTGCCTTCCCAGATCTGGGTGATCTTGGCGTCGCGCATCAGGCGTTCGACGCGATAGTCCTTGCAGTAGCCGTAGCCGCCCAGCAGCTGCACGGCCTCGGTGCTCATGCGCATCGCCAGGTCGGTGGCCTTGAGCTTCAGGATCGAGGCCTCCATGCCTATGTCGTCGGCGCGGTTGTCGACCATGCCTGCGACGCGCCACAGCCAGGCCTCGCAGGTCGCCAGCTCGGCCGCCAGGTCGGCGACCAGGAACTGGATGCCCTGGAACTCCAGCACACGACGCTTGAACTGGCGCCGCTCGTTGATGTAGGCGACGGCGTCCTCGAAGGCGGCGCGCGCGATGCCCAGCGCATGCGCGGCCACGCTGGGCCGCGAGCGGTTCAGCGAGGTCAGCAGGATGCGCAGGCCGTCGCCCGGCTCGCATAGCAGGTTGGCGCGGGGGATGCGGCAGTTCTCGAAAGCCAGCGTGGCGGTGCTGGAGGCGCGGGTGCCCATCTTGTCCTCGGTGCCGACTACCGTCAGGCCTGGCGCGCCCTTTTCGACGATGACCGCGCTGATCGCCCGCTTGGCATCGTCGATGCCGGCCCACTTTCCGAACAGCAGGTAGACGTCGGCCACATCGCCGTTGGTGATGAAGGTCTTCTGGCCGTTGATGACGATGTCGTCGCCCCGGGGCTCGAAGCGGGTGCGCATGCCCGTGGCGTCGGAACCGGCCGAGGGCTCGGTGATGACCAGCGAGGCCAGGCCGCCTTCGGCGATGCGCGGCAGGAGGCGTTGCTTCTGTTCCTCGTTGCCGAATTCGATCAAGGGTTTGATGGCATGGAAATTGGTGGCCCAGACGATGCCGGTGGAGGCGCAGGCCGCGGAGATTTCGCGCACACAGGCCAGATAGCAGGAATAGGACAGCGGCGAGCCGCCATAGGCTTCGGGAATGAACATGGCGTTCAACCCCAAGGCGTTGATGTCGGCCACGTTGTCGTGGGGGAAGGCGCCGCTGCGGTCCAGTTCAGCGGCCCTGGGCGCGATGCGCTCGCGCGCCAGCTCCCGCACCGAGTCGAGCAGCATGGCTTCTTCGGGGCTCCAGGGCATGGAGGCGTCCAGGCGTTGCAGTACGTTCATTGATTGCTCCTAGCTGCTTGGGCGGGGCTCAGACTATCAGGCTCTGGCCGCCGTCCAGATAAATGGTCTCGCCAGTCAGAAAGCGCGAGCGCAGCGAGAACAGCATGGCCACCGCGTCGGCGACTTCGGCGGCTTCGGCTGGACTGCGGCGCGGAATGCGCTTCTGCAGGTGTTGGGCCAGCGGTCCGCTGGTCATGTACTCGCGGTTCAGGCTGGTCATGACGTAGCCCGGCGCCAGATTGACGACCTGGATGTCGTCGGCCGCCCATTCCACAGCCAGGCAGCGCGTAATGGCGCCCACCGCCGCCTTGGATGCGCAGTAGGACAGATTCTTCTTGACGCCCAGCTTGTCGTAGAACGAGCCCATGTTGACGATGACGCCGCCGCCGTTGGCCTGCAGCAGCGGATAGGCGGCCTGGCTGGCCATGAGCACGGACGTGGCGTTGCTGCGCATCAGGGATTCAAACGCCGCGGGCGCCAGCGTGGCGGCCGCGCCGTCGGTGTGCTGACCGGCGTTGTTCACCAGGCCGGCGATGCGGCCTGAGGCGCGTTCGGAGACTTCGGCGAATGCGCGCTGGATCTGCGCGGCGTCGCCGACGTCGCAGGCCACGGCATGCCAGCGGGCGCGCAGCGCTTCAGGCACGTCCGCCAGTTCAGGCGCCTGGCCCGAGCGCGACAGGCAGGCGACCCGAAAGCCGGCGCGTGCGAGAGAGAGAGCGATATCGGCGCCGATGCCGCGGCTGGCGCCGGTGACGACGATGGTGGATTCAGGCATGGTCATGCATCCTTGAAGCAGGGGGGGCGTTTTTCGAGAAAGGCCTGCATGCCTTCGGCGGCGTCGGCGCTGCGATAGGCCAGGGTGGAAAGGTCGCGTTCGATGCGCAGCCCGAGCTCCAGCGACGTCTGCATGCCGCGCTGGACCGCCTGGCGGGCGAAGTCGAGCGCGTGCAGGCCGTGCTGGAGCATCGGCGCGAGATAGGCCGCGCCGATGGCCGCGGGCTCGCCTTCCTCCGCGATCTGGTTCACCAGGCCGATGCGCTCGGCTTCATCGGCCTTCACCGTCCGGCCGGACAGGATGAGTTCGAGCGCGCGCCCTTCGCCCACCAGCCGGGGCAGGCGTTGCGTCCCGCCGTAGCCGGGAATGAGGCCCAGCTTGACCTCGGGCAGGCCCATGCGGGCTGCGGGCGTGGCGACGCGGAAGGTGCAGGCCAGCGCCAGCTCCAGGCCGCCGCCGAAGGCATAGCCGTGGATCACGGCAACCGAGGGGATGCGCAGCTGGCTGATGCGTTGGAACACTTCCTGGCCCAGGCGGGCGCCTTCATGCTCGTCGCGCAGCGTGCGTCCCACCAGCTCCGGGATGTCGGCCCCGGCGCAGAAGGCCTTGGAGCCGGCGCCTGTGATGACCAGTCCGCGCGCTGCCGAGGCCGACACGCGTTCGACGGCCAGGTCCAGGTTCCGCAGTTGTTCGAAGCTGAGCGCGTTCAGCGCCTTCTGCCGGTCCAGGGCCAGCACGGCGATGCCGCCCGGCAGGGTTGATTCCTGAATCATGCGTGTCTCACTTGGTATTCGTGGCGGCGCCTTGCCAGCGCACGGGGATGGGCGCGATCTTTTCGTCCTTGACCCAGTCCATCAGCGCACGCTTGAGGATCTTGCCGCTGGCGGTCATGGGAAAGCTGTCCAGCAGGATGTAGTACTCGGGCATGTCGTACTTCGACAGGCCGACCTCGTTGAGGTGATGGAGGATTTCGTCGGCCTGCGGTGAGCTGCCGGGCTGGGGGACGATGGCCAGGCACACCATCTCGCCTAGCCTTGGGTCCGAAACGGCGAAGGCGGCGGCCCGCAGCACCTGCGGGTGGCGATGGGTGAGGTCCTCGATGCGCGCGGGGTGGATGTTGTGACCGCCCCGGATGATCAGGTCCTTCTTGCGCCCGACGATGCGCACGTTGCCCTCGGCGTCCTGCACGCCCAGATCTCCGCTCATGAACCAGCCAGAGGCGTTGAACGAGGCTTCGGTGGCTTCCTGGTTGCTGTAGTAGCCCAGCATTAGGAGGCCGCCGCGTCCGCCGATCTCTCCGATTTCTCCCGGCTCGGCTTCGGCGTCGGGATCCTCCTGTTTCCAGATGCGGATCTCATAGCCCTTGCAGGCTTGTCCGCAGGTGCCCACGATGACGCCGGTGGGGGCGTCGGGCAGTGTGTACTGGTGCGAGCCGTTCTCGGTCATGCCGTAGACGTTCTGCGGCTTGACGCCGATGTGCAGGAATTTCTCCGCCAGTTCCTGGGGGATGGGCGAACCGGCCATGTAGAAGGCCTGCACCTCGCCCAGCCTGTCCAGCCCGCGGCGCTTCATTTCCGCCAGCAGATCCATGGCATGCGTGGGCACGCCCATGACGTAAGTCGCCTTGCAGGTTTGCAGCCAGTCCAGCGGCGCCAGTCCAGCGGCCGGATCGTGCAACGCCAGCTCCATGCCGGCCACCAGCATCTGCTCCAGCGCCACGGTGCCGATGTGATGGCTCATGGGGCTGAGGCTGAGAGCGACGGTATCCTGGGTGTGGTGCCAGTCGCGCACCAGCGCCCGGCCATTGGCCAGCAGCGTGTTATCGCTGTGCATCACACCCTTGGGGGCGCCGGTGGTGCCGGAGGTGAAGGCCAGGTAGGTGATCTTGTCCGGGTTGAGCACCGGAGGAGTCCGCACGGGCGGCAGGTCGGCGGCGTCGGGGAAAGGATGGGCCCCCGGGGGCAGCGGCATGTCCGGCCGCGGCAGGGCGTAGAAGCGCTTGAGGCTGGGTATCTCGTGCGCCAGCGCGAAGATGTCCTTCTTGTCGGCATCCGCGCCATAGCCGACGGCGGCGAACAGGGCGCGGCAGTACATGCGCCGTGCCAGCTCGACCACTTCGGCCACGGTGTAGTTCTGGTGCAGCGATGGGCAATAAACATAGCCGCCGCGGGAGCAGGCCAGGAACAGGATGACGGTCTCGGCGCGGCTGGGCAGCCAGGCCGCCACCCGGTCGCCCTGCCGCAGTCCGGCCCGGTGCAGGCTCTCGGCCACGCTGTCGACGTGCTGGAGCAGCTGGCTCCAGGTCAGGCGCCGGTAAGGGTCGCGCAGGGCATAGGCGTCGGGCCGCTCGCGCGCGTGATGGCGGGCCAGCGTGTACAGGGTGTCCTGCTGCCAGATGCCGGACAGGTAGTACTGGCGGGCAGCGTGCGGGGTCTGCAGCGTAAGTAGGGTGTTCATATTGGGTGTCTCGTTGCGGCAAAGCGTCTCAATGACCGAACTTGCCGGCGTCCGGCGCGCGCTTTTCCGCGAACGATGCCGCCAGTTCGTCATGTTCCGAGGTGTCGAGGTAGCCGCGCAGCAGCAGGTCGTGCGCCATGCGCGAAAGGCCGCCCACGCCGCCATGGCGCGCATTGAAGGCGCCCTTGATCGAAGCCAGCGCGAAGGCGCCGCGGTCGGCGATCTTCAGGGCATGCTCCATCGTGGCCTGGCGCAACTCTGCGGCCGGTACGACCCGGTTGATCAGGCCCATTTCCACGGCTTCCTGCGGCGAGATCTTGGGGTTGCTGTACCAGATGTCCTTGGCCCGCTTCTTGCCGACCAGGTCTTCCAGATACCAGGTGCCGTAACCGGCGTCGAAGCTGCCGACCATGGGGCCGACCTGACGGAACATGGCCTTGTCCGAGGCGATGGTGATGTCGCAAACCATCTGCAGCACATTGCCGCCGCCCACGGCGTAACCGTTGACAGAGGCGATCACAGGCTTCTGCAGGCGGTCGATGCTTTCGTACATGTCCAGCGTCGGCAACACGCCTGCGTAGAGCTGGCTGTCCTGCATGCCGTCCTTGCGTCCGCCCAGGCAAAAGAAGCGGTCGCCGGCCCCGGTGATGACGAGCACGCGGGTGCGCGTTTCGCGCCGGACCGCGTTGATGCAGTCGCGGATCTCATGGCACATCGTTTCGGTGAACATGTTTCCGTCGTCGGGACGGTTCAGCGTCAGAATGCCGACGGGGCCTTGCTCCTCGTAGAGGATGTCCTGGAACTCCATGGTGCTGTCCTTGATCTGTGGGGTTATCGAGAATGGAATGGGTCAAATCACGCCGCGCTCGCGCAGCGCGTCGATGCGCGGACCGGCGTATCCCAGCCAGCCGCGCAGGACGTCGTCGGTGTCTTCGCCCAGTGCGGGCGGAGACTTGCGGTGGACATGCTGGGAGCCGTCAAAGCCTATGCCCAGCCCCACCTGAGGAATGGCGCCGTTGGAGGCGCGGGCGCGATAGATCAGGCCCTTGTCCAGCAGGTCCGGGTCTTGCGCCACCTGGTCCAGCCGGTTGATGGGGCCGGCGGGAATGTTGTGCTCGGCGAACAGCGCCAGCCAGTGCGCGCGCGGCTGCGTGCGCAACAGCTCGGCGATGTGCATCACGATGGCCTCCCGATGCGTCCTGCGGTGCGCATTGCTGGCAAACTCCACACGCGCGCCAAAGGCCGGATCTCCCACGGCCTGCCAGAAGCGCTGCCAGATCCTGTCGTTGCCCAGTCCCAGCGACAAGGGGTCATCGGCCGTATCGAAGACCTGGTAGATGGCGATGACCGAATCTTTGCCGCCCGAGCGCCTGGGCAGCTCGCCGGACCCCAGATAAGGCAGCAGCCGTGGCGAGACGAAGCGCGTCATGCTCGACTGCATAGAGATGTCGATCTGCGTGCCGCGGCCATGCTGGCCGCGCGCGATGTAGGCTGCTAGTACCGCCAGCGCCAGGTCCTGGCCGGCCAGCAGGTCGGCGGCCGGCGTGCCGACTTTCTGCGGCGCGGATTCCAGTTCGCCGGTCAGGTCCATGATCCCGGCGTAGCCTTCGGCGATCAGGTCGTAGCAGGGAAAATCGCTGCGCGGACCCGTCAGGCCGAAGCCGGTGAGCGAAGCATGGATCAGCGCCGGGTAGGCGGCTTTCAGGCTGTCATAGTCCAGGCCCAGCTTGCGCTGCACGCGGGGCACCATGTTCAGCACCAGCACATCGCTTTGCACCAGCAAGCCATCGAGGACTTCGCGCCCTTCGGGCTGCGACACGTCCAGCGTGAGGCTGTGCTTGTTGCGGTTGACGCTGAGGTACCAGAGCGAGACGTCCTGCAGAAAGGGCGGGCCCCAGGCGCGCGTGTCGTCTCCGGTGCCGGGCTTTTCCACTTTGAGCACGGTCGCGCCCAGGTCGGCGAGCAGTTGCGTCGCGTACGGACCGGCAATCGAGGTTGTCAGGTCCAGGACGCGCAACGGCGCCAGCAGTTCCAGGCCGTTTTTTTGCGAATCCGCGTAGGGCAGGTTTTCTTGCGGTGTCATCTGTCATCCAGGGGGGAAGTCACGTGGATGACATCAAGCAAGTTTCGTGCCATCTTATAAAAAGGGAGTGCAGCTGGGCTGGCCACGCCTATGGATACGTCCTGAAGCGGTGGGTGTCTTCGGCGCAAACACTTTCCCAAAAACACGAAATCACTCGGAGACACAGGCGTCATGGAAAACGAGATGCGCGGCGTCGTGGTGCTGGACGCCAGCGGCAAGGTGTGCTTTGCCTCGGGGATCGGCTCCGACTCTGGACTGCTGCGAGATCTGTCCAAGCGCTGGGCGGCGCGCACCTTGCGGCCCATCCCTTCCAGCTTCGCGCTCGAGCACCTGGACGAGCCGCTCAGCGTGCTGCATGTGGCCACGCCCGAGGCGGCGTGCTTCCTGGTCAGCAGTCACGACGACGCGGACCCGCTGTTCAATTTCGTGGCCAGCGTCGACTTCGCCGGCGATATCCTGCGGCATCTCATCACCAATCCGTACGGCGCGATCAACGTGGTCGATGCACAAGGCACCTTGCGCTACATGAGTCCGGTGCACGAAAAGTTCTTCAAGTTGTCGCGCGGCGAAGGCGTGGGTCGGCCGGCGCGCGAGGTCATCGAGAACACGCGGCTCGACAACGTGCTGCGCAGCGGCAAGGCCGAGATCGGCCAGACCCAGGAGATGCACGGCACCACGCGGGTCGTGAGCCGCACGCCCATCTTTGATCGCCAGCGCCGCGTGGTCGGCGCCATCGGCCAGGTCATGTTCAAGAGCCCGGACGCGCTGCAGAAGATGAGCGCCGAGATTTCCCGGCTGCGCAAGGAGGTGAACTTCTACAGGCGTGAACTATCCAGTATGGACCGACCGAATCGCGGCCTGGATGCGATCATCGGCGACAGCGAACCGGTGGCGCGGCTGAAGGAACAGATCGTCAAGATCGCGCCCTTGGATGTGCCCGTGCTGCTGTTGGGCGAAAGCGGCGTGGGCAAGGACGTGGTGGCGCATGCCATCCATATGCTGGGTCCACGTGCCAGTGATCCCATGGTGGTCATCAACGCGGCGGCGCTGCCTGTTTCCCTGGTTGAAAGCGAACTCTTCGGCTACGAGAGCGGTGCGTTCACGGGCGCAGATCGCAAGGGCAGGCCCGGAAAGTTCGAACAGGCCGATGGCGGGTCGCTGTTCCTGGACGAGATCGGCGACATGCCTCTGGAAGTGCAGGTGAAGCTGTTGCGGACCTTGCAGGACGGCACATTCCAGCGTGTTGGAGGCGAGTCGCTGCACCGCTCGAACTTCCGCCTCATCTCGGCCAGCAACCGCGACTTCCATCACATGCTGGACAGCGGCGCCTTCCGTCTGGACCTGTTTTACCGCATCAGCGCCGTTACCTTGCGCCTGCCGTCCTTGCGCGAGCGCCTGGAGGATATTCCCATGCTGGCGGGTGCCTTCCTAAAGCAGTTCGCGGATCGGCACGGCCTGCCCCTCAAGGAGATTGAGCCGGCTGCACTGCGCTTCCTGCAGTCTCTGCCTTGGCCAGGCAACGTGCGCCAGTTGCAGCACGCCATCGAACGCGCCGCCATTTTCTGCGACGACGATGCGATCCGGGTGGCGGATTTCGAGATGGCGGGCGAGGCGCGCGACACCTATCACCTGGATACCGTGCGCGTGGCCAACGTGGCGCCGCGCGACGGCTCGATGAAGGAGGTCAAGGACCGCATGGAGGCAGATCTCATCGTGGAGTATCTACAGCGATTTCACGGCAATAAGAAGAAGGTTGCGGAAGCGCTGGGAATTTCGCGATCCTATCTATACAAGCGGCTGGCCGAGATCAACGAACAACCGGACAAGTAATTGTTCGCCTGGACACCCTAGGGATAACCACCTACCGCACGGGGAGTTGATCGTTTCACCCTCTAGCCAATAGGGGAGGAGCGCCGCTAGCCGCATTAACACTGGTTGGGATGGTGGCGACGAGACCTTTCGCAAGGCGACGACATCTGCAATGTAGCTGCAGAAGGCAGTTGTGAAGTTGTTGACGCCATCCTTCCAAAAGTGTCGCGCGCGCCTTCGTCGTAAAAATGGATAGTCAGACGGTGGCACGCCTTTTGCTTGAAGATCTGATCTCATCAATGTAAGAGGCGAATATGGCAACTATTGCCGGGAAGAACGAGAGAATAGATAGTCGCCCGCTCGCGGGAATTCGAGTGTTGGATATGACTCGGGTGTTCTCTGGGCCTTGGGGAACACAGATCCTTGGCGACTTGGGCGCAGATGTTATTAAAGTTGAACAACCTGGTAGAGGCGACGATCAGAGGCGCCTTGGCCCCCGTTCTTGGTGGACGGTCAAGGAAAGCCTACCGACGAGTCCAGTTACTATCTCAGCGTCAACCGCAATAAGCGCTCGGTCGCGTTGGACATCAGCACACCCGAAGGACAGAAGGCCGTTCAGAAGCTAGCGGAAAAGTGTGATGTTTTTGTCGAAAACTTCAAGGCCGGTGGCCTCGCCAAGTACGGGCTAGATTACGTCACCATTTCCAAGATAAACCCTCGCATCATCTACTGCTCGATAAGTGGGTTTGGGCAGACCGGTCCTCGTAAGCATCAGATGGGCTACGACACAGTGATGCAGGCAATGTGTGGCCTCATGAGTGTTACGGGCAAGCCGGACGAGGAGCCTGGAGGTGGGCCACTGAAAGTTGGGCTAGTAATGTCTGACATGATGGCCGGAACCTACGCCGCTCTGGCGATTCAGGCTGCCCTCTATGCGAGAGATACTCGCAGCACCGAGGGCCAATACATCGACATTTCGATGTTCGATGCGCAGTTGGCGGCGATGTCTCACCAAGCCAGTCATTACCTCGTTTCCGGCGTAGTGCCCGGTCGGTTCGGTAACGGTGCCCCCTCGGTATCACCTTCCTGTTCGTTCGCCTGTGCAGACGCCAGCATTGTCATAGTCACGGGTAACGACGCTCAATTTCGCCGTCTTTGCGAAGTCCTCGATCTCGCAGAGCTGATGGATGACGAGCGCTTTAGGACAAACAGCGCACGAGTCACAAACCGTGCTCCGCTTTTGGAAGCGATACAGGCTACGCTACGCACGAATACCAAGGCCCATTGGCTGATGGCGCTTGAGCGCGCTGGTCTGGTGGCGGGCCCTATCAATACGCTCGCTGAAGCGTTGGCAGATCCACAGACAAGCGCGCGCGCAATTGTCCGTCACGTCAAACACGTTAGCGGTGGCGTTGTGCCCTTCATAGCGTCACCGATGCGCATGTCCGCGACACCCCTCGAGCACTACAGCTCGCCTCCAACATGTGGCCAGCACACCGAAGAAGTGCTGCAGGAATTGCTGGGCTTGTCCTTAGAAAATCTTACGTCAACAGGAAGCAAGCATGAAGCTTAGGATCATTCTCGCAATATTGACTACTGCCATTTTTCCATTCGTTGTAACGGCGCAGAATATCTCAACACGGATCATTGTGCCGTTCGCGCCCGGCGGGGCTACAGACCTCGTGGCGCGCGATCTGGCCGGCAGACTTACCGTTATGTGGAATCAGCCGGTAGTGGTGGAAAATAGGCCAGGAGCGGCTGGCACCATTGGTGCACGGCAGGTTTCGACAGCAGCCCCCGATGGACGTACGCTATTGATCGTTGCGAGTGGACACGCGATAAATGAATTGGTGTATGAGAAACTGCCGTACCGCACCGTTGAGGACTTTACGCCGGTTGCTAAAGTAGTCGACGTGCCGAATGTGCTGCTGGTGCCGAAGAATAGCCCGTACCAGAATGTTATGGAAGTGGTTGCCGCATCGAAAGCCGATCCGAGCCTGTTATCTTACGGAACTTCCGGCAAGGGAACGTCTGTGCATCTGTCAGGTGAGCTGTTCAATTCGATGAGTGGTGCGAACATCGAGGCTATCTACTTCAAAGGGGACGCTGAATCGCTCACTAATGTAATGGGCGGACACGTGCCACTCAGCTTCAACACGGTTCCGGGCGCCAAGGAGCAAATCGACGCCGGAAATGTCAGGGCGATCGCAGTTACGTCGCGCACGCGCGTGCCCGTGCTCAGCAGCGTCCCTACGATAGCCGAATCTGGGGTGTCTAACTACGAAGTCAGTACATGGTTCGGTATTCTTGGGCCAAAAGATATGGATAGGGCTCTGGTCAAGAGGATCAACGCAGATATTCGCATTGCCATGAATGCTCCCGAGATCGTTAAGAAATTACGCGATCGAGGCATGATTGTCAGCGTCGGGACGCCTTCCGACTTCGATCAGTTGATTCGCGCTGAAATTAGCAAATGGCGGCCGGTCGTAACACAATTGGGCCTGCGTGGGAAAAACTGAGTGGGGCACGCGAGCGCGCTGCGAACTCTCGTTCGCTCCGTTGATGCGTACAGATTCCATCAGAAGCTGAATGGAAATGGGCGACCCCATCGTAGTGTGGAAATAGGCCGCCCTCAAGCATGTTCAGTACGCTAGGAAGCGCCCAGCGAAGATCACGCCAGTCCATGAAAGTGCAGATACTTTTGCCGCCAGTTTTGCTGGCGTCGGGGGACTTGCGTCGAAGTCCCATTTTTCGACGGTTCGGTAAATGCCTTTGTGAAAGACGGCAATATTGATGCCAGCAATAGCGATGAGTCCGAATTTCCATGGTGCTGCCGGACTTTCACCGACAGCCATCGCAATAGCCACGAACATCGCGATTCCGGTACAGAGGACGACCGCAAATCCAATGTGGCACACGGGAAGCAGATACCGGGTCGTTACAGTCACCGGGACGACCTTGCGAGCGATCCCAAGCGACCGTAGATCCACGACAAGGGCAGGACCTACCAAGATGCTAATTCCCACGACGTGAAGGCTCATGAGGATGGGATACAGATAGGGCGTTGTTCGTATTGCCTCACCAAGGCCCGAGCGCTCAATGGAGCTGAGGATATCGACGAGCATCCGCATCACTGACTGTGCTGATTCGATGCGGGCTCTGGCTGCTGTGGCAGCGAAGTCAACTGCTGCCAAACGCCCTGGCCGTTACTAAGCCAAAAGATCATCGGACGCAGTTCCCGATCCTGGCTGGAATTGAGAAAACCCACCACTTCAAGTTTCTCGCCAACTTTCAAGGGGCGATCCAGACCCCAGCGCTCCATCCAGCCAGGGCCGGCGAGTACCAGGCGCAGTTCCTTTTGCTCCCCTCCATAAGGGCGAGCAGACGCCATCGTTGCGCGAGCACTCGACTCATCCGCTCCGGGAGGAAGGTCGCGCTCTTTCCAATTCGTGGGAAGTTTCGTGCTCTCGACTTTGAGCCGAACTTCGCTGTGCGGATTGCCCCAGCGCACATATGTGATGGTGCCGGAGGCGAAATACGCATAGCGTGTGTCGAACGAACTCCACCCGTGATGTGCTGACGCTGGCGATGCAAGAATAAACAACAGAGCGATGGATGAAAGCAGCGTAAAGAATGCCGCGGCTCTGGTGGTGAAATTGACCATGATCGGACCCCAATCTTACGAGG
The DNA here is from genome assembly GCF_003994415.1 of Achromobacter spanius. Classification (NCBI taxonomy): domain Bacteria; kingdom Pseudomonadati; phylum Pseudomonadota; class Betaproteobacteria; order Burkholderiales; family Alcaligenaceae; genus Achromobacter; species Achromobacter spanius. Next base: position 4,945,748 of record NZ_CP034689.1, on the reverse strand, counting down.
ATGAATCCCAGCGGCATTGGACAAATGCAGCACCGTGACTGTTCCCACTGGACGGAAAACATAACTTTAAGTGCGGACATCCTTGCGCACTAGACGCAGAGACTGATTACACCTATGAGTAAAGCTCATTGGTGTATCTTGTAATCCTGAGATACTGAAGATCGGCAGTTGCCATTACGCGACCACGCGGCCCTCGACCGGGTAGCCAGGGTCGGTGTAGCCCGGCGTGGAAGCCCTTCGTCGCCACAAGGGCGAAACGCATATCAGGGCCGACCCTGACCGCGATCGTGTCCTGCGCCAGTGACTCGCCGAATCGCACGCCCGCGTCGTAGCGATCCGCCGCAATGTCGCTCATGGTGTAGTTGCTGACCAATTCAACCTTGGTGTCGGGGTACTTCGGAAGGAACTTCAGCAGCTTTGGCCAGAGGATTGTCTTGATCGCATAGTCCATCGCCGTGATGCGGATGGTTCCGCTGGGTTTGTCCCGAAACTCGCTCAATGCCTGGACTTGGGTATCGATCTCGGCCATTTGCGTCGAGATGTTCTGGTACTGCCGCTCGCCGGCCTCCGTAGGCGAGACATTGCGGGTCGTCCGTGTCAGCAGTCGAATGCCGAGATTGGTTTCTAGCATTCGGATGCTATGGCTCAACGCCGACTGAGAGACACCCAATCGAGCAGCCGCGCGAGTGAAATTGCCTTCACGGGCGACGGTCACGAAGGCGAGCAAGCCGCTGTAGTTGTCACGAGGCATTCATGAAACTATTTCATGGGCGTATTATGATTCTACCAGCTTATCGCGCTACTGATCTCTTGCCACAATATCAAGAACTTCACTGTTCAGCAGCACTGGCGTGCCTTGGCTAATCCATGCCCTCCAGGTCCGGGGGCGGTACCCCTTGCGCAAGCCCGCCGCTGGAATCAACCATTGATGGATGCCTGTCTTGTCCTGCATTCGTCGAATCGAGAAGGCACATGCGCCCGAAAATCATCTGTCACATGATCGGCTCCATTGACGGCAGACTCCTGTCCGATCGCTGGACCCCACTTCCCGAAGGAGCGGAGGTAAACACCATCCTCACGGTCTATGACGAAGCCGCACAACGGTTGAACGGACAGGGGTGGATTGTCGGCCGCAAGACCATGGCCGATATGATCAGTGGGACCGCCCGCTCGCATGGCGCTTTCGACACGTCATGCGACCGCAGCACCTACATCGGGAATCGCGGGGAACGCGCCGTCGCGGTTGCCGTCGATCCTTCCGGAAAGCTCAACTACGGCACGGATCATGTCGGGGCCGAGCACCTGGTGGCGATACTGGGTAAGCAGGTATCGGACGAGTACCTGGAAGAGCTGCGCAACGACGGGGTATCCTATCTTTTCGCCGGCGCCGACGGCCAGGACCTGCACTCAGCCATGGCGACGCTTGGCGATGAATTTGGCATCGAGACCGTGCTCCTGGAGGGAGGTGGCACGATCAACGGGGCGTTCCTCAAAGCCGATCTGATCGATGAGATTAGCTTGTTGGTGTATCCCGGCATCGATGGGCTGGCCGGAATACCCAGCATTTTCGAGTACCACGGCGCATCGGCCAATGAATTGCCTGCGGCCGGGCGCACTCTGCGCCTGCTATCCGTTGAAACCCTTTCTGCCGACATCGTATGGATACGCTATGCCGTCGATAGACGGGCTGTTGCGTAGTCCCCCGGGTTGTGGTGGACCACAGGGTGGGCTTGGAAGGCGACAAGATGAGAAATCCAACGATTCGCACAATGAGGTCATGGCCGCGCACATGGCTCCGCGCGGCATTCATCGCGGTCAGTGCTCTGGCGATCAGCGCGTGCGCGTACCTCCAGCACCCGAAGTTCGGGAAGTTGCCAGAAGGGGCGGATCTGGCTCGCATCGAGCGATCCCCGAACTACGTCAATGGTGAATTCATGAACCTTGTCGAGACGCCGATGTTCACCGAGGGCGCCAGTTTCACGTCGGTGCTGCTGGGGAATCTGTTTTCGCAAGCGGAGGGCAGACGGCCGGACAAACCCATCCCCACTGTCAAGACGGACTTGAGGGCACTGGACATCGAACGCGACACGGTGGTTTGGCTAGGTCACTCGTCCTACTTCGTCCAGTTGGGTGGCAGGCGACTGTTGATCGATCCGGTTTTCAGCAGCTATGCGGCTCCAGTGCCCGTCTCCAATCGAGCGTTTCCAGGCACTGGCATCTATACCGCGGAGGACATGCCTCCCATCGACTACCTGCTCATCACTCACGACCATTGGGACCATCTGGATTGGGCCAGCGTGACGGCCTTGCAGGACAAGGTGAAGAACGTCATCACGGCGCTTGGCGTTGGTTCGCACCTGCGGTACTGGGGCTACCCCGCCAACCAGGTCCACGAAGGTGACTGGTTCGACACCATTGCCTTGGAAGCCGGCTTTCTCGTGCATGTAGTGCCTGCGCGGCACTTCTCTGGACGCCTGCTGACCCGCAACAAAACCTTGTGGGCTGGATTCGTCCTGGAAGCTTCGGGAAAGCGTTTACTGTTCGGTGGCGACAGCGGTTACGGCCCCCACATCGCCGCCATCGCTGCCAAGTTCCCGAGCTTCGATCTGGTGTCTCTGGACAGCGGCCAGTACGACAGGCGCTGGGCTTACCTGCACATGACGCCGGAGGAGACCGCCGATGCCGCAGAGTTGTTGCGTGCCAAGCTGCTGCTGCCTGCTCACGTTGGGCGCTTCGCCATGGGCGTCCATCCTTGGGATGACCCATTCAAACGTATCGCGGCAGCCGGTGCGAATCGAGATTTTCGCCTGCTGATGCCGCGGATCGGCGAGCCTGTTTGGCTTGATGGCTCGACACAGCATTTCAGCGAGTGGTGGGCATGCGCAGACTGAGAGCTTTATGTTTAGCGACAAGCAGAAATCCTGCTCTACCACTCGGGTATGGCCACCATGGCCACCAATCACTTCTGCGGCGGTCGGCGGATTGCTTAAACTCGACGGCACACCGCGCGTCCTGGAGCCTGGCTTGGCGCAAGAGCTCGGCTGCGTATTATCGGCATTTTTCGACCGCAGGTTTGTCTACGACCGCGGTCGATGGTTGCTGGACGCAACGCGGGAAGTTCCCCAGGCCTCAATCGATGGCGTCCCGCAGACGACTCGTCAATGCAAGGCTGCGGGAAATCGTCGCCATGGGTTCTACGGAATGTGCATTGCCCATTGTGCAGGGATGAAAGCCGATTGGAGCCTCCGCTCCTAGCCAGTATTTGGCACCTCCATCTGTTCACGACCAAGCGTGAATGGGTTGATAGGCAACCCTCGCTTTTGGAGGAGAAAGCAATGCAGCTAAGTTTCAGTAGTGTGTGGGCAAGCAAAAGGCACGTGCAGAAGGTTGTCCAAGGCGCACCGGTGGTGCGTGAGGCGGGCGGCCTCTATCGAGCCGCGACGCCTGAAGAGTTGCTAAGTGCGGCGGCGCTGCAATTGGAGGGGGCACTGGGTAGCCGCTTGCCAGTGACTAAGCCATCGGCTGCCATCGACTATATCGTGACCCGGCTGGCGCTGTCAGACGTCGAGGTATTCGGCGTAATGTTCCTTGATGCGCAGTTGAGAATGATCGCCTTCGAGGAGATGTTTAGAGGTACGCTGTCGGAGACCAGCGTGTATCCGCGCGAGGTCGTCAAGGCCGCGATTCGGCATAACGCGCATTCCATCTTGATTGCGCACAATCATCCCTCGGGCTCGGCGCAGCCAAGCAGGGCGGATATTGAGGTTACGCGACGCTTGAAGGAAGCCGTGGGGCTGGTGAACGTTTCATTGGTCGACCATGTGATCGTGGCGGCGGGTAGCGGTCATTCGATGTCCAAGATGGGCGTGATCTAGTCCTGCCCTCATGCGTCCAACAGCCGAAGACCTAACGGTCTTCGGCCTTTTTTATGCCGCGAGTAGCTGCTTGGTGGTTAGCCGCTTTTGAAGCTCGGCCGGCGCCATCGCTCCCGAAAGCAGTCTTTCCAAATACTCGCCGAGCTTAGCCCATGCTGCTTGCTTCTCGTCGGCGTAGTCGTACAACTGGTAGTGGCGTCTGACACGGTTCTTGCCCGTGTGAATGGCGTGATTCTGGCAGCGGTCGATGATGTTTGGATCGATTCCCAGTGACTCCATGATTGTCGACCCCGTTCGTCGCAAATCATGAGGCGTCCAATTGCCGCTTTGGCCCTTGCCGAGCACTAGGGAGTTGTCCGAAGCGCGGCGTGCTTTGGACTTTCCGTTGAACATGGCTTGCCGATCTTTGATTTGCTTAGTAAAGGCCTGCTTGTACATCGGTTGGTCTACCTCCGCGTCATTGTCGCGGGAAGGGAGGAGCCAGCGGGATGATCCCGCCAGGCTGACGAGGGTCTCGAAGTGTTTGATTGCGAAGGGTGAAAGAAAAACCAGGTGGTCCCGCTTTTGAGATTTTCTGCCTTTGACGTTCGCCTTGGGAATGAACCAAGTGCCCTCTCTGAGATCGAGATGAGCAATTTCAGTGAGATGCAATTCACCTATCCGGCATAGCGTGCTCAAGCAGATCCAGGAAACTGCCTGCAACGCTTCGGAAGGAGGCTTCCTCTTTCGCTTGTCGTCTGAAGTGAGATACTGCTCCTCCAACTCGCGGTATCGGGTTTGGAGCTCGACTATCTCAATGGGTGGGAGAACGCGTTCGCGGACGTTATCCGGGTCGTAATCGTCTGCTAGGAGCACCCCCAGTTCAACCAGCTCGACCGGATTTCCCTCCGAAAGCAGCTTGCGCCACGGTTGGCGCTTCTCTGCCCAATGGAACATTTGACCCAGTATCTGGAAGGTCACCTCGGCCAGCCGATTGCAACCGCGGCCAACGATCGAGCGGATCACTCGCTCAATATCCTTCTCGCGAATTGATCGCACGGCAGTATCACCGATCAAGGGAAGCACGTCTTTTTCAACGATGCGCATCACTTCGGTGTTGCCGTCGGCCCGCTTTACTCCCGATTCCAACCAGCTTTTATACATCTCTCGGACCGAAAGGGCGTCGGTCGTGGCCGCCTCTTCAGCGGCGGTTACTGCGGCAGATTCAGCTGCCACGGCTTCCCGCGCCTGGGCTTTTTCCAAGTCGCGAACGGCTGACGGATTGCGGCCCGCCTTAATGTCCGCTCGCGCTTTGTTCCTAGCGGTGCGGATCTCGTCGAGTGTGCGCTCCGGCCATGAGCCGCAGTAGAATCTCTTGACCTTGTCGCCCAAGCGATAGGCATATCGCCACACCACGGCCATTGTGCCGCGCTGGATCCGGATCTCCCCAGTCAGGCCGTCTCCATCGGCCAGGTGATCGCCGGCCCATTCCGCCGGCACCGCTTCCAGTTCCTTGACGGTCCACCGCGCACCTTTTCCGCGTTTCGGGTATCTCGTCATAGTTCCTCAAATTTCTCCGTTCTTCTGTTCCAACCGCCATATGGGACAACATATGGGACAACATTTTTGCGGCTGTCAGCGTACATTAGCGAACGTCGACGAACAAGGAAATTCGTGGAAAGCCTTAGAAATCAGTCGGTTATTCGTTCGCTGGCGTTCGCTGGCGTTCGTGCGTTTCTAATTTGGGAGCAGAGGGTCGTGAGTTCGAATCCCACCGCCCCGACCAAAAAATGAAAGGCCGTTAGTGAGCATTCTCACTAACGGCCTTTTTGATTTCAGAAAGCCTTTACTCAGTTAGCCGTGATCTTCGCGGCCTTGACCACCTTGCCCCAGCGGTCCAGTTCCGACTGCGTATACGCACCCAGTTCCTTCGGCCCCATGAAGGTGGCTTCGGCGCCTTGTTCGGCGGCCTTTTGGCGGAAAGCGTCGGTCTTCATGATTTTCTGGATTTCGCCGGCGATCTTGTCCACGACCGGGGCGGGCGTGTCCTTGGGGGCGTACATGGCGAACCATGACGACACGATCAGGTCGGGATAGCCGGCCTCGGCGGCGGTGGGCACGTTGGGCAGGGACGGCAGGCGGGTGTTGCCGGTGACGGCCAGCGCGCGCAGCTTGCCGGCGGCGATCTGGCCCAGCAGCGGCGGGGGCGTGGTGATGGTCATGTCCACCGCGCCGCCCAGCAGGTCGTTCAGCGCGGGGCCGGTGCCCTTGTAGGGGATGTGCGTGATCTGCGTGCCGGCCATCTGATTCAGCAATTCGGTGGCCACCTGTTGCAGCGAGCCGTTGCCGGACGACGCGTAGTTCAGCTTGCCCGGATTGGCCTTGGCGTAGGCCACCAGTTCCTTGAGCGAATTGATGGGCAGGTCAGGGCGCACCACCACGACTTGCGGCGCCGACAGCACGTTGGCGACGGGGGCGAAGTCCTTGATCGGGTCCCAGCCGGCGGAGGGTGTGACGTGGGGCGTGATGACCTGGAAGCCGGAGTATTGCAGCAGCAGCGTGTAGCCGTCGGCCTTGGCGCGGGCGACCGTCTGCGCGGCGATGCCGCCGGAGGCACCCGGCTTGTTCTCAACGACGACGCTCTGACCAAGCGCCACGCCCAAAGGCTGGGCGATCAGACGGGCGGCGATGTCGGTGGTGCCGCCGGGCGCGGCGGACACGATCAGCGTGAGAGGGCGGTTGGGAAAGTCGGCTTGGGCGCTGGCGGCGCTGGCGCCGAGGGTCAGGGCGGCGGCGATACCGGCGCGCAGGATGGTGGGCAGGCAGGGAAATGCCATGGGATGTCTCCTTGGTTTTTTATAGGTGTGGTCAAAACGGACGGATAAAGCGAAGCACGACATCGGTCGTGCACTACATCGGTACTACTGCGGAAATCTCTCGGCCAGCCAGGCGGGCGCGGCGTGGGTCGCCAGGCGGGGGCCTGCTTGCAGCAAGGCGTTGCTCAGATCGCGCTGCACCAGCGTGGGCAAGCCGCGCACGATGGCCAGCAACGGTTCCAGTGACACGCCGGTGTCCACGCCCATGCAGGCAAACATGTGCACCAGTTCTTCGGTGTTGACGTTGCCGCTGGCGCCGGGCGCATACGGGCATCCGCCCAGGCCGCCGGCCGCTGCGTCAAAGCGGGTGATGCCGGTTTGCCAGGCGGCCATCGCATTGGCCAGCGCCATGCCGCGCGTATTGTGCAGGTGCACAGTCAGCGCTACGCCAGGCAGTCGCGTGGATGCCTGTTCACACAGGGCGGCCACTTGCGTGGGGTACGCCATGCCGGTGGTGTCGCACAGCGTGATGCCGGTGGCGCCCGCCTCCGCCAGCCGTGCGGCCAGGTCCAGCACCTGATCCGTCGCCACATCGCCGTCAAACGGGCAACCAAAGGCGGTGGACAGGGACACTTTGCACGGCGTGTCGCTGCGGGCGGCGGCGGCCAGCACCTGCGACAGTTCCGCATACGACTGCTCGCGCGTCATGCGCAGGTTGGCGCGGTTATGCGTCTCGCTGCACGACATGACCAGGTTCATTTCGTCGGTGCCGGCTTCCAGCGCGCGTTCCAGCCCGCGGATGTTGGGTACCAGCGCGGTATAGACCACGCCCGGATGGCGGCGGATGCGGCGCATTACGTCGGCCGCGTCGGCTAGCGCGGGGATGGCCTTGGGCGACGTGAAACTGGTGACTTCGATGCGCGCAAAGCCGCAATCGGACAAGGCGTCCACGAAGGCGACCTTGTCGTCGGTGGCGACCAGGGCCTTTTCAATCTGCAGGCCGTCGCGGGGGCCGACTTCGTTAATTTCGATTTTGGCGGGGCCGGCGTTCATGCAATCACTCCCTTGGCGCGCAGCGCGTTGCGTTGTTCGTCCGACAAACCCGCCTGCGCCAGCACGGCATCGGTGTGTTCGCCCAAGGTGGGCGCGCGTTCGCGCACCGCGCCGGGATTGGTCGACAGATATGGAAAGACGGCCGGCATTTCCACTGGTACGCCGGCAGCGGATTCCACGGTGGTGATGGCGTTGCGGGCACGGTAGTGCGGGTCGGCGGCGATGTCCGCCACTGAATAGATGCGGCCTGCTGGCACGTCGGCTTCACGCATCGCGGCCAGCACATCGTCGATCAGCCGGGTTTGCGTCCAGGCGCCGATGGCGGCGTCGATCTCGGCAACGCGGCGCGCGCGGCCGTCGTTGTGCGCCAAGGCCGGGTCCTGGCCCAGGTCGTCGCGGCCGATGCGCGCCATCAATCGGGTGTAGATGGCATCGCCGTTGCCGGCGATGAGCACGTAGCCGTCCTGGCACGGATAAGCGTTGGACGGCGCGATGCCCGGCAACGCGGCGCCGGCCGGCTCGCGCACGGCGCCGAACACGGAGTATTCCGGCAACAGGCTTTCGCTAAGGTTGAACAGGCTTTCGTAGAGCGCCGCGTCGATCACTTGCCCCACGCCGCCACGCGCATCGCGCTGGTACAGCGCCATCATCACGCCCAGCGCGCCATGCAGGCCGGCGATGGTGTCGCCCAGCGACAAGCCGGCGCGCACCGGCGCGCGGCCCGGTTCGCCGTTCAGGTAGCGCAGCCCGGCCATGGCCTCGCCGATGGCGGCAAAGCCCGGTTCGCGCGCCTTGGGGCCGGTCTGGCCGTAGCCCGAGATGCGCAGCATGATCAGGCGCGGGTTCAGGGCATGCAGGGCTTCCCACGACAAGCCCCATTTTTCCAGGGTGCCGGGGCGGAAGTTCTCGATCAGCACGTCGGCCTGCTGCGCCAACAGGCGCACGATGTCCTGGCCTTCCTGCTGGCGCAGGTCCACACACACCGACTGCTTGTTGCGCGACTGCGCTTCCCACCACACGGACGTGCCTTCGTGCAGCAAACGCCATTTGCGTAGCGGGTCGCCCTGCCCAGGGGGTTCAATCTTGATGACCTGCGCGCCAAAATCCGCCAGGGTCTTGGCGGCGAACGGCCCTGCTATCAGTTGACCCAGCTCCAGCACGCGGATGCCAGCAAGAATCTGCCCAGCCATTTCGCCTCCCTGGCGACACTTGAATTGATAGGCGGCAGTGTGCCCGCAAAGCGGCGCAGGGCGGAATGGACAATCGGGGAAAGGGGGGTTCCCAGAACGAGAAACCCCGGGCAAACCCGCAGCGGTAATCGCCTTAGTGATCGCCGCGCAGATGCGCCAGCAACAGGCGGGCGCCCACGGTCAGCGTGTCGGCATCGCGCACGCCCAGCAGCAGCCAGCGGCGCGCCCATTCGTCGGTCAGGGGGATGAGTTTGATCGGCATCGACCGCGCATGCGGCTCGGCCGCGATGCGCGGCAGAATGCCCACGCCACGGGTCGCCGCCACCATGCGGCAAATCGCGTCAAAGCTGCGCACCTGGATGCGCAAGCGCATGGCCCGGCCCAGGCGACCGCTCTCGTCGGACAAACGGGTCGCCAGCGACGTGGCCGGCGGCAAGCCCACATAGTCATAGGCCAGGGTGTCCGCGAACGCCACATGCGCCTCGGCGGCCAGGGGGTGGCGCTGCGGCACGATCACCACCAGTTCATCCAAGCGGTAGGGGAAGGTCGACAAGCCGTCAGCGAGAGTCCGATCGGCGAATACGCCAATATCGGCGCGGTTTTCAAGCACGGCGGTGACAATGTCACTGCTGTTCTGCTCTTCCAGGTCGATGCGCACGGCCGGGTGGCCATCCATGAAGGCGGCCAGGTCTTCGGGTAGAAACTGCGTCAGCGACGAGGTATTGGCGGCGATGCGTACCTGCCCGCGCACGCCTTGCGCGAAATCCGACAGCGCACCCGTCATCTGCTCCACTTCCTGCAATACGCGCAGTGCGTGGACCAGGCAGGCCTGGCCGGCGTCGGTCAGTTCCACCCCGGCGGCGTTGCGGTACAGCAGCGCGGTGCCCAAGGCGGTCTCTAAGTCAGAAATCCGCTTGCTGGCAGCCCCCACGGCCAGATGCGACTGGCGCGCGCCAGCCGAGATGCTGCCCTGGCGCGCAACGGCAACAAACAGGGCGAGGGTGACGAGGTCGATACGGGCAAGGTTCATGGAAAAATCCGGCGCGGGGTATGCCAAGGCGGGCGGCGGGCCGAGTGTTATCGCCGAGGCGCCAGGGCAATAATTATGTCCGAATTCCTTTGGTCGTCGCTGGACGAACTTCCTGATGAACCTGCCTATGTCCAAACTGAGCGCACGGGCGGCGACGCCAAGGTACCTTGTCCTAAACCTGTATTTGCGGTTCGCCGGCATGCGCCATCCGAAGCGGGGGCTACTCGCTGATATGGTTGAACTGCACCGAATCAGGTGCGATACCCCCCTGGTGCAGACGCGCGTCCACGTCCTCTTGCCCACCATCGGGAACGCCTGCTTCAGGCAATTCCAGCCAGTTCGCCAGCTCGCGCTTTGCCTGGCTCATTTCCGAAATGCCGCCATTGACCAAGGCGACACCGACGCCGCCGTCAAGTTTGCGATAGCTGATCTGCGTTTTCATTTTTCTCTCCTGGTGCGTGGGTTATTCCGGCTTGGGCGCCGGCAGGCCTAGTTCTCGGTAGTCGCGAAGTTCCGGGCTGCCTTCGGGTTGCGGGTTCTTTTCCAGGTCGGCGATAAGCTGTTCCATTTCGCCTATTTCCTTGACCTGTGCCCGGATGATTCCATCCGCCAGTTTGCGAACGCGCGGGTCGCGAATGTGCGCGCGTTCACTGGTCAGAATCGCAATGGAGTGGTGGGGGATCATGGCCCGCATGTACGAAATATCGTCCACAGTGGCTTGGCTGCGCACCAGCCACAATGCGGTGGCGAAGGCCGCCACGCTGCCGATGACGATGCCCAGGTTGATGCGCCGGTTGCGATACATTGACAGCATGAACCCCAGCATGACCACCGCCATGACGGCGCCCATGATCACGGCCATCCACAGCCGTGTTTGGCTGAAATAGATATGCGACAGGGCGTAGACGTTCAAGTACATCAAGCCGTACATGATGACGGTTGCGACGGCGATCATCAGCGCGAAGCGTGCGTAGCCTCTCTTCTGACTTTTGTTTGACGGTTTTTCCATCGGCGATCTCCCGTGGTACGCGCATAGTGCTGCGCCGGCCCCTGCGCAATATGGGCAAAGGCGATCTGGCTACCGTGCAGCAAGTTTTGTTCCGTGGGGGCGAATCGCCAGATAATCACCTACCGGGCACGCCAGATCCTTCCTCGTTACAAGCCTTCAGAATGACCGATATTGAAAGTCGCCACATCGACGAAATCGCTGCCTTGCTGGCGGTGGCCGCCGAGCGTTCGTTCGCCTCGGCGGGCCGGTCGCTGGGCCGCCATCCAACCATCATCTCCAAACGAATCGCGTCGCTGGAAGTTCGTCTTGGCGTCAGGTTGGTGGAACGAACGACCCGGCAGGTGCAACTGACCGAGGCCGGGAAAAGGCTGGCCGACAAGCTCAAGGTTGCCATGGACCTGCTGGACGAGGCGCAGTTGGAAGCGGCCGAGCAGGCTCGTGAATTGCACGGCACGCTAAGAATCGCGTTGCCGGCGACGATGGGACGCCAATGGCTGGCGCCGCGCCTGCCAACCTTCATGAACCTGCACCCGAAGCTGGTGCTGGACGCGCAATACAGCGACGCCGTCATCGATTTAATCGAGGGCGGATTCGATGCGGCAATCCGGATCGGGCATCTGCCCGACAGCCAGCTCGTTGCCCGAAAGCTGGCAAGCCATGAGCGCATTCTTGCCGCCTCGCCTGAATTCATCCAGCGCCATGGGATGCCTCGGCAACCGGCGGATCTTCAGAAGCAAAACTGCCTTGGTAACCCCAGCTTGAACTCGTTTCCGATGTGGCGGCTTTCCGATGGCCGGCGAGTGGAAACCATCCGTGCAAACGGTACGCTGCGCACCAACGACCCCGTCGCGCTGCTTGAAGCCGCCCGAGCGGGTATTGGGGTGATCGGCGCCGGAGAGTGGTTGGTCGCCCGCGACCTGGCGGCGGGCACCTTGGTGCGGGTGCTTCCGGCATGGACGTTCGACCGGGAAGGGGGCATTTATCTGGTCCGCCCCACGCGGCGCTATGCACCGGCAAGGACGGAGGCGTTTGCCGATTGGATTGCAGAAGTGTTTCGCCACGTTCCCTGGTCCGGCAATGCGCAAACCTAGCGTCGCAATGCGTCATTGCTGCATCTGGTGCAGCAATGACCTGCAGCCAGGAGCTATGGCGGCGAACAGGCCATTCGCGTGAAAATTCCTTTATTCACCACACCACGATAAAGGAAACATTCATGCCTCACCTCTCAACCGCGCTGCGCACCGGGTCCCTGCTGTTTCTGTCGGGCCAGTTGGCATTCGACGACAAGGGCGAGATTCACGGAGACGTCAGCGAGCAAACGGCGTTGATATTGGCGCGCCATGCCGACGTGCTTGCGCAGCATGGGCTGGGGCTGGAAAACGTGGTCAAGGCAAGCGCCTGGGTCACGGAGCAAGCGGACTTCGCTTCCTTCGATCAGGCCTTTGCGAAGGCATTCGGACAACACCGGCCGACCCGTTCGACGGTTGTCTCCCAGCTCGCGATCAACGGCGCAAAGGTCGAAATCGACTTGATCGCTTCCTTCGAACCCATCCACGCACAAGCCTGAAGCGGCATGCGTCTGGCGGGGCTCGTGGTTGCATGACACAAAGGACAGACATGGACGTTGAGCACATTGCGGCATTCTCGGCCGAGTCGTCCGGCGGCAATCCCGCTGGGGTTGTTATTTGCGAAGCGCTGCCCCCGGCGGATGACATGCAGCGCGTCGCCCAACAGGTCGGCTATTCGGAAACCGTCTTTGCGGCGCCGCTGAAAGACGGGTGGCGGGTGCGCTACTTCTCGCCGCTGGTCGAGGTGGACTTTTGTGGGCACGCCACCATCGCGCTGGGCGCGGCGTTGGCGAAACGACAGGGTTCGGGCACCTTCGCACTTCAACTCAACCAGGCGGAAATCACCGTTGACGGACAGCACTCGCAGACGGGGTGGAGCGCATCGTTTCGGTCGCCTCCCACGCGAAGCGGCGGCGCACCGCAACCCTTGCTTGATGAGGCTCTGGCGCTCTTCAAGTTGCATCAAGCCGACCTTGACCTACGGATACCGCCCGCGCTGGCCCATGCCGGTGCCAACCATCTTGTTCTGGCTTTGCGGTCGCGCGACGCGCTACGCCGAATGAACTACGACATCGGGCAAGGCCAAGCCTTGGCCAGCCGTGAAAACCTGACCACGTTTTGCCTGGTCTACGCCGAACAAGATCAACACTTTCATGTGCGCAATCCGTTCCCGCTGGGCGGCGTGTTTGAAGACCCCGCCACTGGCGCCGCCGCCGCCGCGCTGGGCGGCTATTTGCGTGATATCGGCTGGCCTCATGGTGCAAGCATCCGTATCGATCAAGGCGACGACATGGGCGTGCCCTGCCGTATTCGTGCCGACATCGGCGCGGCAAGCGGCGAAGGCATCCGCGTATCTGGCAATGCCCGGCTGATGACACAGCCTTGAATGGCATTGCGGCCATCAACTTAACGTAGCGCCCGTGTGGCGTACAAAAAGGAATGCAGATGAAAGCAGTGGGTTTTTGGACGAAAGGCTTGCCTAGCAGCGATGAGCGCTCGCTTGAAGATTTGCAATTGGCCGACCCTGCGCATCCGCAAGGCCGCGATCTGCTGGTGCGGGTGCATGCCGTAAGCGTCAATCCGCGCGACGTCAAAAGTCGCATGAGCATGGCCCCGTCAAACGGCGCCCCCGTGGTGCTGGGCTACGATGCCTCTGGCGTCGTGGAAGCCGTGGGCTCAGAGGCTAGCCTCTTCAAACCGGGCGACGAGGTCTATTACGCGGGTGTCCTGAATCGCCAAGGCGCCAATGCTGAACTGCAATGGGTGGATGAGCGCATCGTCGGCAGAAAGCCCGCCACGCTTGACCACGCCACCGCCGCCGCGCTGCCCCTGACCTCGCTGACCGCCTGGGAAATGTTGTTCGACCGCCTGTCCTTGCCGCCCGACGGCGGGGCCGGCGAAAGCCTGCTCGTGATCGGCGGCGCCGGCGGCGTGCCGACGATGGCCATTCAGATCGCGCGCCAGCTTACGCAGGTCACGGTGATTGCCACGGCGTCCCGGCCCGAGAGCGAAGCCTGGGTGCGTTCGATGGGCGCCCACCATGTCATCAATCACTTTCACCCTTTGCCCGCGCAGCTTGAGGCTATCGAAGCCCTTGCGCCGGTCACACGAATTTTCTCTACCCACACTACGCCGAAGAATTGGGCTGAGATGGCGCAGGTCATCGCGCCACAGGGCCGTATCGGGCTGATCGACGACCCCGAGCCCTTGGACCTGCGCCTGATGAAGTTCAAGAGCGTGTCGATGCACTGGGAGGCGATGTTCACACGCCCCATGCACGCCACGGCCGACATGCAGCGGCAGCACGACATCCTGAACACCGTGGCGGACTTGATCGACAACAAAACCTTGGTTGCGCCGCGTGTCGCCTCCTACGGAACCATCAACGCCGCAAACCTGCGCAGGGCGCACGCGGCGCTTGAAGACGGCCACACGGTCGGGAAGATCACGCTCGCGGGCTTTTGACAGGACGTCGCCATGGACACTGATATCGCCAAAGCCGCTTCCGCGATGCTTGTGCAGCACTGGCAAGCGGGCACGGTATTGGATTGCCTGCCGACGCCGCTGCGGCCGGCATCCCAGGAAGAGGGCTACCTGATTCAGGCGCAAATTGAAGCCATCAGCGCAAAGCCCTTGTTCGGTTGGAAAATTGCGGGCACCAGCGTGGCGGGACAACGCCACATTGGTATTGACGGCCCGATAGCGGGGCGCTTGCTCAGCGAGATGGTCTACGGCGATGGGGACGCCGTGCCCATCGGCGCCGATCGCATGCGCGTCGCGGAAGCCGAGTTCGCGTTTCGCATGGGGCGCAGTCTTGCTCCGCGAGCCCGTCCGTACGATGTCCTGGAAGTGATGGACGCGGTATCGGCGCTGCATCTGGCCATCGAAATCCCGGATTCCCGCTACCAGGACTTTGTCACCATCGGCGGGCCGCAGCTGATTGCCGACAATGCCTGCGCGCACCGCTTCGTGCTTGGCCCTGAGGCACCTGCGATGTGGCGTGAAATTGACCTGCCCAGCCATCGCGTGTTGGGGCGCGTGGGCAAGACTTTCAAGCGGGAAGGTATCGGCGAAAACGTGCTGGGCGACCCCCGCATTGCGCTGACCTGGCTGGCGAACGAACTGTCTCGGCTTGGCGTAACGCTCGGCGCGGATCAGGTGGTGACAACGGGGACGTGCCTTGCCCCCATGGACATCAGCGCGGGCGATGTCGTGGCGGTGGATTACGGATCGCTCGGCAGTCTGTCATGCCGGATCCAGGGCCCCGGCTGACCCGCGCGAGCGATCCGGCTCAGTTGTCCAACGTAACCCCGGTCTCTTGCACAATGGTTTTCCACTTCAAGCTTTCCTGCCGCAGTTCGTGTTCGAACGCAGCGGGATCGCCGGTGCGTGCCACGAAGCCGTTTTGCAGGAATGCCTTCTGGATCGCCGGGTCGGCCAGCACCGTGTTCAAAGCTCGCGACCAACGGTCCACGACCTCGGGCGGAACGCCTCGCGGCGCCGCCAAGCCCCACCAGTTGCTCAACACCACGTCGGGCGCACCGGCTTCGCGCAGGGTCGGCACATCGGGCATGGATGCAAAGCGTTCGGGCGCGGCCACGGCCAGCGCGCGGATTCGGTTCTGCGGGGCATAGGCCGCGCCCACGCTATAGCCGCCCAGGTACATTTGCACCTCGTTAGCCAACAGCGCCTGTACACCCGGCGCCGATCCCCGGTACGGAATGTGTGTCATGCGCGCCTGCATGGCTTGCGACAACATGAAGGCCGACAGGTGTGGTGACGTGCCCGAGCCGGGTGACCCATAGTTCAACTTGCCGGCATTGGCCTGTGCATACTGTTTGAATTGCGCAAAGGTGGTGGCGGGCACGGCGGCGCTGATATAGATGAACGAGGGCACGTCGGCCAGCTTCGCGATGGGTTGCAGGTCAGCGAGCGGGTCGAAGCCTAGCTTGCGATACAGGAATTGGTTGATCACGAAGTTGTTTGCCGCGCCCAGCACCAGCGTGTAGCCATCGGGCTTGGCCCGCACCACTTCCTGCACGCCGATGTTGCCGCCCGCGCCGCTGCGGTAATCGACGATCAGGTGCTGTCCCAGTTCTTTTTCCAGCCGGGGTTGCAGTTGGCGCAGCGCGATGTCGCCCGCCGCGCCGGGCGCATAGGGCAGAATGATGCGCACGGGGCGGTCGGGGTATTGCGCGGTGGCAGGGGAGGCAAGGCCGACACTCAAGCCCAGCGCCAGGGCCGTGGCCAGTGTGATGGATAGCGCAGTGGACAACGCAGTGCCCACTCCAGGTAGCGTGCGGTTCATCATTGTTCCCTTGAGTTCGCCCGTGCGCAGCATGCTGTCGGCCTTATGCCGCGCCGGGACGTTGTGAGGTAAGACAAGCCGCGTTCTGCGCGCGGTCAGAATAGCCCCCTTCCAGCGGAACGCCCCCTACTACAGATCGATGCGCATCAGGTCGTGTGCCAGGCGTAGCGGACCCGAGTAGTGCTTGCGTATGTCGGCGGCGATGTCGTCCATCAGGTGCGGCCCCATCAGTTCCACCGGCAGATGCTTGGCGGCCGCGCGTTTCAACACGGGGCTGCAGGAATCAAAGTGACCGAAGTGGGTGGCGACCAGGCTTTTTACGCCGGCCTCGCTTGCAATCTTGCCCAGGTCGGTGGGGCTGGTGTGGGCGTAGGTGCCCACGCCCGTCTTGGCGCGATGGGCGATGAAGGATTCGGGGAATGTGCATTCGTGGATCAACAGGTCGGCATCCCGCGCCAGCTTGACCATGGCGGGGCAGGGCGCCGTGTCGCCGCTGAACGATACAACTTTGCCTTCGGCCTCGATGCGCACGCCAAAGCACTCGCAGATGTCACGCGGGATGTGTTCGACCCAATCCACGCTGATGCGCACGTCGTCGTCCTCGAACACCACGCCCGGCGCTACCTCGCGCACGATGGGGCGCACCGCTTCAATATTTGCCTGGCGCACGGGATACGAGCTGCGTGCCTGGAAATCCGCATGAAAGGCGCCGTTCTCAAATAAGTGATCGACGAATTTCTGGGTGCCGCGCGGACCCAGCAGCAGGGGGCTGCCCGTTTTGTTCAACATCCAGCTGGAGATCACGAAGTACGGGTAGTCGCAGATGTGGTCGTGGTGCAAATGGGTCAGGAACACGAACCCGACATCGGCCGGATTCACATTGGCGCGCACCATTTGGCGGGTGGCGCCTTCGCCACAGTCGAACAAGTAATGCTTGCCGTTGTTCAGCGTCAGCAAGATGGCCGATTGGCCGCGGTCCGGATCGGGCAACGCCGCCCCCGTCCCCAACATCGTGATCTTCATGGGATTGCCCTCTGCGCCAGGCGCTGGTGATGGAATAGTCAGTGTAGGCAGCGGGTAATTCGGGAATAATCAAAATTCATGATCTAGTGAAAACCAATTGGAATCACTGAAATGGCTACCGAACCCCGCATTCCGACCATCCGCCAAATCCGTTCGCGCTTGCGCGTTCGCCATCTGGATCTGTTGCTGGCCCTGGACGTCACACGCAGTGTTCATAAGGCCGCCACGCAGTTGGGCATGACCCAGCCGGCAGCCAGCAAGCTGCTGGTAGAACTTGAGACGACGTTTGGCGTGCCCTTGTTCATCCGATCTCGCCGTGGCATCTCGCCCACGGTCTATGGCCAGGCGCTGGTTCACAAGGCAGCCGTCCTGCTGGCCGACCTGGACGGCGCGCGCAGCGAACTTGATGCGATGACGCGCGGCGCCTCGGGGCGCGTGCGGGTCGGTGTATTGCAGGCGGTGCTGCCGGTGCTTATTCCACGCGCGCTGACGCAACTGCGCGAGCAGTCCGCGGGCGTAACGGTCATGCTGCAGGAAGGGTCATACGACGCCTTGCTCAACAGCTTGGCGCGGGGCGAGCTGGATTGCGTGATTGGACGGCTGATGGTGGGCAAGGGCCAGGCCACGTTCCAAACCGAAGTTTTGTACGACGAACCCATCCATATCGTGGCGCGGGTCGGGCATCCGCTGGTGCGCTCGTCGCGTGTGAACGCGGCGACCTTGGCGCGCCAGTCCTGGATTCTGCCGCCACCGCAGGCGCCACTACGTGAACGCATCGACGCCTACTTCGCCGAGCA
The DNA here is from genome assembly GCF_003994415.1 of Achromobacter spanius. Classification (NCBI taxonomy): domain Bacteria; kingdom Pseudomonadati; phylum Pseudomonadota; class Betaproteobacteria; order Burkholderiales; family Alcaligenaceae; genus Achromobacter; species Achromobacter spanius. The sequence continues at coordinate 4,927,600 of NZ_CP034689.1, read as the reverse complement.
GAATCTGTCGTTGATGGATCCGGTGGTGGAATCCGTCAGCCTGCTTGCCAACGAGGTACTGCTGCGACATTCCGACGTGCTGGCGGCCATGCCGCGCGGGGTCGCGCTGCATTACGCCCGGCTGGGCGTGCTGGCGATCTTGAAGTTCCAGCCCGGATGGACGCTGCCGCCGGTGGGGGTAGTGACGCGCAGTGACGCCGAAATCTCGCCCTCGCTGCACGTATTCCTGCAGGCGGTCCGGGCTGAGGCGGCGGCGCTGGATCAAAGCGACGGCAGGGGAAAATGAGTGAGCTCCCAGACGCTTGCCGGGTGGCCGGGATCGCGCATGGCGGCCCGTGCTTACTTCGCGGTGTTTTTATCGGCTTTGCGCAGCGCGTGGCCCATGTCCAGGTGGCGCTTCAACATAGGCAGCGTGTCGGCGGCGAAGCGCTTCAGGTCATCGTCCGTGGCCCGCTTGGCCACTTCCTCAAACAGTTCAATGGCGTCCTCGTGCGCCGCTACGGCGATCTCGTCGACATAGGCCTCGTCAAAGCCGTCGCCGCGTAGTTCCAGCGCTTTCAACCGGGCGCTTTGCACCAGCGATGGCTGCGTGGGCGTTTCGTATCCCTTTTGTTTGGCCAGGTGCTGTAGTTGCCGTCCCAGTGCGGTGTGGTCGTCGATCACCTTCTGGGCGAATTGCTTGACTTGCGTGTCGCGGGACTTTTCCAGGGCAAGCTTGCCTGCGGCGATTTCCAGGTAGCCGGATTCCGCGGCTTTGGTCAGAAAGCCGCGGTCTTCGCTATTCAATTTGGTGATCGCGGCGGAAGAGTCCGCAGCGCCAGGAGCGGAGGTGGGCTGGGCAAATGCGTTGCCTGGCGCGCCCAGCGCAAAGGCAATGCAAAGGGTGGCGTTCAATAGGGGCTGGTTCATGCTGATCTCCTGGGTGGCACCCGCAGGCAGACGGCGGCCGGTCATTCCGGGCAAGCCTTGCAGGCGTCGCCAGTTTGCGGAGCAAGCCGCATGCCCACCGCACCGGGCGTGCGCAAACCTTTTTGTTTGGCAAGCCGCTAGGGCGCGGACGGCAGCAACTGCATCCCCGTGCGGCGGACGAATTCCTCGTAGCTGATCGGGGCGCTTTCTTTCGCGCTGGCATTGTTGGCCTGCCAATGCACCCAAGAGCGCCGCGTGGTGGCGTCGTACACCACCTTGTAGACGTGGCTGGGCACCGCAACGCCAAAGCCGATGGATGCCGGCTTGCTGGCGTAGTAGGGGCCGGTGTAGACGTACACATCGCCTGACGCGCGCATGACGTACTTGCGCGTGTCCTGCTCGATGCGGCTCCAGGGGCCAGCGTTCTGCGTCTGATTTTGCGGCACCATGTTGGCAAGCGAAAAGCTCTGCGCCATGGCGTCTCGCGAATACATATCGCCCGCGGGCGCCATGTGGCCGCGCGAATAGCCGGAACCCTTGTAGTCGTCCAGGGTGGCGCGTTCGGCACTGGGCAGGCGCGCTTCGGCGTAGAACTTGTCGGTGCGCTCCAGGCCCTGCGCCTGCGTGAGGAGCTTGCGGTTCAGACGCTCGGCGACAAATACCGGTGTTTTGGTCTGGCCGTTGTGCAGGACGGCAAAAGCGGAAAAGCACAGCTCGCGCAGCGCGGGGGCCGAGGGCACGACGGGCAGCTTGCCCGATGGGAAAAACTGCGGGCAATCGGCGAAGCGGGTGTGGGTCAACGCCCCTGAAGGGATGGCCGCTGGGGCAAACTCTTCCTGGGGCGGCCACCCCAGGCGCGCCAGGATGGCGTCCGGCGAGAACTGCACGGGCCATTGCGGCTTCAAGACGTAGGTGGTGGCGCCGAAGCTGGCCAGTGACGAAACCAGAAGCGCCCTGAAGAACCGATAGGCGCGGCCGGCCGATTTTGTATTGCCCCGAGCTACCGGGCGTTTTCTTTTTGAAGCTGTTTTCTTCGCGCGCGTCATGCTACCTGTGTGTTGCGGGCTGGGCCATCGTAGGGCCAGCGTCGCCGAATTGTAGATGACTGACTGCGGGCGACCGCAAGCCCAGCCGTCTCAACTACAGTTCGTCACAACACCAGTTTCAAGCCGATCGCAAACATCACTACGCCCACGCAGCCATCCAGCAGCCGCCAGGCGTTGGGGTTTGCAAACAGCGGGCGGAGCAGGCGGGCGCCATAGCCCAGCGTGAAGAAAAACGTGAACGACGCGCACATGGCCCCTAGCGCGAAGGCGGTTTTGGCGCCGTCGTACTGGCTGGAGATCGACCCCAGCAGCACCACGGTGTCCAGGTACACATGCGGGTTGAGCCAGGTGAACGCCAGGCAGGCGGCCAGCGTGGCGGCAAGCCCTGTGGTCTGCCGGGTGGAGGGCGCCAGGCTGTCGTGCTGCGCGCGCAGGGCTGTGCGCACGCTGCGTGCGGCGTAGACGAAGAGGAACAACGCGCCGCCGTATCGCATGGCGGGTTCCAGCCAGGGCAGGGTGTCGGCCGCCAGCCCGAAGCCCGCCACGCCCACCCCGATCAGGATCGCGTCGGAGACGGCGCAGGTCAGGCATACCGCGAACACGTATTCCTGGCGCAAGCCCTGTCGCAGGACGAAGGCGTTTTGCGCGCCGATGGCGACGATCAGGCTAAGACCGAGCAGGAACCCGGGAATGAATGCGGTCGTCATGGCAACTCTCGTGGCAACCCTTATGGAAAGGGCGACAGACTAGCCGCTGGCAGAGGATTAGAAAAACTAAATAAGCTAAATCAACGTTAGTTCGTCTAAACAACGTGGTGGCCAGGTGTCACGCCGACGCCCGGCCCGCCGCGACCAGATGCTCCAGCAACAGGCTGGCCGCCGCCGACAGCGCGTGCACGTCGCGCATGCAGATGGCGAAGCGGCGGTGGCTCCAGGGGTCATGCAGGGGCAGTACGCGCAGGCCATGGGCCAGGGCATAGGGCGTGGCCACCTCGATGGGCGCCACGCTGATTGCCAAGCCCGCCAGCACCACGCGGAAGGCAGAGTCGAAATTGCTGACGGTGACGCGGTGGCGTAGAGACTTGCCGCTTTGGTTGGCCGCGGTTTGCAACATGCGCAGGACCGCGCCCGCCGCGGGCATGTTCACATGCTCGTAGTCCAAGGCCTCGTCGAACCAGACCGCGTCGCGCTCGGCCAGCGGATGATCGGGCGCGGTGACGACAGCCAGGCGGTCGCCCCGATATGGCCGGGTGTCCAGCCCGTGAAAGTCGGCCGCGTCCCAGCAGATACCCAGGCTGGCGATGCCGCCCTTGACCTCACGCACGACGTCCTGGCTGACGCGCTCTTCCATGTCCACGCGGATGTTGCGGTGCGGGGCGGCTTGCAGAAATGCCGCGATGTCTTCGGCCAGGGATTCCGCCAAAACGGACGCGGTGGCCAGGATGCGCACCTGCCCCTTCACGCCGCTGGCGTAGGCCGACATGTCGCGTTCGATGCGTTGCGAACTGGCCAATATCGCGCGTGCGTGTTCCAACAGGGTTTCGCCGGCCTCGGTGGGTTCGACGCCCCGGCGCTTGCGCGTCAACAGCTTGGCGCCCACGGTGTCTTCCAACTGCGCCAGCCGTTTGCTGATGGCCGAGCCGACGATGTTGGCGCGTTGGCCGGCGCGGGCGATGTTGCCGGTTTCACAAACGGAGATGAACAGGCGCAGGGTGGTGATGTCCAGGTCACGCATGGCGGTGCCGCCTTTTCAAGAAGTTCCAAAATGGAATATTAGTCGTTCCAGAATACCGCTTGTGCGTGAATCGAGAATATCTAAACTGGCTTGATTGCTTGATGAAGCCTTACTGGATAACGCCGCTGCCATGCCGATCGCCCCGTCCTCCTGTTTTCCGAACCGCGCCACGGTGCGCGAAGTGGGGCTGCGCGACGGCTTGCAGAGTTTGCCTGTCGTCATGCCCACGCAAACCAAGCTTGAATGGATCGACGCCGCCTACGCCGCCGGCCAGCGCGAGATTGAAGTGGGGTCGTTCGTGCCCGCCCGCCTGCTGCCGCAGTTGGCGGATACCGAGACCTTGGTGGCCCACGCCAAACGCCTGGACGGATTAACGGTGTCGGTCTTGGTGCCCAACTTGAAAGGCGCCGAACGCGCGCTGGCCAGCGGCGCGGACCTGATGCTGGTGCCCTTGTCGGCCAGCCATGCCCATAGCCTGGCCAACCTGCGCAAGACCCCGGATGAGGTGGTGGCGATGGTGGGCCAGATGCGCGCCGCGCGCGATGCGGCCGGGTCGTCGATGCTGATCGAAGGCGGGGTGGGCACGGCATTCGGCTGCACCTTGCAGGGCCATGTCCCGCCGCAGGAAGTATTGCGGCTGATGCAGGCCTTGCTGGATGCGGGCGCCGACCGTGTCAGCCTGGCCGATACGGTCGGCTATGCCGACCCCGTGGCGGTGCGGCGGCTTTTTGACGAGGCGCGCCGCCTGGCGGGCGATCGCCTGTGCTGTGCGCACTTTCATGACACGCGGGGCTTGGGGCTGGCCAATGTGCTGGCCGCATTGGAAACGGGCGTGTCGCGTTTTGACGCTTGCCTGGCGGGCATCGGCGGCTGCCCGCATGCTCCCGGCGCCAGCGGCAATGTCAGCACGGAAGACCTGGTGTTCATGCTGGAGAGCATGGGCATCACCACCGGCGTGGACATCAGCCGACTGCTGGCGCTGCGCCAGAAGGTTGGCGTCTGGCTGCCGGACCAGCCCTTGCACGGCGCGCTGTGGCAGGCCGGCCTGCCCAAGACGTTCCATTCCCTATCCGGCGCGGCTGCCTGATTGCGTCCGCCAACTTCTTTCGAGCTTCCTCATGCCACAACCGATTCAAGATACTGCTACGCCCCCGTCTCCCCGTGCATTGCCGCTGGCCGGCTTGCGCGTGGTCGAGTTCACGCACATGGTGATGGGCCCGACCTGCGGCATGGTGCTGGCGGACCTGGGTGCCGAAGTCATCAAGGTGGAACCGGTGCGGGGGGATCGCACCCGGCATCTGCTGGGCGTGGGCGCGGGCTTCTTCCCGATGTTCAACCGCAACAAGAAGAGCATTGCGCTGGATATCCAAAGCCCCGAAGGCGCCGCCGCCGCGCGCAAGCTGGCGGCCAGCGCCGACGTGGTGGCCGAGAACTTTCGCCCCGGCACGATGGCGAAGTACGGGCTGGACTACGCCTCGCTGTCGCAAGACAACCCCCGGCTGATCTACGTCAGCCACAAGGGCTTTCTGCCCGGCCCTACGAGATGCGCACCGCCCTGGATGAAGTCGTGCAAATGATGGGCGGGCTGGCCTACATGACCGGCCGGCCGGGCGACCCGGTGCGAGCGGGCACCAGCGTCAACGACATCATGGGCGGCATGTTCGGCGCCATCGGCGCCATGGCCGCGCTGATCCAGCGGGGTATTACGGGCAGGGGGCAGGAAGTGCAGTCGGCCCTGTTCGAGAACAACGTCTTCCTGGTGGGGCAGCACATGCTGCAGTACGCCATCACCGGCCAGCCGTCCGCGCCGATGCCCGATCGTGTTTCCGCCTGGGCGCTGTACGACGTGTTCACCGTGAAGGACGGCGAGCAGATCTTCCTGGCGGCCGTCAGCGATGCGCAATGGGCGACCTTCTGCGACGCCTTCGGATTCGATGACTTGAAGCGCGATCCGGCCATGGCCACGAACAATGACCGGGTGCGTCTGCGCCCCACCTTGTTGGCCGATCTGCGTGCGCGTTTGGCCGGCTATAGCGCGGCGGAACTCTCCAGCGTATTCGAGCGCATCGGCTTGCCGTTCGCGCCTATCGTGAAGCCCGAAGCGCTTTACGACGACCCGCATCTGCGCGCCACGGGTGGGCTGGCCGACATCCGGCTGCCCGACGGCGAACGCGCCGGCCAGACCGCGGGCGCGGCGTTGTTCCCATTGATGATGGACGGACACCGGTTGGGGGTGCGGCTGCACCCGCCGACCTTGGGCGTGGACACGGACGCCGTGCTGGCGGACCTGGGTTATGACGCAACGCAGATTGCGGCGCTGCGGGAGCAGGGCACGGTAGCGTGATGGGAAACAAAAAACCAACAGGAGACAAACATGAGCAATCAACGCGCGGGGTGGAGCCGCCGACAAGTACTGGGAGCGCTGGGCGTGGCGATGTTGGGCGCGCCAGCCCTGGGCAGGGCGCAGTCGGACCGGCCCATCAAATTCATCCTGCCCGTGGGGGTGGGGTCGGGCGTGGACACGATCACGCGGTCGGCCGGCCCGGCGCTGTCCGCCGCGCTGGGCCATACGGTCGTGGTCGAAAACCAGCCGGGCGCGGGCGGCATCGTGGGCACGTCCGCGTTGGTGCGGTCAGCGCCGGACGGCTACACGCTAAGCATGCTGTCGAACAATCATGTGATTTTTCCCAGCGTCTATAAGTCTTTGCCATTCGACCCGCTGGCTGACATCACGCCGATCAGCATGGTGGGCATGACGCCGTTCCTCATCGTGGCCAACCCGAAGCAGATCGCGGCGGGCAACCTCAAGGAGCTGACCGCATTGCTGTCGCGCGAACCCGGCCGCTATAACTACGCCTCGTCGGGCAACGGCACCATCCTGCATCTGGCCGCCGAGATGTTTGTGCAGCAGGCGGGGGTCAAAGCGCGACACATTCCCTATAAAGGCGTGGGCCCCATGATGACGGACCTGATAAGCGGGCAGGTGGATTTCGGCGTCTTGTCGCTGCCTTCGGTGCTGCCGCAGATCAAGAGCGGCGGGCTCAAAGCGCTGGCGGCCTGCGGCGCCGAGCGGATGGCAGCCTTGCCTGATTTGCCCACGGCGCGCGAGCAAGGGCTGACGAATTACGAGATCGGTGGTTGGTTCGCCGCGGCAGGGCCGGCCAACTTGCCGGCGGCCGATGTGCGCCGCATCTACGATGCATTGGGTCGGGCGTTCAACTCACCCGAGGTCAAGCAGGCCATGGCGGCGCAGAATAACCGCATTTTGCTGATGCCCCCCGAACAGACGGCGGCGCACTTTCGTTCTGAAATGGCGAGGTACGCGGTCGTGGTGCGGGGGGCGGGCCTGGAGCTGATGTAGGGCGGGCTGCCGCTGTCGGGCAGGCGCTCAGCCAGTGTTCTGGTCGGCTGCGCGTAGCAAGCCGTAGAGCTTGTCCTTGAGCAGCAGTTTTTCTTTTTTCAGCACCTCGATGTGGGCGCTTGAGGACGGCACCTTGCCGTCCTCCATATTTTGGATTTCCTGGTCCAGGTCGTTGTGACGCTGGAACAGGGCCGAGAAATGCGCGTTCTCGGATTTCAGCTGCGTAATGAGTTGGCGATATTCAGGGAACATTAGGGCCTCTCTCTTGGTAACCCGTTGACGGGGACCGGCACGCGCCAAGCGCGGCGAGCGTCGGCGTCCTCATGACACGCCAACGACTGTTCATTGTCAACCCGCCCCCTGCCAGGGCGGGGCAAGCGGGTTGCGCGCGAACAAGGGCGATACGAACGGGCGCTGAATTTGTCGTTGATATTCACGTTTGATTACATGGCGAGGTCAAGGCGGGGATACACTCTGGCCCCCGTGGTCAGTCATATCGCAGACATGAAACAGCGCGCGTCCGGTGTTCGGCAAGTTTTTGAGCTTTTCCGCAAGGACGGGCGCATCCACCCGGGTACCGGCATGATCAGCGGCGTGATTGCCCTGTTCCTGGCCATTCTGGCCGTGCTGGGCGTGCTGGCTTTTCACTTCCCCGCCTATCTCACCACCCCCGAACTGCGCGCCTTCTACTCCGTGGAAGCGATGCGCACGCTGCTGTTTTCCGCGTTGCTGGTGTCGGGTTCCATTGCGCTTGCCAATACCGTGCTGGGGCGTCAGCGCTGGCTGAACATCTCGGCCTTCGCGCTGGTGTGCTGCGCGGTGGCGGCAGGCGGCAGCCAGGTGGTGGTGACCGCGTCCAACACCGGCAACCACCCGTACCTGGGCCTGGACTGGTTCATTCTGGATCTGCTGGCGTCCAGCATGGTCTTCATCATTTTCGAGAAGTTGACACCGCTGTATCCCGGGCAGCCCGTGTTTCGCGGCGAATGGCAGGTGGACATGAAGCACTTCCTGTTCAACCACCTGTCGGTGGGCGCGGTGCTGCTGTGCATCAATTTTTTCATCCACCGGCTGTTTTCGTGGGCGGCGTATGAACCCTTGCAGGCCGCCATTCAGTCGATGCCGTATTTGCTGGAACTGTTCGTGGCGGTGCTGGTGGCGGACCTGGCTCAGTACGCGGCGCATCGCGTCTATCACGAGGTGCCGTTCATGTGGCGCTTTCACGCGGTGCACCACAGCACGCGCACGCTGGACTGGCTGGCCGGTTCGCGCCTGCACATCGTTGAACTGCTGATCACCCGCGTGGCGGTGTTGGGCGTGCTGTTCGTGCTGGGGTTTTCAAAGGCGGTGCTGGACGCCTACATCATCATCGTCGGGTTCCAGGCCGTGTTGATCCATTCCAACGTGAAGCTGCCGTGGGGCTGGCTGCGCTACATCATCGTGACGCCGGATTTCCATCACTGGCATCACTCGTCAGACACCGAAGCCATCGACAAGAACTACGCCGCGCACTTCTCGTTCATCGATTACGCCTTTGGCACCGCCGTGCGCGGCGTGGGCAAGCGCTTGCCCGAGAACTACGGCATCCTGGACAACGACATGCCGGGCACGTTCCTGGCGCAGCAGGCGTATCCCTTCGCGCGCAAGCGCTAGAGGGTGATGTCCGCTACAGCATCTTGACCGCGCGCCCGATGAATTGAATCGGGCCGGTGGGCTTGCCGATGGGCGAGCCGGTCTTGGGTTCCAGCGTCAGCTCGAAAAGCTGGTTGGGTTCCAACGGCGGCAGCTTGTCCAGCGGGATCCGGACCGGCTCGCCGGGTTTGACCAGGCCCAGCGATACGGGGCCGGCCCAGCCATCGGCCTTGGTCCAGAATTCCAGCGCACGATCCGGCGGCACTTCGGTTGCGGTGATGGGCACCAGTTGCACGGCGCTTTGGCCGGCCTGCGCCTGCACCACCCAGCCGGGCGCTTGCGATTGCGGCGCTACCAACACCACCACATACTGCGGCGCATCGGGCGTGGCCACCGGGCGCAGCGCCAGCGTGCTGCCCAGGATCAGCACCGCCGCCATGCCACCCATGGCCAGGCTGCGCCAGAATGCCAGGCTGTCCCAGAGGCCGGGCTTGGGGGGGGGCTTGGCGCTGGCAGCGGGCCGCGCCTGCGCCTGTGCCGAATCCAGCGTGCGGGTAATGCGAGGCCAAAGGCTGGTCGACGGTTCAACCGGCTCGGACAGGTTGGTCAAGGGCAAGAGCCTGGCTTCCCAGCGCGCGACCGCCGCGCGCAGGTCTGCGTCGTGCGTCATGCGCGCCTGCGCGTCGCGGCGTTGCGTGGCCGACAAGGTGCCCAGCACATATTCGCCAGCGAGCTCGTCGATGTCGTCGTGGGACGGTTGCGGAGCGCTCATGCCAGGCACTCCTTAAGCGCTTGCAGGCTGCGCTTGATCCAGGCCTTGACGGTGCCCAGCGGGGCACCCAGGCGCTTGGCGATTTCGCTGTGCGTCAGCCCCTCTACGTAGGCATGCAGCACGCAGTTGCGGCGTACGGGTTCCAGTTCTTCCAGGCAGGGGCCAATGCGTCCGGCGCTGGCGCGCCAGTCGAAGGCGTCGCGGGTGTCGTGCCAGGCTTCAATGGCGTCGCGCGCGTCCAGGGCGGCGGCCGCGTCATCGTCAACGTCGGTTTCGCGAGCGGTGTCGCGCAGCGCATTCAACGCCAGATTGCGGGTGATGCTGTACACCCAGCCGCGTCCCGATCCGCGCGATGCGTCGAACGTGTCGGCCTGGTTCCAGATCTTGACGAATGCGTCATGCACGATGTCCTCTGCCCAAGCGCGATCGCGCAGGAGTCGTTGGGCCACGCCCAGCAGGCGCGGGCCTTCTTGCCGATACAGCGCTTCCAGCGCGGGCCGGCGACCGGCCGCGCAGGCCTGCAAGGCAGCTTCGTAATCGAAATCCGGGGTCAGGCGGTTCGGCATGCGAGAGCAGTGACGGTAAGGGAGCGGCCGCGCGAACCCGTCATGCGCGGTTGAAGGTTGCGCCATCTTACCGGACTCTCCAGCCGCTGGCCCGCCGATGGGGCGGCGGGCCGGCGGGCTTAGTTCGCCTTCCAGAAAATGTAGTCAGCCTGGTACTTCACCACGCTTTTCTGGCCCAGCATCGCCGTGGTGCACGGCGTCTTCGGCGCCACGCCGCCCTTGAGCGCGACGCGCTGGATGTAGGTCACACCGGTCATCGCGCCCGCGCCCATGGCCGGATTCGCCTGCACCAGTTGGTAGGGGATGTTGCCGTCGCCGGCGGGCGCCACGGCCAGTTGCTTGCCGGTGACTTTCGAGCCGTCCATGGCTTCCCAGGTGGCGGGCGGGCCGTAGTACTTGCCCACCTGCTTGCCCATGCGGTCATTCAGCGCGGCGTTGGGGCCGGCGAACACCCATTCGGCCTGGCCCTTCATGTCGGCCTTGGCGCGGCATTCGTAGGTGATTTCGCCCACGCCCACGGTTTCCCAGGCCACCTTGTTGCCGGCCGGCACCTGGATGCTGGCGGGCAGGTTGGCTTGGGAATAAGCCATGGATTTGGAACTCATCGAGCCGCAGGCGGCCAGGAGCGACACGGCGAACAGGCCGGTAACGACGGGGATGCGGTGCGAACGTTGGGTCTTCATGAGCGGTCTCCAGCGACGTGAAAGGTCTGTAGACGACGCGCACCATGCGCGCCGGTACAGGTACTACACGCGGGAGACCGAATTGGATGCAGGCCGGATGCAAATATTTCTGCATCCGGCCCGCGGGGGAAGATCGCGGCTTAGTTGGCCTTGCGGTTGGCCGAGTACGAGGCCATCAGATTGCGGTAATCAGGAATGTGGTTGGCGAAGAGGGTGCCCAGGCCTTCCACGTCGTTGCGCCAGTCGCGATGCAGTTCGCAGGCCACGCCGAACCACGACATCAGTTGCGCGCCGGCTTGTTCCATGCGGCTCCAGGCGGCGTTGCGGGTAACTTCGTTGAACGTGCCCGACGCATCGGTCACGACGAACACGTCAAAGCCTTCTTCCAGCGCCGACAGGGCGGGGAAGGCGACGCACACTTCGGTGACCACGCCGGCGATGATCAGTTGCTTCTTGCCGGTGGCTTTGACGGCCCGGACGAAGTCTTCGTTGTCCCAGGCGTTGATGTTGCCGGGGCGGGCAATGTAGGGGGCGGTGGGGAATTTGTCTTTCAGTTCCTGGACCAGCGGGCCGTTGGGGCCGTCTTCGAAGCTGGTGGTCAGGATGGTGGGCAGCTTGAAATATTCGGCCAGGTCGGCCAGGGCCAGCACGTTGTTCTTGAATTGGTCCGGTTGGAAATCACGCACCAGGGAAAGCAGGCCAGCCTGGTGATCAACCAGCAGGACGGCGGCTTCGTTCTTGTCCAGTTTCACGTAGGGCTTGGTCATGGTTTTTGCTCCGTTATGTCTTCAAGGTGGTGCGCGGTGTTGCGCGTTGAGTGCATGAACAGAATTCTAAATACCAGCCTATAACCCCGGTAGTCGGCCAAATTGCGCTTCAGCGTTCTATTTATCGGACGATAAGCGGGGTGCGATGAGGGGAGTAAGGGATTTTGGGCTAGTAATGCCGTGGCGCTGCTGCGTATCGCATTCACGCCGGGCAGTTTCACCATACTCCGCCGCCATGAAATCCAGTAACTCCCGTACCGCCGGCAGCAGGCCGCGCCGCGACGGAAAGACGGCATGGACGGCGCCGGGTTCGGGCACCCAGGGTGCACCCACCGGCACCAATGTGCCGGCGTCCAGTTCGTCGCGGATCATCATCAGGGGCAAGGCGGCCACGCCCACGCCGCGCAGGGTGGCTTGCTTGAGCGCCAGCATGTCGTCGGTGACCAGGCGCGGCGTGAAGGGGACGCTCAGGCGGGCGCCGTCGGGCCCGTCCAGCCGCCACTGGCATTCCCGCTGCTCGGTGCCCAGCGCCAAGGTGGGTAATTGCGCGAACTGGGCGACATCGGCGTTTGGGGGTATCGAGCGCGCCAGCGCGGGGCTGGCAACCAGGCTCTGGCAGCTCATACCCAGGTGTTTCATGACCAGGTCGCTGCTTTCCATGGGGCCGAAGCGCACGCGCACCGCCAGGTCAAACCCTTCGCGCAGCACGTCGACCGACCGCGAAAAGCTCTTCAGGTAGACGTGTACCTTGGGGCAGCGTTCCATGAAGCGCGCCACCACATCGCCCAGAAAGTAGTAGATCAGCGCGGGTGGCGCGCTCATGCGGATGGTGCCTTGCGGCTCGGCGTGCGTGCGGTCGATGACGTTCTGCGCCGCTTCGGCCCCGGCCAGCATCGACAGGCACTGGTCGAAATATTCCTGGCCCAGTTCGGTCACGGCAAAGCTGCGGGTGGAACGCTGGATCAGGCGCACGCCCAGCCGCTCCTCAAGCAAGGCGATGCGGCGGCTCAGGCGGGATTTGGGGATGTCCAGCGCGCGGCCGGCGGGCGCGAAACCGCCGTTCTTGACCACCTGGACAAAATAATAGAGATCATTCAAGTCATGCATGATCGTTTCCGCGTTTCTCGATTTCTGAACGTAGCGGCGAGCATATAACGGCGCCGGTGGTTGCCAGAAGACGGAAGCGGAACGGACCCGCGCGGAAAACCCGGTCAGGCCGCCGCGCCCAGCGATTCCTCTTTCCAACGCTGCTTGTCGCGCAGCGGCGGGGTGCCGAACAGGCGGCTGTATTCACGGCTGAACTGCGACGAACTCTCGTAGCCCACGGCATGCGCGGCCAGCGCCACGCCCGCGTCATCGCTCAGCATCAAACGGCGCGCTTCCTGCAAGCGCAGGTGCTTCTGGTATTGCAGCGGGCTCATGGCGGTGGCCTGCTTGAAATGGTGGTGCAAGGAGGACACGCTCATGTGTACGTCGCGGGCGATTTCCTCCACGCGCAGCGGCTGGGCGTAGTTGTCGCGCAGGATGCGGATGGCCTTGGCCACGCGGTTCAACTGGCTGTCTTGCAGCACGGTCTGGCGCAGCACCACCCCTTGGCCGTTCATCAGCAGCCGGTACAGCAGTTCGCGCTTGACCATGGGCGCCAGGATGGGGATGTCGCGCGGGCTGTCCAAGAGGCGCAGCAAGCGCAGCACCACGTCCAGCAACGAGCCGCCCAGCGGATTCACGCACAGCGCGCGAGACGCTTCCGCGGGCACCAGCGGAGGCAGGTTTTCGTCGCTGATCAGCTCGGCGATTTCTTCCGGGTTCAGATCCAGCCGCAGGCCCAGGTAGGGCAGCGTCGGGCTGGCCACCGACACCTTGGCCACGACAGGCAGGTCCACCGAGGAGATCAGGTAATGGAAGGGGTCGTACTCGAAACTCTCATCGCCGATCAGCAGGCGCTTGGAACCCTGGGCAATCACCGCCAGCGCGGCTTTCTGCAACCCCGGCTTGGCGCCGGTGGGCTGTGACAGCCGGTGCAGGTAGAGGCCTTCGATGGGCGTGTCCAGCGACCCTTCCAGATCGCCCGTCATCCGGTCCAGCGTGCAAAGCAGCTCTCGGCGGGCCGGTTCGTAGGCGATGTCCAAGGGGGCGGTAGTGACGGAACCCTCGGGTGGGTCGGTAGTAATAGGCATGGAAGGCATGGGGGCTCCGGAACGCGCGCCGTCCGCGAGGCAAGCCGGCGGCGCCGCAGAGGATAGGGCGAGCCTCAGTGTATGCGCGGTCCTGCCGTGATGAACAGGCACTGTTTTCGGTGTGGAGAAATGGGCAGAAAGTTTGGAGGATCGGGCGCATGCCTGATTCTCCAAGAGGCGTGCCAGAGAATCAGGCAAAAAAAGGGCAGGATCAAGCAGTGCATGCGGCCGTTGGTCGACGCATACTGTTTGCACCCCCGGCAAGCTGGCGTCCGGCGTTCCATTCCGGGGCGCACGGACCCGCGACGCCGCTGACAGGAGCTCAACCATGCGATACAAAAAATTCGGCAGCACCGGCCTATTCGTTTCGGAACTCTGCCTGGGCACCATGACCTTTGGCGGCGAGGGCGAACTGTGGAGCAAGATCGGCAACCTGCAACAGGAAGACGCCAACCGGCTGGTCGGCCGCGCGTTGGACGCGGGCGTCAACTTCATCGACACGGCGGATGTTTATTCGGAAGGCCGCTCCGAAGTCATCACGGGCCAGGCCCTGCGCGATTTGAAGGTGGCGCGCGACGACGTGGTGATCGCCACGAAGGTGTTCGGCCAGACCGGCGCGGGCGTGAATGCGCGCGGCAATTCGCGCGTGCACATCCTGGATGGCGTGAAGAAGAGCCTGGCGCGCTTGCAGTTGGACCACATCGACCTCTATCAGATCCACGGCTTCGACCCCGCCACGCCTATTGAGGAAACCGTGCGCGCGCTGGATACCCTGGTGCAACACGGCCACGTGCGTTACGTGGGGGTGTCCAACTGGGCGGCCTGGCAAATCATGAAGGCGCTGGGCATTGCCGAACGCCTGGGGCTGGCGCGCTTTGAATCGCTACAGGCCTACTACACGATCGCGGGCCGCGACCTGGAACGCGAACTCGTGCCCATGCTGCAAAGCGAAGGCGTCGGGCTGATGGTGTGGAGCCCGCTGGCCGGTGGCCTGCTCAGCGGCAAGTACAGCCGTGATGGCTCGGTTGAAGCCGGCAGCCGCCGCGCCGCCTTCGACTTCCCGCCCGTGGACCGCGACCGCGCCTACGACAGCATCGACGCGCTCAAGTCGGTGGCCGACGCGCGCGGGGTGTCGGTGGCGCAAGTGGCGCTGGCGTGGCTGCTGCATCAGCAAGTGGTCACCAGCGTCATCATCGGCGCCAAGCGGGTGGATCAGTTGGACGACAACCTGGCCGCCACCGCCATCAAGCTGACACAAGACGAGCTGGCCGCGCTGGACAAGGTCAGCGCGCTGCCGCCCGAGTATCCCGGCTGGATGCACGTGCGCCAAGGCGAATTCCGCCGCCAGCAGTTGCTTGAGTCGGGCGCGGTGTAAGCCCGACGGGGGTGGGGTTGGACGGGTGACCAGCTAGTAGAATCCTGGCAGCTTTAACGAATGAAGACGCCAGATGACCCACCCGTTTTCCCCCGACGATGTGCGCGTCTTGCGCGAACACGGCATTGCGCTGTTCGCCGACCGCGTGCTGATCGCGGTGCAGCCGCCCTTGTCCGACGCGCGCATCGCGGAGATTGAATCCGCCTGCGCCGGCCCCTTGCCACTAGCCTTGCGCGACCTATGGCGCCTGACCGCCGGCGGCGAGCTGGCCTACGACCTGCACGCGCGGATGAACGGCAATGAAGAGGCCCTGAGCTGGTCCGAACTGTTCTACGACGGCAGCGACCACTATCGCGATCTGCAAGGCTGGATCGAACACGAACAAGAGTGCGCCGAAGCCGCCGCCGCCGAAGACGGCGAGACCTGGAACGGCACGCTGCGCTATCTGCCGATAGGCGGTTTTGAATACTGCGACCGCATCTATGTGGTGACGGAGCCCGGCCCCCGCGCTGGCAGCATCGTGGCCTGGAAGCAGGGTCTGCCCGGCTGGACACACGCCCTGCAACAGGATGGCATTGCAACGATTGCGCCGGATCTGCACGCCGCCTTCGCCGCGCTGTCCCTGGAGACAGACCCGCAAGACGACCTGGATAGCCCCGGCGTGCGCGTGCTGGAATATCTGGACGAACGGGTGTCGGACCATGGCATGCCGCAAGCGCTGGCGGACGCGCTCGTCGCGTACCACCGGCGCGCGCTGGTGGACTGGCGTGGCCCGCTGGCGGCCGGCACGCTGATGCAGTCGCCGCGTTTGGCCGGCCTGGCTTTGCAACACGCCATCAGAAAGGATGACGCGGCGCTGGTGCGGCAATTGGCAGAGCAGGGCATGCGTTTCGACCAGCCCTTGCGCGGTAGCGCCACGCCGGTGGACGTAGCCTTGATGCAGCACGCTTACGCCGCCGCCGACGCCTTGTTGCAAGCGGGCGCGGCGGTCAGCCCAACGGCCATTCATCGCTTTGACCGCAAGCCCTCGGTTGAACTCGTCCTGCGGCTGTTGGCGCAAGGCGCTCAAGCCGATGCGCTGGGCGTGGCCCGATGCGTGGCCTGCGGATCGCCCGAGGCCGCGCGCCGCGTCGCGGCCGCCTGCGGTGACGGTATCGCCGCCGCGTTTGCAGAGGTGCGCGATGCCATGGCCAACCGCTACCAGGAGGACCTGCGCAAGGTGCGCGCGGGCGAGCTGGGCCATTACCTCGGCGCGGACGGCTTGGCCGAACGCGTTGCCAACCTGCGGCAGTTTTCGCTATGACCTTGCGGGTGTCTTGCCTGGAAGGGCGAGGCCCGCTGTGCTGGCGCCCACCGTGCGCCGTCCCCGACTAGAATGTGCTTCGCGTTTGCGTGAGCGCGTTCTTGCTTTGAAGGGACTAGCGTGGCCATTCCGTATCTGCGCAGACTGACATCCGTCAGCCGTAGCCCACAAGCCAACAGGCATCTTGCCTATTTCCTGACCTTTACTGCCGGCGCGGTCAACGCGGGCGGCTTTCTGGCCGTCCAGCAATACACCTCGCACATGTCGGGCATCGTTTCCATGATGGCCGACCACATGGCGCTGGGCGGCCTGGTGGTGGTGTTGCAAGGCTTGGCGGCGCTGCTGTCGTTTCTGGCGGGCGCCGCCAGCTCGGCGTTCCTGATCAACTTCGGGCGGCGCTCCCACCTGGCCAGCGAATATGCCTTGCCGCTGCTGCTGGAAGCCGTGCTGCTGCTGGTGTTTGGCCTCTTGGGCGCCAACCTGGAGACGCTGCGTTGGTTCTACGTGCCCGGCACCGTGATGCTGCTGTGCTACATCATGGGCCTGCAGAACGCGATGATCACCAAGGTGTCACGCTCCGAGATCCGCACCACGCACGTCACCGGCATGGTGACCGACATCGGCATTGAACTGGGCAAGCTGTTTTATTGGAACGTGGCCAAGAGCGACACGCAACACAAGCCGCCCGTGTTCGCCGACCGAGGCAAGCTGATCGTGCTGAGCCTGATGGTGTCGCTGTTTTTTGTTGGGGGCGTGACGGGGGCGTATTCGTTCTTCCACTTCGGCTTCGGGTCGACCTGGCCGCTGGCGCTGCTGCTGACCCTGTTGGCCGCCGTGCCGGTCATGGACGATATCCGCGGCTTCATTCGCCGCGTTTAACGCGACGGCGTCACCGTTTCGCTTTACGCGCTACGGCGTGGCCCAGGAAGACCTGCAGCGCGGCCAAGGTTTCGTAGTGCAGCTTTTCCAGCCGCGCGTCCTTGGCCGGCTCCGTGATGGCGTAGCCCCTGGCGTCCAGGGGGTAGGGCTCACCCAGCAGGCGCGCCATGTCGATCTGGTAATAGCTGGCGTCGCCATACGGCCGCTTGCCGTCGATCATCGGCATGGGCCAGAATCGATCTCCTTCACGCAGTACGGCTTCCAGTTGCCGCGGGTTTGCCTCACGCCAGACGGCGGCGCGCAACAAGGCCAGGTGTTCGGCGCGCAGCGTGAACCCGCCTAGTGTGTCCATGCCGCTTTGCGGGAAGTCGAAGGCGTCTTTCATCTCGGTCGGCAGCGGGTAATGACCCGGAGCAAGTTTGCCCACGGACGCCACAAAGCCGGGCAGCACGCGGCACACTTCGGCCAGGCGCCGGATGGCCAGCACGTCGTCCGACGTCTTCAATGCGCGGCGCGCGATGGCCAGTGTGTCGGGGCCTCCCAGCAGCGGTTGTTCGAAATCAATGCCCGGCGCGCCGGATTCGATCGGCATCCATTGCACCCGCAGCAAGCGTATCAGCGTCGCGTGCTGGGAAGAGATGGGGATGGCGTCGGGCGGCTGGGCGAATACCTGCCGGATGATGGGTTTGCGGTCGGTGGCGGCCAGGGCGCGCAATGGCGCCATCGTCAGCCAGCCCAAACTCACACCTATACCCAGGCTCTTGAACAGCGCACGGCGTTTCATCATGGTTGCCCGGATTACTTGCGCAGGTCGGCCAGCGCCGACTCGGCCAGCGTATAGCCCGGTTGAATCCGCAGCGCGTCTTCATAGGACAGGCGCGCATCGGCCATACGCCCCATGCGGCGTTGCAGGTTGCCTTGATTGGTCAGAATCAACGCACTGGCGGGTTTGGCGCGCACGGCCTGCTGATAAGCCTTCAGCGCATCATCCGGGCGGTCCATGGCATCCAATAGCGACGCCTGCAGGTTGTAGCCGATGCTCCAGTCCGGAAAGCGGTTCGTCAGCGCCTGCGTCGTGGCCAAGGCATTGGGAAAATCCCCGCGCTGCGCCTGCGCGCCGGCCTTGTTGACGTATGCCCACTTATGGTCCGGATTCAGCTTGATGGCCTCGTCGAACAGGTCTTGGGCGGCGGGCAGCTTGCCTTGCTGCGCTTGCAGCTTCCCCAGAAACACCCTGACGTCGGCGTTGCGAGGGTCCTGGCGGGCCATCTCTTCGGCCACGCGCTGCGCCTCCTGCGGATCGTTCGCCCGCAAGGCAGCCGAGATCCGCGTGTTCAGCGTTTGCATGGCGGGCGGCAGTTGTTTGATGCGGGCTTGCAGCGCTTCGTTTTCCGCGCGCAGTTCGGATTGGTACGCGTGGTCCAGTTGCGCGGCGGGTTGCGCATGGGCGGCCGGCACGGCAAGGCCGATGAAGCAGGCTAGGGCCGGCCCGAGCAGGCAGGCAAACACACGGCGGCTCAGGGGTGCAGGCATGGTGGTCGGCAGTCCTTGAAAGAGGGATGTGCGGGCGGCAGGGGGGAGCGGATGCCTACGATACCGGAAGCGGGGCGCGCGGTAAAAAAACAAAGACGCCCAACGCAAAAAGCCCGGCGCGCGGGCCGGGCTGGAACGATGGCCCCGCAGGGCCGGCTGTCAATCACCTCATCAGTTTGGCATCAACACGGTGTCAATTACGTGGATCACGCCATTGGACTGATAGACGTCATAGGTGCTGATGGTGGACACGCCGCCCTTTTCGTCCTTCAGGGTCAGGTTGTGCTTGCCGTTCATCATCACCCACAGCTTGCCGCCGCTTGCAGTCGTTAATTCAGTCTTGCCGCCGCCCTTTTTGATCCGGGCGGCCAGCGCGTCGAAATCCATCTTGCCGGGCACTACGTGGTAGGTCAGGATCTTGGTCAGCGTGGCCTTGTTTTCAGGCTTGACCAGCGTGTCCACCGTGCCCGCGGGCAACTTGCCGAAGGCTGCGTTGGTCGGCGCGAACACCGTGAAAGGGCCCTTGCCCTGCAGCGTATCCACCAGGCCCGCCGCCTTTACCGCCGCCACCAGCGTGGTGTGGTCCGCGGAATTCACCGCGTTGGCGACGATGTTCTTGGCGGGCATCATCGGCTGGCCGCCCACCATGACGTCGGCCGCGAAAGTGGGCGACAGGGTCAGGGCCGAGCAAGCGATGGCAATCGAGGCTAGCAATTTCATGACGATCTCCTTTTGTGTGGCCGTCATGAGGAGATACGGGGCCAGCCTGCGATTGGATGCGCGATTCGGTCTACGGACAAACCCTGATCAGATGACCTTGCCGCTCAAGACGACCGGGCCGGTGGGGATGCCGCCGGGGGCGCCGCCCGCCGGTTCCAAAGTAATGGCGACGGTGTCGCCCTGCTGCGGCAGCAGGCTTGGGGCCAGCACCGTGGTCTGGCCGGGCAGCACCAAGCCGAGCGAGCGCGGCGCCTGTCCGGGCGTGATCGACCACAATTCCAGCGCGCGGCCATCGGCCAGCGCCACCAGGTCTTGCATGGGCTGCACGGCCAGGCGGTTGTCCGGCAGCGTATTCACCACCATGGCGCCGGGCGCCTTGTCACCGGACAGCACGGCAACCGTGCGTACCTCTACAGGCGTGGGGGCTGGCTTGAGCATCAGGAACGCCAGCACCACTACGGCCGTCGCCAAGCCGGCGGACACCGCGCGCCACCAGGACAGGCCGCGCGAAGACGCGGGCGCGCGCGCGGCCGGGGCGGCGGGCGCGATGCGCGCGGCGATTGCCTTCCACACATGCGCGGGTGGCGTTTCGGGGGGCAGGGCCAGCGCCAGCGGCAACAGCCGGTCTTCCCATTCCGTGACCGCGCGCCGCAAGCCGGCGTCATCGCGCATCAGGGTGATGAAACGCTGCCGCGCACCCGCGCGCAAGCCGCCCAGCACGTACTCGGCGGCCAGGCGGTCCTGCAGTTCGGGGTGGCGGTAATTCATTCCAGGCACCTTTTCAGCCGTTGCAAGCCACGGCGTATCCAGCTCTTGATCGTTCCCAGCGGCGTGTCCAGGCGCGTGGCGATGTCGGGGTGCGCCAGATCATCAAAAAACGCCATGGCGATGGCAACCCGCTGCGGCCCTTCCAACTGCCCCATGCAATCGGCCAGGCGACGGCCGTCCTGGCTGGCCTGCAAACGGGCAAGCGGGCCGGGGCTGTCGTCGCCCATGGCCAGCGTCAGCGTGTCGTCCGGGTCCGGCACCACGACGTCGGGCCGCCTCAGGCGGTCGATGCAGCGGTTCCGGACGATGCGGGTCATCCACGTCATGGGTTGGCTCTGCTCGGCCTGGTATTGGCCGGCCTGGCGCCAGATCGATACGAAACACTCTTGCAGCACGTCTTCCGCGGCGGCCTGGTCTCTCAACATACGTCTGGCCAGTGCAAACAGATGCGGGGACGCAAGGCGATAGATCTCCGCCAGTGCGGATTCGCGTTTTTCCGCGCACTGGACAAGCAGGGCCTGCAGGTGTTGAGCGTCGGGCATCGGTTCCTATGTGGGAAGGGGCACGCTGGTGCAGAGCATACCGGGCCAAGGCGCCGGCGTCACTATTGAACTGGGTGCCGAGCAGGGCACTACAATGCCCGGCACACCCGACATGCGGGGTGCGTCACAGCCCCGGGCCCCGGCCGGCCCGGACAAAAGCGTAGAGCTTGCAATCGACACACAGGGGGAGCAGACAGGACATGGACGCAGAATTCTGGTTGGAACGCTGGCGCGAAGGGCGCACGCACTTCCATCAGACCCGGATTACACCGCTCTTGCAGAAGTATTGGCCCACGTTGGCCGTACCGCAGGGTGGACGGGTGCTGGTGCCGTTGTGCGGAAAATCGCTGGACATGGTGTGGCTGGCGGCGCAGGGGCACTCGGTGCTGGGCGTCGAGCTTTCCCAGCTTGCGGTGGAACAGTTCTTCACCGAAAACGAGCTGCGCCCCGTGACGCATGAATCCGTCTACGGCACGCACTACGTGGCGGGCAATATTGAAATCATTCTTGGCGACATCTTCAAGCTGGATTCGCAACTGTTGTCGCACTGCGTGGGCGCCTACGATCGCGCCGCGCTGGTCGCGCTGCCCGAAGCCATGCGGGCCGACTACGTGCGCCACGTCTATGGTCAGTTATCGCCCGCCAGTCGGGGCTTGCTGATC
This sequence comes from Achromobacter spanius, assembly GCF_003994415.1. Taxonomy (NCBI): domain Bacteria; kingdom Pseudomonadati; phylum Pseudomonadota; class Betaproteobacteria; order Burkholderiales; family Alcaligenaceae; genus Achromobacter; species Achromobacter spanius. Next base: position 4,906,171 of record NZ_CP034689.1, on the reverse strand, counting down.
ACGCTGGACTATCCGCAGGAAGAGATGGCGGGGCCGCCATTCTCGGTGGTGGACAGCGAAGTGCAGGCGATCTTCACCGGCGTGGCGCCGGCGGTCATCATCGACCGCCGCGATATCCTCGACAAAGAACCCAAGTTCCAGGGCGCGGGCGTCAGCCGGCTGGACACCGTGGTGTACCGGCTGGGCGTGCAAGACGCCTGAGCGCTGACGTGACGGCGCGGCGGGCGATGGCAAGGCCGTTCAGGTCATCAGCCAGCCGCCCGCCACATCCAATACCTGGCCGGTCACAAACCGGGCCTGGTCGGAGGCAAAGAACAGGCAGGCGTCGGCCACCTCTTCCGGGGTGCCCAGGCGACGCAGCGCCGTCACCCGCGCCACGGCATCGTTGATCTCCTGGGGCACGCTTTTCAGCAGCGGCGTGCTGATACGCCCAGGCGCCAGCCCATTGACGGTGACATCGAATTCGCCCAGCTCAGCGGCCCAGTGTCGGGTCAAGCCGATCAGCCCGGCCTTGGTGGCCGCGTAATGCGCCGCCACGATGTCGCAGTACGCCTTGCCCGCCACCGACGACATATTGATCACGCGCCCCTGGCGCTGCTTGACCATGTGCGGCGTGGCCAGGTGCGTCATGTAGAACACGCTGTTCAGGTTCACCGACATCACCTTGTCCCATTCCGCGGGCGGCATCTCCCAGACTTTCAGTGCGCGGCCGTCGGTCTTGGGGGAAATGCCCACGTTGTTGACCAGGATCGTGGCAGCCCCCAGGTCGGCCGTGATGCGGTCGTAGGCGGCCTGGCACTGGTCGAAGTGGGCCACGTCGGCGGGCACGAACGTCACATCGTGTCCGCGTTCCTTAAGCGCCTGTTCGTAGGCCGCGCCCGCCTGCGCATTGAAGTCGACCAGGCCCACGCGCCCGCCTTCGGCCAGAAAGCCCTCGACGATGGCCGACCCGATGCCGCCGACGGCGCCCGTCACGATGGCGACCTGGCCGTCAAAGCGAGCCTTCATGTCTGCACTCATGCACCCACCTTCAACATGATCTTGCCGATGTGCTGGCTGCTTTCCATCAAGGCATGCGCGCGTGGCGCATCCGCCAGCGGAAAGACCTCGTGGATCAGCGGCAGGCATTGGCCTTGTTCCATCAGCGGCACCACCTTCGCGGCCAGCGCCTGGGCGATGGCGCCCTTGTCATCGTCCGAGCGCGGCCGCAGTGTGGACCCCGTGAATTGCAGTCGCTTGGTCATGATGGGCAGGGCGTCGATCTCGGCCTTGCTGCCTTCCAGGAAAGCGATCTGCACCAGCCGCCCGTTCACGGCCAGGAGCCTGATGTTCTTGTTGATGTAAGACCCGCCCACCATGTCCAGAATGACGTCCACGCCCCCGCCCTGGGTAGCCTGGCGCACCTCGGCTTCGAAGTCGGTGTCGCGGTACAGCACGGCGTGATGCGCGCCGGCTTTCAGGCAGGCCTCGGCCTTGGCGGCGTTGCCCACGGTGGTCCAGACCTCGGCGCCAAACGCCCGCGCCAATTGAATGGCCGTCAGCCCGATGCCGCTGGAGCCGCCATGCACCAGGAATTTCTCGCCGGAAGCCAGACGGGCGCGGTCAAACACATTGGTCCAGACCGTGAAGTAGTTCTCGGGAATGGCGGCGGCCGTCAGCAGGTCCATCCCGCGCGGCACGGGCAGACAGTGGCGTTCGTCCGCCAGGCAGTACTGGGCGTAGCCGCCGCCCGGCGTCAGCGCGCAGACGGTATCGCCTTTTTTCCAGGCGGTCACGTCGGGGCCCACGTCGATGATGGTGCCGGACACTTCCAGCCCCAGGTAGGGCGACGCGCCCGGGGGCGGGGGGTAAGAGCCCGAACGTTGCAGCACGTCGGGGCGGTTGACCCCGGCATAGGCCACTTCAATCAGCACCTGCCGGCCGGCGGGCGCGTCCATGTCGCGTTGGGCGATGTGCATGCAATCGGGCGCGCCGCCCTTGCCATGGTCGATGAATGTGCAGCGTAGGGTCATAAGAGGAATCCTGGTTTTAATGGCCCAGATAGGCCTTCTTTACATGCGGATCGCTAAGCAGTTCAGCGCCCGTGCCGGTGCGCACGATGGCGCCGTTTTCCAGCACATAGCCGCGGTCGGCCAGGCGCAGGGTGCGGAACACGTTCTGCTCGACCAGCAGCACCGTCACGCCATGCGAGGTGACGTCGCGGATGATGTCGAACATCTGCTGCACCAGCAGCGGCGACAAGCCCAGCGAGGGTTCGTCGAACACCAGCAGCTTGGGGTCTGCCATCATGCCGCGCGCGATGGCCACCATCTGCTGTTCCCCGCCCGACAAAGACCCGGCGTACTGCGACAAGCGTTCTTTCACGCGCGGGAAAATCCGCAGCACCTCGTCCAGCTTCTGCTGCACGATGGGGCGCGCGGCGCGCTTGTACGAACCCATCAGCAGGTTGTCTTTCACCGTGAAGTGCGGGAACAGCTGGCGGCCTTCCGGAATCATCGTGATGCCGGCGTCCACGATGTCGTAGGGGTTGTGGTTGGTGAGGTCGCGGCCTTCGAATTCCACCTTGCCTTGCAGCGTGGGAATGACGCCGCACAGCGTTTTCAGGGTGGTGGTCTTGCCCGCCCCGTTCGCGCCGATCAGGGTCACGATTTCGCCCGCGTTGACCTCGAAGTTCAAGCCGTTCAGCACTTGGCTCTTGCCATAGCCCGACGTCAGATTCGACACCTTAAGCATCCTGGTACTCCTTGCCCAAATACGCCTCGATGACGGCGGGGTTCTCGACCACGTCCTTCGGCGCGCCGCTGACCAGCACGCCGCCTTCGTTCAAGACGATAATGCGGTCGGACAGCGCCATCGTGGCCTGCATCATGTGTTCGATCAGCAGCACCGACACCCCGGAATCTCGGATGCGCCGGATCATCTGGATGGACTTCTCGATGTCGGTCGGGTTCAGCCCCGCCATCACTTCATCCAGCAGAAGAATGCGCGGCTTGATGGCCAGCGCGCGGGCGATCTCCAGCCGCTTCATGCCACCCACCGTCAGGCTGCGCGCCTCGGTGTTCAGGGACTTGGTCAAGTCCGTCTGCTCGGCCACCTTCAACGCAATCTGCTCGGCCTCGTCACGGTTCGACGTGCGGATGAACGCGCCCAGCATGATGTTCTCCAGCACCGTCAGGCCGGTGAACGGCTTGGCGATCTGGAAGGTGCGGCCCAGCCCCTTGTGCGCGAACTCGTCCGGCGTCTTGCACGTGACCCAGTTGCCGTCCGCGTCCAGCATCGAAATATCGCCCTTGTCCGGCGACAAGAAGCCGGACAGCAGGTTGAACACCGTGGTCTTGCCCGCGCCGTTCGGCCCGATCATGCCCAGGATTTCGTTCTGGTTCAGCGTCAGCGATACGTCGTTGGTGGCGCGCAGGCCGCCGAAGCTCTTGAACAGCTTTTCAGCCTTCAGCACTGGCTGATCAGAACGGGTGGCGCTGTGCAGGCGCAGTTCGTCAGCCAATTGCCGCTTCTTGCGCGGCGTGCCCAGATAAGGCAGGCGCGCCAATGCGCGTTCGATGGCGGGGCCAAACGCACCGGCCAGGCCGCGCGGAATGGTCAGCACCACGGCCACCAGAATCACACCGTAGATCAGCCCGTGCATGCCGTTGCCCACGCTGGACAGCCAGCCACGCGCCAGTTCCGCGATGGGCAGCACGAGGAAGGTGCCCGCGATGGGGCCGGCCACGGTGCCCAGGCCGCCGATCAGGGCGAACATGGCCACCTGGATCGACAGCTCCAGCGAGAACGCCGAACTGGGATCCACGAAGGTCAGGTAGGTAATGTGGAAGGTGCCGATGATGCTGGTCAGCATGGCGGACACCACCGCCGCGATGATCTTCACCCGCACGGTATGGATACCCACGGCCAGCGCCGCATCCTCGCGCTCTCGGATGGCGATCAGGTAATGGCCGATGCGCGACTTGCGGATCGCCCACGACACCCACGTCACGAACAGGAACAGGCCGAACGCGATGATTACGTAGTTCATCTTTTCGCGGAACACGATCCACGCCCAGCCTATGTTCAGCGGCAGGCTGATGCCGCTTGAGCCGCCCGTCCAGCTTTCTTCGTGGATGACCAGCAGGCGCACCACTTCAAGAATGGCGATGGTGGCCAGCGCGAAGAACGGGCCGCGCAGCCGCAAGGTGGGATAGCTGATCAGGATGGCCACGGCCGCCGAGATCGCCGCGCCCGCCAGCATGCCGATCCACGGCGATATGCCGAAGTTCTGCGTCAGCAGCGTGGCCGTATAGCCGCCGATGCCGTAGAACACCGCATGGCCCAGCGAAAGCTGGCCCGCGTAGCCGCCCACGATATTCCACGCCACGGATAGCGACGCAAAGACGAACAGCAGTACAAACAGGTTGGTCCAGAAAGGCGTACCCATGACGACGGGCACGAGGAACATCACAATCAGCAGAATCAGGCTGACGTAGGCTTTGGGGCTTCGAAAGTCGGGAAACACGTCTCGCTCCTTGTGGCTCTGATCACTCTGTACCGACGCCGAACAGGCCGTTCGGTCGCAGGACAAGGATCAAGAGGAAGATCCCGAAATACACGACCTCTTTCAGGTCGGGGGCGATGTAATAACCGGCCAGCGTATCCACGATGCCGATGATCATGGAGCCGGCCACGGCGCCATACAGGCTGCCCAGTCCGCCCAGCACCACGATCACGAAGGCGGTCAGCACGAAGTACGTGCCCACCGTTGGAAACACCGGATACTGCGGCGCCAGCAAGCCCGCCGCGATGCCGACGAAGGCCGTGCCCAGGCCGAAGGCGATGGCGTACACGTTGTTCACGTTCACGCCCATCAACGTGGCGGCATAGCGATGCTGCGCCACCGCGCGCAGCGCGCGACCCAGGTACGTGCGATGCATGAAAAAATGCAGCAATATCGCCAGGCTGATGCCGATCACGAAGGTGATCACCTGCCCCGTCACCATAGAGTAATTGCCGACGGCAATGGCGTTCGTGCCCAGCTCCACCGGCGCGCGATACACATTGGCGCCGAAGATCACCAGCGCAAGATTCAGCAGGATGGTGGACACGCCCACCGTGGCGAAAATCTGGATGTGCTGGTCTGCATGCAACAGCGGCTGGATGATGCCCTTTTGCGTCAGCGCGCCCAGCGCGAACAGAATCACCGCCACCGGCACCAGGCCCACATAAGGGTGGACGCCGAATTGCGCGGCGATCAGGTAAACCAGGTACATGCCAACCATCAGGAACTCGCCGTGTGCGAAGTTCACGACGCGCACGACGCCGAAGATCAACGTCAGCCCCAGGCTGATGATGGTGTACGCGCCGCCCAGCAACAGGCCATTGATGACCAGTTGAATGAAAATATCCATGGTGCAACCTCTTAGAGCGGGACGCGGCCCCGGCGTGGCCGCTGCGATGGCGGCCGCGCCGGGGCGCGATATTCCCGGGAAACATCAGGCGCCCCCGAGCGCCTGATCACTGGCGTCGCGCTTACTTGTTGAAGATGGGCTTGCCAAGTGCGAGGTTGCTGGGCGCGATGGTGACGAGCTTGCCGTCCTGCCATTGCATGACGTAGAACGTCGAGGCGTTGTTCTGGCCGTCTTCACCGAAGTCGAATCCCCAGCCGTTGGCCGTCTGGCCAGCCGGCTTCTTGTAGGCCAGGACCGCGGCGCGGATCTTGTCCTTGTCGGTGGACTTGGCGTTGCCAATGGCTTCAAAGAAGGCCTTGGCGCCGACGTAGTTGGTCAGGCTGTGGCCGGACTGCGGGTCGCTCTTGTAGGTGGCTTTGTAGGCGGCCAGGAATTTGTCCAGGCCCGGCGCGCCAGCCGGATTGATGGACGCTTGGGGGAAGTCCAGGTCGAACACGCCATTCATGTCGGCGCCCACCGCCTTGGCGGTATCGGCCAGCGAATAACCGCCGCCTGCGCCGATCACGACCTTGGGCTTGAAGCCCGCCGCGCGTGCCTGGCTGAAGTACAGGATGGCGTCGTTCTGGTAGGCCGTTTGCAGCACGACGTCGACCTTGGCGCCTTTCAAGCGCAGGATCAACGACGACAAGTCCACGGTCTTGGCCGAATAGGGCAGCACTTCGGCCACGGTGTAACCCAGCTCTTGCGCGCGCTTTTTCTCGGTGGCCGCCACGTCGGTGCCATAAGGCCCGTCTTCGTGGATGATGCCGATCTTGATGTCCTTGGGGTTCAGGCCCATGCCGGGGGCGATGGTGTCGTGCAGCGCGTTCACGACCGACACGCCGTACAGCGCCGTATTGGGATTGCTGCGGAACAGGTACTTGTAGCCGCGCGTGGTGATCTTGTGGGCGGTGGCGCCCAGTTCGAAATAGGGCACGCCAGCCAGTTCGGTCACGGGCGTGGCCGCATACGAAATGCCCGAGGCGTAGCTGCCGAACACCCCCACCACGTTGGACGAGATCAGGCGCTTGGTTTCCGACACGGCTTGCGTCGGGTCCACGGCGTCCGCCTTGATGAGTTCGATCTTCTCTCCGTTGACGCCGCCCGCGGCGTTGATTTCGTTGACGGCAAGCTCCAGCCCGCGATAGCTCTCTTGTCCCAGAAGCGCAAGCGCGCCGCTGAACGGGAAGAGGGCGCCCACTTTCATGTCGGCCGCCGCGGTGCCGCTTGCCAGTGCGCCGCACACGCCCAGCGCCAAAATAACCTTGTTGAACTTGAACACTGTCTACGCTCCTTTGTTGGTATGGGATGCGGACTGTCTTGAGTGTTGTCCGTCTTTTTTAAATATATGATATATGTGCCGGCCAGGTACAAAAACCCCGAATTGGATTCTAGTGGTGGCTGCGGCGGGCCGAATCGGGGAATTCCCTAAAGCCGCATGAATAAAGACTTAGCGGCCGATGGCCTAGGAAAAGAAGCGCAAAATTCCGTCAGGCGAGCCCTGTCTTTCCGTCATGCTAAAGCGTGCTGTATGTGCTGGAAAATATTGCGCCACGTCATATATCGTATATCATCAAGCGCGTGCTTTTCCATAAAAACCAGGAGACAACAGCATGTTCGAGGAAGTCGATTTCGCCGGAAAACGGGTCTTGATCACCGCTGGCGCTGACGGCCTTGGCTTGGAAATGGCCAAGGTATTCCGCCACGCCGGCGCAACGGTTTTCGTGTGCGATGTCAACGAAGCGCGTGTGGCAGCCATTCCGTCCGAACTGCCCGGCGTGCAGGCCATGGTGGCGGACGTGTCTGACGAAGACAGCGTGGGCGCGCTCTTTGCCGCCGTCAAGCAGAAACTGGGCGGGCTGGACATTCTGATCAACAACGCCGGCGTGGCAGGGCCCACCGGTTACGTTGAAACGCTGTCGAAGGCCGATTGGGACCGCACGCTGGCCGTCAACATCACCGGCCAATTCCTGTGCGCCCGCCAGGCCATCCCCCTGCTGAAGGAATCAAAGGCGGGTGTGATGATCAACCTGTCGTCCGCCGCCGGCCACCTGGGCTTTGCCGGGCGCTCGGTGTATTCCGCGTCCAAGTGGGCGGTGATCGGCTTCACCAAATCGTTGGCGATTGAGCTTGGGCCGCACGGGATCCGGGTCAACGCCATCTTGCCGGGGGCCGTTGAAGGTCCGCGCATCCGCGCCGTCATCGCCGCCAAGGCCGATACGCTGGGGCGTCCGGTTGAAGAAATTGCCGCGCAGTACGAAGGCCAGGCCGTGCTGGGCCGCATGGTCACTGCGCGCGACATTGCCAACACCGTGTTGTTCAACGCCAGCGAAGCGGCCCGCAGCGTGACGGGTCAGGCGCTAGTGATCGACGGCTTTACGCAGAAGCTCTACTGATGGGCGCCGATTCCGCTGTGAATTCCTCGCCCCGTATCGCCGCCATTATCGGTACGGGCCTGATCGGCCAAGGTTGGGCCATCGTGTTTGCGCGCCAGGGCTGGCAGGTGCGCCTTCATGACGTCAACGCCGCCATGCTGGCCGAAGCTCGCATGCTGATCTTGCAGCAATTGCGCGAACTGCAATCGCAGGGGCTGTTGACGGATGCAGACGCCATCATCGGCCGCGTCCATATTGCCGACAGCCTGGCCGACGCGCTCAAGGGCGCCTGCTACATCCAGGAAAACTCGCCCGAAAAGCTTGAGATCAAGCGCGCCTTGTTCTCGGCGCTGGATGCAGCCGCCGAGCCCGAGGCCGTCATTGGCAGTTCCACCTCCAGCATTCCCGCCAGCCAGTTCACCGACCATCTGCCAGGACGCCACCGCTGCCTGGTCGCGCATCCCGTCAACCCGCCGTATCTGATTCCCGTGGTGGAGCTTTGCCCCGCGCCATGGACCAGCACGGACGCGCTGCAACGCGCCAGTGACATCATGGCGGCCATCGGGCAAAAGCCCGTACGGCTGCGCCGTGAAATCGAAGGCTTCATCCTGAACCGCCTGCAAGGCGCCTTGCTGCACGAGGCCTTCCGGCTGGCCAAGGAGGGCATTGCCAGTGCTGAAGACATCGACACGACGGTCAAGGACGGGCTGGGCCTGCGCTGGTCGTTCATGGGGCCGTTCGAAACCATCGACCTGAACGCGCCCGGCGGCATCGCGGACTATTGCGCGCGCTACGGCGGGCTGTACCAGTCCATCGGCGCCGACCAAACCGAATGCGTGGCCTGGGACGCCGCGCTGGTGGGGGCCTTGGCGGACGAACGCCGCCGCCTGCTGCCGCAAGAAGACCTTGCCAAGCGCCGTTTCTGGCGCGACGAAAAACTGATGCGCTTGATGCGCCACAAACAACAGGACGGAGACAAACATGGCTAAGCCGAAACAGAAAGTCGTCATTACCTGCGCCGTGACGGGCGCGATCCACACGCCCAGCATGTCGCCGCACCTGCCGGTCACGGCTGACGAGATCGCTGAAGCCGCCATCGGCGCGGCGCAGGCCGGCGCGGCCGTATTGCACCTGCATGCGCGCGATCCCGAAACGGGCAAGCCGTCGCAAGACCCGGCATTGTTCAAGCCGTTTCTTGAGCGCATCAAGAACGAGACGGACGCCATCATCAACATCACCACTGGCGGCAGCCCCCACATGACGGTGGAAGAGCGCATGCGCCCGGCCACGACGTTCAAGCCGGAGCTGGCGTCGCTGAACATGGGGTCGATGAACTTTGGCTTGTTCCCAATGCTGGACCGCTTCAAAGAACTTAAGCACGACTGGGAAAGGGAGCATCTTGAGAACAGCCGTTCACTGATTTTCCGCAACACCTACCAGGACATCGAATCCATTCTGACGCTGGGCAACGCCAACGGCACGCGCTTCGAGTTCGAGTGCTACGACATCAGCCACCTGTACAACCTGGCGCATTTTGTTGACCGCGGGCTGGTCAAGTCGCCGCCGTTCATCCAGTCGGTGTTTGGCATCCTGGGCGGCATCGGCCCGCACCCGGAAGACCTGATGCACATGAAGCGCACGGCTGACCGGCTGTTCGGCGACGACTATGAATGGTCCATCCTGGGCGCGGGCCGCAATCAGATGCCGCTGGCTACTATCGGCGCGGCGATGGGCTCGAACGTGCGGGTGGGATTGGAAGATTCGCTGTGGATCGGGCCGGGCCAATTGGCGGAGTCGAATCGCTTGCAGGTTGAACGCATCCGCACCATTGTCGAAGCGCTGAACCTGGAAGTGGCCACGCCTGACGAAGCGCGCGCCAAGCTCGGCCTGAAGGGGCGGGACAACGTGGCGTTCTGAGTTGGCGTTCTGATCAGGCGGGGGCGGTGCCCCTGCGTTCAGGCGTGGCGGCGCAGCGCGTCGGCAAGCGTGGCGACATCCAAGGGGCGATCGAAGTTGGCGGCATGGCGGGCTTTCAACGTCAGTTCGGCCGCCAGCGTCAAGTCTGCGTCGCTGGGCATGTCGGCCGCGCCGAGTTCGCGCAGCGTGGTGGGCAGGCCGACCTGGGCGTACCACTGGGTCAAGTCCGCCAGCATGCCGTCGTTGCGCTGTTCCAGATCCAGTTGCACGAGCAGGCCGACCGCAACCTGCAAGCCATGCAGCGCGGTGGCCACGCCGCCGATCTTGGGCAGCCCGCGCGTGAGCGCATGCGCGATGGACAGGCCGCCGCTTTCAAAACCGAGACCGCTCATGAGGATCATCGCTTCCACCACGCGCTCGAACGCGGGCGTGGGCTGGCCCGTGCCGGCAGCCGCCATGGCGTCCACGCCGTCGGCCAGCAGCGTGCGCAAGCAGCCGTCGGCAATCAGTTGCGCCGTCAGCAGCGGCGCGCCGTCGTACATGTTCTTGCCGCCATTGCGCTGGCATTGCTCGGCCTCGAATTTCTTCGACACCGCATCGCCCAAACCCGCGCGGAAAAAATGCACGGGCGCGGTGGCGATGATGGCCGTATCCACCAGCACGATCGTGGGGTTGAACAACATGTGTTCCACCGCCAGGAGGTTGTGATGCGCGTCGTACAGCACGTAGTTCTTGCTGGTGGGCGCGTCGTTGGACGCCACTGTCGGCACCGTGATCAGGTGGCAATGCGACGACTTCGCCACCGCCTTGCCCGCGTCCAGCGACTTGCCGCCGCCCACCGCGATCACGAAGTCGATGCCTGCGGCGGTGGCCTGTGCGCGCAGGCTGTCGATCAGGTCGGGCGTCAGGTCGCCTTCCACGATCAGTGGCGCCACCGTCACGTTGTGCTCGGCGCACAGCGCTTCGATTCTTGGTCCCAGCACGCCATGGACATAGCCGTCGATGACCAGCGCCGCGCGGCGCCCGAACAGGGCGGCATATTGGCCCAGGCTGTCCAGGGCGCCCGCGCCTTGTATGTAGCGGCCGGGTGCGCCAAAAATCTTCAGCATGACGTCTTCCTATTTGCGTGGCACGGGAGGGCGGTAATCAAGCTCTTTTTCGCGTTCGACCAGCCAGTCGATCATGATCTTGCCGCCCCAGACCAGGTCGGCCTGAATGGCGCTGCGCGCGGCCTCGGAGTCGCGCGCTTCCAGCGCCTGCAGCACGGCTTCGTGGCGGTGTTCGTTTTCGGAATAGTCCAGCCCGGCAGTCTTGACGTGGAACACCTTCAGGATGGGGCCGGTGATGACCCAGAACGATTCCACGGTGGCGCGCAAGATGGGCTTGTTGCTGGCTTCCAGGATGGCGAAGTGGAACTTGCGGTTCAGGTAGCTGGCGCGCTTGGGGTCGGTCGACGTGCAGGAAATGAAGTCTTTTTGCAGGGCGATCAGGTTGTCCAGCTGTTTGCGCGTGATGTGCTGCGCGGCCTCTGCCGCGCCCATGCCTTCCAGATGGAAACGAATCTGCTGAATTTCACGCAGCTTTTCCGAATTCACGTAAGGCACGTAGACGGCCGTGGCCGCCTGCATTTCCAGGCCCTGTTCGCTGATAAGCCGGAAGATGGCTTCGCGCACGGGCGTGATGGACACGCCCATCTCTTGGGCCAGTTCGCCAATGATCAGGCGTTCGCCGGGTTCGTACTGCCCATTGATCAGGGCATTGCGGATTTCGTTGTAGACCCTGACGGAGAGGTTCTCTTTCTTTACCGGTTTAAGGCTGGGCATGACGTTTCGGGCTTGCTGAAATGAAGGGAACGGGTTGAATCCGGGTGAATTCTAGCCCGCGATAGCCAATCCGAGCGCAATGGGTATATTATATATCATATATCCTAACGAAGAAAGGACGCGCCATGCGCCATCACCAGGAGGCCCCCACCCAGGGGGAAGTCGCGATGCTGCGGGAAAAGGCCCGCCACATCCGGCTGGAGACGATCAGGTTGATTGAAATTGCCAAGGTCGGGCATTACAGCTCGGTCTTTTCTTGCGCGGAAATATTTGCGTCGCTGTACTACGACGTGATGCGGTTACGCCCAGGCGAGCCGCATTGGCCGGACCGCGACCGTTTCCTGATGGGCAAGGGCCACGCGGCGGTTGGCTTGTTTCCCGTGCTGGCCGACCACGGCTTCATTGACCACGCGCTATTGGATGGCTACACCCGCCTGGGCAGCCCGCTGGGCGACCACCCCGACATGAGCAAGGTGCCAGGCGTGGACTTCAGCTCGGGTTCGATCGGGCACGCGCTGTCCAATGGCGTCGGCATGGCGATGGGCGGCCGCATGAGCCAGCGCGATTTCAATGTCTTCGTGATGCTGGGCGATGGCGAAATGCAGGAAGGCCAGGTGTGGGAAGCCGCGCTCTTTGCCGCGCATAACCGGCTGTCGCGCCTGGTGGCCATCATCGACCGCAACGGTTATCAGTTGGATGGCAAGGTGGATGACGTGATGGGCGTCGAATCGCTCAAGGAAAAGTGGCAGGCGTTCGGTTGGGAGGTGCATGAGGTCGACGGCCACAACCTGCACGACCTGACCGCGCTGCTGCGCCGCCTGCGCGCGGACGACACGCGCGACAAGCCGGCTTGCGTGCTCGCCAAGACCATCAAGGGCAAAGGCGTGTCCTACATGGAAACCGAGCCCGGCTGGCACCTGGGCTACCTGGCGCCGCAAGACGCGCAAAGCGCCGTCGACGAAATTCTTTCCCGCGAGATCTGAATGGCACAGGCACAAGTTCTTTCTCCCGATTCCTGGCAATACCGCGCGCTGAACGCGGTCAACCCCGGGCTGTCTTATCTTTCCGACGCGCTGATCGAATTGGCCCAGGCCGGGCACCCGGTTGTGGCGGGATCGGCTGACCTGCAATATTCCAACGGCCTGAACCGCTTTGCGCAGGCCTACCCCGACCGCTACATTCAGTTCGGCATTTCCGAGCAGAACATGGTGTCGGCGGCAGCGGGCCTGGCCACCACGGGCATGATGCCGTTCGTGGCCACGTTCGCGTCCTTTTTAGGCTTGTTGTGCTGCGAGCAGATCCGCATGGACGTGGCCTACACCAAGCTGCCCGTGCGCCTGATTGGCCACCACACCGGCATCAGCCTGGGGTTTTACGGCACCTCGCACCACGCCACCGAAGACATCTCCACGATGCGCGCGCTGGCGGGCCTGACGGTGGTATCGCCCGCCGACGGCCCGCAATTGGCCTCGGCCATCAAGGCGTCGGTGAACTGGCCGGAACCGATCTACTTCCGCATCGGACGTGGCCGCGATCCGCAGGTCTATGAAGATGGCGCGCCGTTCGAATTCGGCCGCGCCATCGTTCATTCCGAAGGCAGCGACCTGAACATCATCGCCTGCGGTATAACGCTGCACGCCGCGCTGTCCGCCGCCGAGCAATTGCGTGAAGACGGCCTATCGGTAGGCGTAATCGACATGCCCACCATCAAGCCCCTGGACCACGAGGCCGTGTTGGGGGCCGCCGGGCAGGCGCGCTTGATGATGACGGTGGAAGAGCACAATGTGCTGGGCGGGCTGGGGTCGGCCGTGGCTGAAGTGTTGACGGACGCCGGCACGGGCACGCGCTTGCGCCGCCACGGCATCTACGACGAATACAGCCTGATCGCACCGCCCACGACCCTTTACGCGCATTACAAGCTGGACGCGGCCGGCATCGGCGCCGTGGCCCGCGAACTGATCGCATCCTGACAATATCGCTTGAGAATTCGGAGACCCCATGAAGGAAATCACCGGCAACACCCGCCTGTTCGGCATCCTGGCCGACCCCATCCATCACGTAAAGACGCCGCAGCGCATGAACGAGCTGTTCGCGCAATTGGGCTATGACGGCGTCTGCGTGCCGTTTCACGCGCGCCCCGACAACCTGCCCGCCGTCGTCGAAGGCCTGCGCCGCCTGGAGAACCTTGGCGGCGTCATCGTCACCATGCCGCACAAGACCGCCATACTGGATCTGGTGGACGAGGTGACGCCGGTGGCGCGGAAAATTGGCGCGGCCAACGTGGTGCGGCGCGATGCCGATGGCAAGCTCACCGCCCATATGCTGGATGGCGAAGGCTTCGTGCGCGGTTTGCAGACCGCGGGCGTGGATCTGAAGGGCAAAAGCGCCTATCTGGCCGGTGCCGGTGGCGCGGCCAACGCGATCGGCTTTGCGCTGGTGCAGGCCGGCGTGTCGCGGCTGACCATCGCCAACCGCACGCCCGCCAAGGCCGAAGACCTGAAGGCGCGCATTCTGTCGTTGCATCCGAACGCCAGCATCGCCGTCGGTACGCCAGACGCGTCTGGGCACGATCTTGTCGTCAACGGCACGTCGTTGGGCATGAAGGAAGGCGATGCACTGCCGCTGGATACCGAACGCCTGACGCCGGACCAGCTCGTCTGCGAAGTCATCATGCAGCCCAAGGACACCGCGTTGTTACTGGCCGCGCAGGCCCGTGGCTGCAAGGTGCATTACGGTGCGCCGATGCTGGTCTGCCAGATCGCGCTGATGGCGGAGATGCTGGGCGTGGCGCCTGCGAAATAAGCGCAGGCGATCAAGACAGCCAAGCATGACAGCCAACCAAGGCCCGGCGATCAAGGCCGGGCAAGCAACATCAGGACGTGGCGAATAACGATGGGTGATTTCGATTTCATTATTGCGGGCGGCGGCACGGCGGGCTGCATCCTGGCCAACCGGCTCAGCGCCGACGGCAAGCATCGCGTCTTGATGCTGGAGGCCGGCCAGGAAGCCCGCAGCATGTGGATTTCCATCCCGGCGGGCTTTTCCAAGCTGCTGGTGAACCCCGACTACAACTGGCGCTTTGCCACCGAGCCGGAAGATAACGTCTATGGCCGTACCATCGCGGTGCCGCGCGGCAAGGGCGTGGGCGGCTCCACCTTGATCAACGGCATGATCTACGTGCGCGGCCAGCCGCAGGATTACGACGGCTGGGAGGCGGCGGGGGCAACGGGTTGGGGCTATGCGCAGGCAGAGCGAGTCTTTCGCAAGATCGAGCATTACGAAGCGGGGGGCGAGACGCGCGGCAAGAGCGGCCCCATGCATCTGGAAGAAGTGGCCGAACGGTTCCCCGTGTCCGACGCCTTTCTGCGTGCGGCGCAGGAAGACGGCCAGCCACTGAACGCCGACTACAACGGCGGCAAGCAGGATGGCGTGGGCTATTACCAGGTGCTGCAGCGCCGGGGCCGGCGCTGGAGCGTGGTGGACGGCTATCTGAAGCCGGCAGCGGCGCGCAAGAACCTGCGCGTGGAATGTGGGGCACACGTGACGCGGCTGGTGTTCGAAGGCAAGCGCTGCGTGGGTGTCACCTACCGCAAGAACGGGCAGGAACACACGGTGCGAGCCGCCCGCGAAACGATTCTATGCATGGGCGCGGTGCAGTCGCCGCAGATGCTGGAATTGTCGGGCATCGGCGACCCTGGCTTGCTGCAATCGTTCAACATCCCGCTGGTGCATGCGCAGCCGCAAGTCGGTGAAAACTACATCGACCACTTCGCCACGCGCATGAACTGGCGAGTGAAAGGCACGGTGACCTTGAACGAGATGTCGCGTGGCTGGCGGCTGGCGCAGCAGGTGGCGCGGTACTACACGCACCACACGGGCATCTTGACCTTGGGCACGGGCCTGGTGCATGGATTTGTGAAAAGCGCGCCTGATCTCCCTGCGCCCGACGTGCAGTTTTTCTTCGTGCATGCCAGCTATGCCAATGCCGCTGAACGCATCCTGGACCGCCAGCCGGGCATGACGATCGGTGTGGCGCAATTGCGTCCGGAATCAGTGGGTACGATCCACATCAAGTCGGCGGACCCGTTGGCCGGTCCGTCCATCCGCCCCAATTTTCTTTCGGCACAAATTGACCGTGACAGTCTGGTGGGCGGCATGAAGGTTGCGCGCCGCATTGTGGGGCAGCCGGCCATGCAACGCTACATCGAATCCGAAATCAGCCCCGGCGCCGCCGTCGAAAGCGATGAGCAATGGCTGGATTTCGCGCGGCGCAACGGGCAGACCATCTATCACCCCATCGGCACCTGCCGCATGGGTTCGGACGCCGCCGCCGTGACGGATGTCAGGCTGCGCGTGAACGGCGTGACGGGCTTGCGCGTGGTGGATGCGTCGGTGATGCCGAAGATGGTGTCCGGCAACACGCAGGCCGCCGTGATGATGGTGGCTGAGCGCGGCGCGGAACTGATTCTGGAAGACGCGTCCGCGGCGTGATCGCGCACAAGACCAGGCGCGCCGGGAGGTGAAGCCCCGCGCGTCTTGCCGCTTCAGCGTCCGCGCATCCGCCCATTAACGGATCAACGGATCAAGAACCCCGCACCCACCGGATCATTACGATCAATCACCCAGCGGGCGGTGCCCAGAATGCTGGCCGTGCCTTTCACCGTGGGGCGCACGGCACGCGTGCCGTTCAAATCCACTTCGCCCAACAGGCAGCCTTCGAACGTGCCGCTACCCAGCAACCCTTCCGACTTGATCGGCTGGTTCAAGCCCATCTTTCCACGCGCCTCGAACATGGCCATCATCGCGCTGGTGCCGGTGCCGCCGGGCGAACGGTCCAACTGCCCCGCGCTGAACACGTGCACGTTCTTGTAGAACGCGCCTTCGATCGTGGGCTGGTGCCAGAACGTGATGAAGTTCAGGTTGTTGATGTGCGCTTCGGTGGGGTGTTGGATGCGATGGCGCGCGTTCAACTGGTCGCGCACGATCAAGCCCATGCGCGACAGCTCGGTGCCGTTGTCCGGCGAGATCCGCAGATCGCAACCCGACAGGTCGACGATGCCGAAGTAATTGCCGCCCCACACGATGTCGGCGTGCAGCTTGCCGTAGCCCGGCAGCTCCACCGGGATGTCCTGCGCGGCCACGTAGGCGGGCACGTTTTCAAAGCGGGTCCACAGTACCTCGTCGCCTTCGGACGCCACTTCCGACACGACCAGTCCCGCCGTGGTTTCAAAGCGGATCTTGGTGATGCCGTCCTTGCCGCGCGCGACCAGGCCGTTGGCCACCATCGCCATGCTGACCGCGATGGTGCCGTGGCCGCACATGTGCGAATACTCGGTGCCGTCGATGTAGATCAGGCCCGCATCGAATTCGGGGCTGGACGGCGGCGTGAGGAACACGCCGAACATGTCTTTGTGGCCGCGCGGTTCGCGCATCAGCGCTTGCCGCAGCCAGTCGTAGTTCTGCTCCAGGAAGGCCCGCTTTTCCAGGATGGTGGATCCGGCGGGGTAGGGGATGCCGCTATGCACGATGCACAGGGGCTCGCCTTCGGTATGGGTATAGATGACATCGAACGCGTCTTGCTTGCGCATGACTGTGGCTCCAGACTAAGTAGGATGAAGGAAAACCGCGAAGGGAAAAGCGGAAGAGGGGGAAACTATTTGCCGCGTTCGGACAGCATGTCCAGGCCGACGGTCAAATCAAGAATTACGATAGCGATTACCGCAACCACAATCGTGGCGCCCGAAACGGCTGCGATGGTCGGATCGATCGTGTACTGCACATAGTTGAAAAGCTTGACGGGAATGGTGTTCAGGTCCGCCGTGGTGTTGAAGATGGAAAGCTCCACGTTGATCCAAGACGAGATGAACGCGAAGATCGAACCGGTGACGATGCCGGGGCGGATCTGCGGCAACACCACCAGGAAAAACGTGGTCCAGGGGTTGGCGCCCAGGTCGGCCGAGGCCTCTTCCAACGCGCGCTGCTCGGGCGTCAGCAGAGTCAGCGTGGACCGCAACACGAAGGGCGCAATGATGACGATGTGCCCGATCAACAAAGACAGGAAACTGCGCGTCAAACCGAAGTACGCCCCGTACTGCAGCAGCGCCGCGCCCAGCACGATGTGCGGCAGCACCAGCGGCGACATCAGCACCGACGTCAGCGCCGCCTTGCCCGGAAATTCGTATCGGGCCAGGGCCAGCGCGGCCGGCACCGTCAGCAGCACCGCCGCAACGGTTGCCGCCAGCGCCAGCACCGTGCTGGTGGTGAACGCGGCCATGTAGCCGGCTTCCACCAGCAGCGTGCGATACCACTCCAGCGTCCAGCCTTGCGGCGGAAACGCCAGGTAAGGCGTGGCCGTGAACGACGCGCCCATGATCACGATCAGGGGCAGCGCCAGGTGCGCCAGCACGGCCAGCGCGATCAGGCGGATCAGGTGGCGGGCGATCATCGCGCGGCTCCGGGCAAGGTGGCGGCGCGGTTGGCCAGCGCCACCAGGATCAGGGTGAAGACCAGCAGCACCATGCTCAACGCGCCGCCGTAATGGAAGTCGAACACCGAGCTGTATTGCTGGAAGATCAGCATCGACAGCACCGATATCCGCCCGCCGGACAGCAGCGCCGGTGTGACGTAGGCGCTGACCGCCAGGGTGAAGACGATGATGGCGCCCGACATCACGCCGGGTAGCGTCAGCGGCCAGGTAATGTGAAAGAACGTGGCGGCGGGGCTGGCGCCCAGGTCGGCGGAGGCGTGCTCGCAAGCCGGATCCACCCGCGCCAGCGCATTGCCCACCGCCAGCACCACGAAGGGCAGCAGTACATAGACCATGCCGATCAGGATGCCCAGTTCGGTGCCGATAAAGCGCACCGGCCGGTCAGCGGCGCCCACGCCCACCAGGGCCTGGTTGACGAGCCCATTGCGGCCCAGCAGCACCATCCAGCCGAAGGCGCGCACGATATTGCTGGTGAACAGCGGCACCACCAGCAAGATCACGCAAAAGCGTCGCCACGCCTGCCAACGCACGACGCGCACCAGATACCAGGCCAGCGGATACCCCAGGATGACGCAGACCAGGGTGGTGAAAAACGCCAGGCGGAAGGTCGTCAGGATCACGTCCCAGTGGTACTGGTCTGCCAGCACGCGCAGATACTGCTGGGTGCTAAAGGACAGACCTGGTTCGCCGCTGGTGACGCTGGCCAGCGCCACCACCGCCAGCGGCGCCAGGAAGAATGCCGCGAAGAACAGCACGGGTGCGGCCAGCAACAGGCCGGGTGAGAGCCAGTCGCGCCGGTTCATGGCAGTTCACCGATCAGGTGCAGGTGTTCGGGCGCGAACGTCAGGCTGACGGGCGCGCCGGGCCGCAAGCCGGATGGCGCGATGCCGCCATGGCGCGACACGACGGTCTGCCCGTCGACGTCCACATGAATCATGCTGTGGCTGCCCACGTTGATGACGTCGGCAACGGTTCCGGTCAGCATGCCTGCGTCTTGGCCTTCGGCAAGACGCAGGTCTTCCGGGCGCAGCACCGCCACGCCGCGTGGGTGAAGGGGCTTGGCCGTGTTGTTGACGGTGTTGTTGCCCGCTAGCGGCACACGCAAGTTTTGCAGGTTCAATTGCAGCGCGTCGCCCGTGGCCGCTGACTCGATCGTGAACGCCAGGAAGTTCGCGTCGCCAATGAATTCCGCCACGAAGCGGGTGGCGGGCTGGCGATAGATGTCCGTGCCCGCGCCCACCTGCTCGATACGCCCGGCGTGCATCACGACCACGCGGTCGGCCATGGTCATGGCTTCTTCCTGGTCGTGCGTGACAAAGATGAAGGCGATGCCGAGCTTGGCTTGCAGGTGCTTCAGTTCCAGTTGCATGCGCTTGCGCAGCTTCAGGTCGAGCGCGGACAAGGGTTCGTCCAGCAGCAGCAGCTTGGGGTGGTTCACGATGGCGCGCGCCAGCGCCACGCGCTGCTGCTGGCCGCCGGACATCTCGCGCGGGTAACGCGGGCCGAAGTCCGCCAGCCCCACCATGTCGAGCGCGGCGCGGGCGCGGCCGGCGGCGTCCGCCTTCGACGCGCCCTGGCGTCGCGGGCCGTACGCCACGTTTTCCAGCACGGTCATGTGCGGAAACAACGCGTAGTTCTGAAACACCGTGTTCAAGGGACGATGGTGCGCGGGCAGGCGGCTGATGTCCTGACCGTCGATCAGAATGCGGCCGGATTCCGGCGTCAGAAAACCGGCTATCGCGCGCAGCAACGTGGTCTTGCCGCAGCCGCTGGGGCCCAGCAGGGCCACGAATTCCCCCTGCTGGATGTCCAGGTCGATGTGGTCCAGCGCCTGGTAGGCGCCAAAGCGCATCGACACGCCTTCGATGGTGAGCAAAGCGGACATGTTCAACTCCGGCCTAGCGCTTGCGGGCGACTTGGCGGTTCCAGGCGTCGGTGACTTCGGCGCGGCGGCTGTTGATGAGGTTCCAGTCGAACAGGCTCAGGTTCTCCACCGAGCCTTCGGCGCCCCACGGCAGCTTGCGCGCCACATCCTTCGGCACCTGCACGCCCTTGACGGCCGGGCCCAGGTACAAGCGCGTGGCCAGGCAGGCGGCGGCGTCCGGCGTCAGGGCGGTGTCGATGAACTTCTTGGCGTCGGCGGCATGGGGGGCGTTCTTGACCAGATGCAGGCGGGCGTCGGTGGCCCAGGCGCCTTCCTTGGGCACGGCAAAGCCGATGGGCAGGCCCTTGTCGATCAAGTCCCATGCGCCCACGTTGAAGTGCGCGCCGATGATGGCCTCGCCGCTTTGGTAGGCGTTGCTGGCCGCGCCCGAGCTATCGAAATAAAGCGCCGTGTCCAGCGAGGACAGCTTGGTGTAGAGCGGCGCAAGATTGGACGGGTCAACCGCCCACACGCGCGCCAGGAAGAACACGAAAGGCACGCCGGACGAATTCGCGGGCGAGGGCACGGCCACCGCGCCGGCGTATTCGGGCTTCCACAAGTCTTTCCAGCTGGTGGGCGCCTGCGGCACTTCCTTGGTGTTGTAGGTGATGCCCAGCGAGTAGTAACCCGTGCTGACGGCGTAGGCCGCTTTGCCATCGCGGTACACGCCCTGGTCGATCACGTTATTCAGGTTCGGGATGGTGGCGGGGTCCAGCGTGTCCAGCACGCCGGCCTGCTGGGCCAGTTCGCTGATGCCGCCGTCCATCCAGGCCACATCGATGGTGGGCGCGTTCTTCTGCTGTTGCAGCTTGGCCAGCGTGGTGGTGGATGTGCCCACTTCCGGCACCACGGTCACGCCCGTGGCTTTGGTGTAGGGGTCGGCCACGCAGGTGCGGAAGGCGTCGCCCCAGTTGCCGCCGTACCAGGCGACCGTGATCTTCTTGTCCTGCGCGGTTGCAGTGCCGGCCATCAATAGGCCGGCGCCCAGCAAGGAGGCGCCGAGTGCACTGCGGTTAAGTGTTGCCATGTTGGATTCCCCTTGTCGATTTTTCGGCTTGTCCAGCAAGTCTGACGCAATGGAAGCGGCACAGGACATCGCCATGGATGCATCTTGGTGGATCCACGGGAAAACGAGCTTGAAGGCGCGGGACAAAAACTTGAATAATTGCGTCATGAACACCGTCGTCTTCCCGCCCGCTGCGTCGTCCCCCTATGACGAGGATGCCGACGCCTTGCCTCGGGAAAAACCCGCATTGAACGTCGGCATTGTGCTGATGGACCAGTTCACCCTGGCCGCCTTCGCCGGCTTGGTGGACGTATTGCGCCTGGCGGCCGACCACGGCGGGCGCAGCCGGCAGATCCATACGTCGTGGCGTGTCATGAGCTGGGACGGCAAACCGCGCTGCGCAAGCGCCGGGCTGACCATAGACGTGGCCGACGGCCTGCCGGCGGACCCCGCCGAGTTCGACTACGTGGCGGTGTGCGGCGGCAACGACTACCAAAACGGCCGCATGCCGGAGCCCCTGCGCGATTGGCTGCGGCTGGCGGCGGCGCGGCGCGTGCGCTTGCTGGGCATCTGCACGGGCACCTTCGCCTTGGCGCAGGCTGGCGTGGTCGGGCCTCGCACCGTCTGCGTGCATTGGAATGTGCTGGATGCCTTCCGCGAACGCTTTCCGCAGACGCGCGCGGTGGTGGACCGCCTGTTCGTGGATGAAGGCGACCTGATTTCCTGCGCGGGTTCCACGGCCGCCATCGATCTGGCCTTGTACCTGGTAGCCAGGCATTGCGGACGCGACAAGGCGCAGCAGGCCATGCGCCACATGATGCTGCAAGGCGTGCGCCCCGGGCGCGTGCCGCAAGCGCATTTCCGCACCGATCTGTCCGGCATCCAGGACCTGCGGGTGCGACAGGCCGCGCACTTTATCGAACAACGCATCGACAACCCGCCACCGCTGGACGCGATTGCGCGCTACGTCGGGGTGGGGCGCCGCCAGTTGGAACGGGCCTTCCGGCTGGCCACCGGCAAGTCGCCCATGGCGTTTCAGCGGCAACTGCGCCTGGAATATGGAAGCTGGCTGTTGCTGAATAACGCTTGCAGCATTACGCAGATTGCGCTGGACTGCGGTTTTGCGGACGGCGCGCATTTCTCGCGCGACTTTCGCGCGCATTTTGGTGTGTCCCCCCGGCAGTATCAACAGGCGCGCGGCTTGCTGGCCGGGGGCCGAGAGGGCGGCGTCGAGGATTCTCCCGCCTGACCCTCGCCCCGACGCAAGGAGACGGCATGACCTATGACCTTTGGTATTGGGAAACCATTCCCGGACGCGGCGAGTTCGTACGCCTGGCGCTTGAAGCAGGCGGCATTCCGTACCGGGAAAGGGTGCGCGAGCCGGGCGCCTCGGATGATGCGCTGATTGCAGACATGCGCGCCCCGCGTGCGCAGCCCCCGTTCGCACCGCCGTATCTGGTGGCCGGCAGCATCACGCTGGGCCAAACCGCCAATATCCTGCTTTACCTGGGGGAAAAGCATGGCCTGGCGCCAGATTCCCTGGAAGGCCGCTTGTGGGTGAACCAATTGCAATTGACCATCGCAGATATGGTGACTGAGGCGCACGACACCCACCATCCGATTTCGGCAAACGATTACTACGAAGACCAGAAAGAGGAAGCGGCTCGCCGCGCCCGGCGATTCCGGGAAGAGCGCATTCCAAAGTTCCTGGCGTATTTCGAGCGTGTGTTGGCCGGGCCGTCGGCGTGGCTGGCTGGCGGCGAGCGCTGGACCTACGTGGACCTCTCGCTGTTCCATTTGGTGGACGGGTTGCTGTACGCATTTCCGAAGCGCATGGGCACGGTGGCTTCGCATTATCCGAACGTCATGGCGTTGCACGCCCGCGTGGCGGTGCTGCCCGCGTTGCAACCCTATTTTTCCAGCGGCAGGCGTCTGCCCTTTGGTGAGTGCATATTCCGCCAATATCGGGAACTGGATGCCCCCTGAATCAACGCATTCTTATTTGCATTAATAATTAGGGCCAGTTCCATGTGCGGATCTGGCCTTTTTATTAATTCCGGGCAGCCGCATGGTGACTTGCTGGTAACCCTTTTACGCCCTAGGTGACACCGGGTTTATACCGAGAGTGTTTCACCTGGAAATTACTAATAAGTCATGAGATTTGATTTTTTTTCACGACAGTCACGCCAATAGGTTGAGGAACGTACATTTATAGGATTAATATTTTCGACTGGATACATTCTGCAGGGTTTATCTTCTTATTCAGCTTTCGTCGCCGTTGGGGCGACGAGCAAACGGGGTAGTGCATGCGGCGCGGTGTGCATTGCTTGGGCTTGGGTTGGGACGCGCCATTCAGTTCTGCTTTGAAATACCTTCTGGTCATTGTCAGCAACTTCGTCCCATCCTTGGCAGGAGAAGCCACTATGCAATGGATCACTCTAAGCCGGCTGTTCCGTCGAAATCGCGGTATGCAGAAGGCGGACCTACACGGTCAGATATCCGCCATACACAAGGCGCAGGCCGTGATCGAATTCGATCTCCAGGGCCATGTGCTGAGGGCAAATCAGAATTTCCTGGACACCATGGGGTATTCCCTGGACGAAGTGCTGGGCCAGCATCATGCGATGTTCATCGATCCGTCTGAACGCGAATCCGCGGAATACGCCGAGTTCTGGCACAAGCTGGGGCAGGGGGCTTACGACGCGGGGCGCTATCGCCGCGTCCGTAAAGATGGCCGCGATGTCTGGCTGCAAGCGTCCTACAACCCTATCTTCGACAAGCACGGGCGGCCGTTGAAGGTAGTGAAGTACGCGACAGACATTACCGATCAGCAACAACGCCAGGCGGACACCGAAGGGCAGTTGGCGGCTATATCCAAAGTGCAGGCGATTATCGAGTTTGAACTCGACGGCACCATCATCCGCGCCAATGAGCTGTTTCTGAAAACGGTAGGCTATCAAGCTTGCGAGGTGGAAGGGCGCCACCACAGCATGTTTGTACGTCCGGAAGAGGCACGCGGCGAGGCCTATAAGGAATTCTGGCGCAAGCTGCGCGCCGGCAAATACGATACCGGGCAGTATCTGCGCATCGGCAAGAACGGCCGCCAGGTGTGGATCGAAGCCAGCTATAACCCGATCTTCGATGCCGAGGGCCGGCCATTCAAAGTGGTGAAATTCGCCACTGACATCACCACGCGCTTTACCGCCGCGCAAACATTAAGGGTGGCGGTACAGGGTTTGACGGAAAATGCGGAGCGCGCAAGTCAGGCCAATGCGCTGGCGCTGGACGCCAGCCAGATTGCCGAGCAGGGCGGTAAAACGGTGCAGGGCGTGGTGCACACCATGAGCGCCATTACGGAAAGCTCGCGGCGTATTTCAGAGATTATCGGCGTGATGGACGGCGTGGCGTTTCAAACCAATATCCTGGCGCTGAATGCCGCCGTGGAGGCCGCGCGGGCCGGTGCGCACGGCAAAGGGTTTGCCGTGGTCGCGGCCGAGGTACGCAGCCTGGCGCAAAGCAGCGCGGCGGCGGCCAAGGAAATCAAAGGCCTGATCACCACGTCGGTCGAGCAGATTGAAAGCGGGGCGGGCCAGGTCCAATCGGCGGGCGCCACGATGGAAGACATAGTGGCTTCGTCGCGCCGGGTCACCGAGATCATGGCCGAGGTGGTGAATGTGTCGCTGGCGCAGTCGGCCAAGCTGGGGGGCGTGACGGAAGACATCACCAAGATGACGGCCGAAGCCGAGCAGACCCTGCGCGCCACTCAGGAAGCCGCTGATGCGCAGGCGGCGCGCCAGAGCCGCCAGCCGCCGCCCTTGGTCAAACCGGTTGCGGCCTCGGTACGCGCCAGGCAGGCGGCCAATACGCCACTGCCTCCCGCGCCGGTGCTGGAGTATGTGCGGTACTGAGCGTGCCGCACCGAGTCGCGCGCGAGTGCGCTATAAAGACGCTTCTGTCTGAATCCCAGGCCTGGGCCGGAACCTTACCGCCCAGGTCGTTTTTTTTGTGGCCACCGTCCATGACTGAATCCGAAGCCCTGGCTCTTGCCTCGCACCGCCACTACAAGGGCGGCCTTTACTTGTATGTGGGCACGGCCCGCCATTCCGAAACCGAAGAGTCGATGGTGGTCTACGAACATCTGTGGCCGCACGAGCGTGGCCTGTGGGTGCGACCGGCGTCGCTGTTCTTCGGCCAGTTGGCCGATGGCTCGCCGCGTTTTGCGCCCTTGGGCGCGGGGCTGTGACGCCGTGACGTTCTATAACCGGCGCCCGCGCACGGGCACCGCGGCGTCACGCCAACCGGGCAGCCGCAGCCAGGCTTCTGTGGCCTTGACCTCGGCCTTGCAGGCCCTGCGCGGCCCGTTCATCGTGGCCGACCTGGAAACGACCGGGCTGTCCACTGCCACCTGCGAGATCCTGGAATTTGCGGCGGTGCGGGTGGAGACGTGCGGCACCTTGGCGCGCGAATACACCCAGGTCGTGCGCACGGCGTCGCCCGTGCCGTCCTTCATTTCCCGGCTTACCGGCATCACGCAGGCGGAAGTGGACCGGCATGGGGTGCCGGTGATGCAGGCGTTTTCGGCCTTCCTGGATTTTGTCGAAGACCTGCCGGTGTTTTTTCACAATGCCTCGTTCGACCGGCGTTTCTTGGGTGCGGCGGCGGATCGGACGGGTTTGCCGTTTCTGAATCCTACTCATTGCACCTTGGCATTGGCCCGGCGCGCCTGGCCGGAATTGCCGTCGCACAAGTTGGACATCCTGGCCCGCCATGT
The DNA here is from genome assembly GCF_003994415.1 of Achromobacter spanius. Taxonomy (NCBI): domain Bacteria; kingdom Pseudomonadati; phylum Pseudomonadota; class Betaproteobacteria; order Burkholderiales; family Alcaligenaceae; genus Achromobacter; species Achromobacter spanius. Next base: position 4,880,433 of record NZ_CP034689.1, on the reverse strand, counting down.
GGGCGCATCAACCCCCACGCACCGGGCGCTGGCTGACGTGCGCACCACGGTCGCCGTGGCGTTGGCGGCCAACGCGCGCCTGGCCTTGGGGCAAGCCGCGCCGGCGTAAGCGTCAGATCACTTTTTGTTCGTGATGCACCAGGGGCGGCTCTACGAAGAATCCGCCGACAAGCTTGCGCCATTCCTGGAAGTCGGGCGATTCGCGGAAGTCCACCATGTGGTTTTCCACCGTTTCCCAGTCAACCACCAGGGTGTAGCGCTGGGGCTGTTCGATACTGCGGTGCAGTGCCATGCCGTGGCATCCGCGGGCGCGCAGGAACAAGGGCTTGGCTTGCGCGACGCCTGCTTCGAATAGCGCTTCCTGACCTTCGCGCACATGGATGCTGGCAATTTCCTGGATCATGTCGGTGTCTCCAATTAATTGGGGCCAGGTGGGTCCTGGCCGGCCGGAGTAGTATGGCTGAAATTTCTGATATCAGCCTGACCCGATGAATACCCGAGCCGCCGTTCTGACTCGCCTGATTGCCGTTCGCCTGCTGTGGTACGTGGGTATCGGCGCCATTGCACTCATGGCCCTGACGCTGCATACGCAGTTCAGCGTGGCCGTGGTGTTGTCCGCGATTGCCATTTACATCCCGTTGTCGATGCTGTGCCTGCCGCTCATGGCGTGGCTCAGCATTGGCCGTGTCGCCCCGGCCCGGCCAGGGCTGCCCTCGGCCTGGCCTGCATGGCTGGCCGGCGCGTTCGGGATTGCGCTGCTGGCCGGTTACCACCTGCTGGCGCATCCCGCCTTGGCGGAATGCGGTTTTCTGCTGCTGTTGGTAGGCGGCGACCTGGCGCTGGCACGCCGCGAGTCCGCGCAACTGATCCACATCGTGCGGCTTTCGCAAACGCAACAGTAATCCTATAGGCCAGCACCGCCAGCTGCCCCCGGCGTGCGCGCTAGGCGCCTTGCCTGAGCCGTGCGCGCCGCTTGCCATCCTTAAAGTTGACCTGGCGTGTGCGCGCGGCGGCATCGTCTGCGACTTTCATCGGCCATATGCATGGCTTGGCGCAAGGTGGCTCGCCATTTTCGTCATGCGCGTCATGCGTTGCGCTCGTCCACAAAGATGCGGTCCCCCGTTTAGCCGATATCGACCTGCCTAGGACGGAGCAATCATTCCGTACCAATACGAAAGTCTCTCGCCCAACCTGGTTGCCACGGCGCGAGGCAGGACGTAGCGGTCCGCGCCGGTCGGCCTCCGGTGCCTGTGCATCCGCATCAAGCGGATCAGGAGGAGCTCAAATGAAAAAGCTCGCAGCAGTCGCAGCCCTGTCATTGTTTGCCGCATCGGCTTATGCCGGTGGGCCAAACATATCTTCCGTGTCGATCACCGGCCACGCCGGCACGATCAATGGCACGGCGTCATCCATCTCGAACGGCAGTTCGGTGGTGGCCACCCAAGTCAACGGCTACGGCTCTTCCAGCCAGACGTCGTTCGGCGAAACGGGCGGCGTCGCGCAAGTCGGCGGATCGTTCAACCATGAAGGCACGACGGTGGTGACCAGCACCCGCCAGTACGCCACCAGCGAAACCTACGGCAGTGTGTCGGGCAACGCGCCGATCATGGTCGGCGAAAGCATCGCCAACGGCGGCGCCACGTTCGGACAGACGGAAACCGTGGCCTCGGCCGCGGGGACCTTCAAGGCCGCCAATATTGGCGCATTCGGGGCGATTGGCGGGGTGGGATCGGTGGGCCACGTTGGCGGCTTCAATCGCTGACCCAATTATCCGGACGGCTTCGGCCGTCCGGGCGAGGGGACATCATGAAGAAAATCGTGTTTGCAATCACGCTGTCGCTGGTGGCCGGCTCGGCCTTCGCGCAGACCAGCAATTCAAGTTCCACTACCTCTGCAACGTCGGGGTCGACCAACGCCGGCAACAACCAGGGCATTACGTTCAACTCAAGCAACGACGGCTCCAGCTCGGTGAAGACCGTGCCCCCGGTGGGCGGCCAGAGTTTCTACGGTTCGTTTTCGTCGGATAGCTGCATGGTGTCCGCCGGTGGCGGCGGCTCGGTCATCGGCTTCGGCATGAACGTGGCGGTGCCGATCGAAGACCAGAAGTGCAGCTTGCGGCGCAATTTCGAACGCACGATGCAGGCGGCGGCCTCGACCAAGGATGCCGACCGTTCGCGACGCCTGGAAACGGCGGCCATCGACATCCTGTGCCAGACGGACGACCGCACCAAGGCCGCGCTGGTGGCGCAGGGCCTGTGCACCAATCCCGCCTTGACGACGGCGGACCACCGCTTCGATACCACGGCCGTGGCGCAGGCCGCGCCGGCCTCTACGGCGGCCACCGTGCCAGTTGCGCCGATGCAGAGCCGGGTCCTGGCGCCACCGGCCGCAGCCGTGGCCACGGTGCAACCGTATCCGGTGCAAACCGCGCAGGCCACCGCGCTGGCGTCGCCGCCCTTGCGTAACCCACGGCTTGAACGCCAGCAGTTCGCCGACTTGTATTCGCCCGGTTGAAGGCAGCGGAGCGGCGCCTACGCCGGGGGCGGCGGCGCCACTCCCTTGGTCTCCTGCCCGCCGCTCAACGGCGACGGCGACGGCGACGACAGCACCATCGTGGGCGGCGACGACACTTCCAGCCCGGCGTCATGCAAGCGCTTGAGCACGGTGAACAGCAGGGCGCTGCGTACTCCGTAGGCGGCGCGCGGCGACGACACATAGCCCCTGGCGTTGAAGATCAGATGCCCGTTTTCAATGCCGTCCAGAAACACGTTGGGGGCGGGGGTGTCCAGCACATCCTCATGGTCATTGAAGGCTTGCAGGATCAGTTCGCGCACCGCCTCGGCGTCTGTCGACAGCGGCATTGGCAACTTGATCTGCACCAGCCCAAGCGGATTCGAATGGGTCACGTTGCGCACGGTTTTCGTCACGAATTCAGAGTTCGGCACGATCACGGTGGAGCGGTCGCCCATCTGGATTTCGGTGGCGCGCACGTTGATGCGCAGGATGTCGCCTTCGACGCCGCCCAAGGATACCCAGTCGCCCACTTTCACCGGCCGTTCGGCCAGCAGGATCAGGCCCGACACGAAGTTCTGCACCACGGCTTGCAAGCCGAAACCGATACCCACCGATAGGGCGCTGGCGATCCAAGCCACGCGCTCCAGGCCGATGCCGGCGGCCGACAACGACAGCGCAAAAGCAATCACAAAGCCCGCATAGCCGAACAAGGTGGCGGCGGATAGCTGCATGCCCGGATCCAGTTCCGTGGTGGGCAGATAGCGGTTCGACAGCCAGCGCTTGAGCAATTTGACGCTGAGCAGCGACAAGGCCAACACCAACAGCGCTTGCAGCACGGCGCCGGGGCGGATCTGCGCTTCCCCGATCTCCAGGCCCTTGTGCAGTTGGTCAAAGCGTTGCACCAGGTCCATCGGACCCTCGCCAAACGGGGCCACCAGCAAGATGATGGCCAGCAAAGCGACCATCACGCGCCCAATGCCGGAAAGTAAAACGGCCGCTTGGTCGCGCAGGCTGGCGCCTTCTCTTTCGCCTTCGCGGTGCGTTGTGCCCAGCAGCGTGCTGAACCCGTCCTCGATCAGTATCGACATCAGGTAGGCGGAGGCCAGCACGATCAGCACCCACAACGCCTGCTTGACCAGGAAGGCGCCGAACGCGACATAGCCCGCCAGCAAGCAGGCCAGGCTCAGGACCAGCACCGTCCAGAGGATGCCCAGCAGCAACGAAATCCAGAAGGGCGCGGGCGCCTCGGTTTCCTGGATCAGCTTTTGCCGCAAGCGCCGGCCGATCACCAGCACGGCGCTCATCGTCGCCATGATCAGGGCGGCGACGATGCCGGTCAGCGTGATCGTCGTGGTCAGGCTGGCGTTGAGCAATACCGGCAGGCGTTCCGCCAGCCAGATCATCACCACCAGCGTGCCCAGCAGATTCGGCAACCATTGCAGCCGCGTGGCGGCGGCATTGCTGATGGGCGGCAAGCGCCAGGAAGGGCGGCTTCTGGACAGCAGTGCATTGCCCAGGCCCGAGACGAACCCACCGAAACAGACGGTGGCGACCAAGGTGGCCAGCAGCGAGACGGTGTTGTCGGACAGTTGCGAATCCCAATCCAGGCCGGTGTGGATCAGCAAGGCGATGATGCCGGGCGTGGCCACCGACAGCATCACTTGCGCCACGGCCAGGAACGAGCGGCGCAGGCGGCCGGGCGGCACGCGGGTCGCGGTCAGCCGAAGGATCAACCGGCCGATCCAGATGCGCAGCGCAATGGTCAGCGCGGCGGCGCCGCCCAGCAGCAGCCAGCCCCACTTCGGCGTTTGGCCGACGGCGGTCGTCAGGTCATCGCCCAAGGCTTCCAGGCGCTGAAGGTCGCGCGGAAACTCTTCCTGGAATTCGGTCCAGAACTGGCCCGACAGGAATGAATCGCGGCGTTCGCCCAGGCGCGCCTGGAATTGTGTGCGCCGCTGTGCCGAAATCTGTTCAGCAGTCTGGCCCGCGTCCACCGACAATAGCCGGGCCAGCTTGATCTGCGCATCCAGCGCACGGCTGTTCTTCTCCAACTGCGCGCGCTGGGCCGCCACGTCGGGCGCTTCCTTGGCGCCATCCGGCGCCGTACCCAGTTCGCTCAACCGGGCGGTCACACTGGCCAATTGGGGGGTCAACGCCTCGCTGACCGCGTCGGCCTTGGACTGGATGTCGAGTGCGTCGCCACGTTGTTTGACCAGTGTGGCGTCATCGGTTTCGTCCGCGACACGCTTGCGCATGTCGTCGATCTGCTTGCGGGCGGCGGCCAACTGCGTTTCGAATTCCGCCGGGTTCTGAGGTGGCGCCGCAAGGGCGGGCATCAGGCAGAATGTCAGCAGCAATGCTGCGATCAGCGCCGCGAAGGCGGGCATGCGTGAACGGCGCTTGCAAAAGAGCAGGAGGGGGGCGGTGTAGTTCATTATCCGGGGGCGAGATACTCGCGTCGAGGCGGCAGCATACCAAGGCCTTGCTCTGCCCGTTGCAACAAAAATAGTGCTGTGTCCCCGGTATATCGACCGCTCTTGATGGCCGCCCAGCAGACCGCCGTCAGGGTTATAAACAGGGGCGGATCAGTTTCAGCGGTTCGGTGGTGCTTTGCCTGGCGTGCGGCGCGCAATCCCTCTTTACGAGCCCAACGTTTGGAATCAACTCGGCCGCGCCGGCATACCCCGTGGCACGGCTTTTTTCGGTTTGCCCAGCACCGCATCGCAGACGTCCAGCCATGCCCGCGCGGCGTACGACAGGTAGCCCGATTGCAGCCAGATATGCCCCACCTCCCATTGCATGCCCGACTTCGCCAGCTTGGCGGTGCTTAGGCCGCGCGTCTTCATGCGCTGCATCAGGGGTTCGGGCAGCAGCGCCACGCCCAACCCAGCGGACGCCATCGCGACCAGAAAGTCCCAGTGCGCGCTTTGGGCGGCGATGCCAGGTTGAAAGCCCGCGTCGGCGAAGGCCTGGCGCAAGCGGCGAGTGATGGCGAAGTCGTCGGTCGGAATCAGCAGGCGCGCGTCGCGCAAGGCGCTTAAGGGCAGAGACGTCTTGCCGGCCCACGGCGCGTCGGGCGGCCCGATCACCCAGATGGGGTAGTTGCCGAACGGCTGCGCGGCCAACCCGCCATCGGGCGCAATGGGCAGGATGGTGGCGCCGACTTCCAGTTCACCGCTGGCGACCAGGCCTTCAACCGCTTGGCCGGTGCCCTCGCGCAGCGTCAGATGAATACCGGGATGCAGTTCGCGAAAGCGCTTCACCACCGGCGTGAACAGCAGGTTGATCATGGGCGGAATGCCCACCTCCAGCGCCCCGCGCCGCAAGTCGGCCGTCTGGCGCATTTCTTCGCTGAGTTGGCGCATGGTCTCCAGCACCTGGAGACCGCGCTGGTACATGACGCGGCCGGTGTCGGTGGGCCGGGCGGTATGGCCGTCGCGAATCAGCAGCGGCGTTCCGGCCTCATCTTCCAATTGGCGAATCATTTTGCTGACCGTGGACTGCGTCACGAACAGCGTCTTGGCCGCCTGCGTGAAGCTGGCATGTCTGACGGTTTCAACGAAATACCGCAATGCGCGCACGTCCATGGCGGCGGGTTCCTTATGGCGCAGTGCGCGTGAAGGCAATTCAAACTATGAAAAAAACGACTGAATTGGATGATTTTAAGTCATTACGAGATTCAAGCGCGCGTTTCTATACTGCGGAAAATTCTTCCGGCGCGGGCTTGATACGTCTGCGGCGGGATATCGGGAAACGCCGCGTCAGACGGTGTCCGGGTGCTTGCGCGGTATCGCCACGCCCGGCCGCGAGCCGTTGGCCTTTAAATCTGGAGACTCCATGCATCTCGACCGTATCCGCCATCCTGGCCTGCTCACCAAGATCACGTCCGCCGACCAGGCGGCATTGTTGATCCAGGATGGGATGACCGTTGGCATGAGCGGGTTCACCCGCGCGGGCGACTGTAAGTCCGTGCCGGCGGCGCTGGCCAGCCGCGCCGAGCGCGAGCCGCTGTCGATCACGCTGATCACGGGCGCGTCCTTGGGCCACGATACCGACAAGATGCTGGCCCAGGCGAACGCGTTGGCACGCCGCATGCCGTTTCAGGTCGACACCACGCTGCGACGCAAGATCAACCAGGGCGACATCGCTTTCATCGATCAGCATCTGTCTGAAACGGTGGAGCAATTGCGGGCCGGCCATATCGGACCGATCAATGTGGCCATCATCGAAGCCGCCGCCATCACCGAAACCGGCGCGATTGTGCCCACGATGTCGGTGGGCAATTCGGCATCGTTCGCGCAGCAGGCCGACAAGATCATCATCGAGCTGAACGTGGGTGTGCCCGCCGCCATCGAAGGGCTGCACGACATCTACGTGCCGGCCGAGCGCCCCGCGCGCCAGCCCATCGGCCTGATGTCAGTGGACCAGCGTATCGGCCAGCCTTTCATTCAGGTCGACCCGGGCAAGATTGCCGCGATCGTCATCACGGACAAGCCGGATAGTCCGTCCAACGCCTTGCCGCCGGACGACGAGACCAACGCCATCGCCGGTCATATCAATACGTTCCTGCGGGGTGAAGTGGATGCTGGCCGCCTGAGCAATTCGCTGCTGCCGCTGCAGGCGGGTATTGGAACCATCGCCAACGCCGTACTGCACGGCTTCGAATCGTCGGACTTCGATGCGCTGACCATGTATTCCGAAGTGCTGCAAGACAGCGCCATTGAATTGCTGGACCAGGGCAAGCTTGCGTTCGCCTCGGCCTCGTCCATCACCGTGTCCAAACCGGTGTACGACAAAATTCTGGCGAACATGGAGCATTACCGCGAACGCATCGTGCTGCGGCCGCAGGAAATCAGCAATGCGCCTGAGGTCGTCCGCCGCCTGGGTGTTATCGCAATCAATACGGCTTTGGAATTCGACATTTACGGTAACGTGAATTCCACGCACGTTGGCGGCACGCACATGATGAACGGCATCGGCGGCTCGGGCGATTTTGCGCGCAACGCCCATCTGGCTATCTTCGTTTCTAAGTCGATGGCCAAGAACGGTGACATTTCAAGCGTTGTGCCAATGGTGTCTCATGTGGACCATACCGAGCACGACGTGGATGTGCTAGTCACCGAATGCGGTCTGGCTGATCTGCGCGGCTTGGCTCCCCGCGAGCGCGCGCGCGCCATCATCCAGCATTGCGTGCATCCGTCCTACCGCGCGGCCCTGCAAGATTATTTCGACCGCGCCTGCGAACGTGGCGGGCAAACGCCGCACCTTCTGGAAGAGGCGTTTTCGTGGCATCAACGTTTCAACGAAACGGATTCCATGCTGCCGGCCAAGCCTTCGGCCCGCAAGGCGGCCTGAGCGATCTTTAGTTTGTGGGCTGTTGCTGCTGCGGCGTGACAAGCGCGCAGCGCGACAGCTCCAACTCGTCATGCAACCACTGCTTCAGCGCAACCAGCGGCGCCCAGTCCCGCAGGCTCGGCGGATAAACCAGGTGGTAAGTCTGCGCTTGCTCGTAGTGCACGCTCATGGGCGACACGCGCACCAGGCGCCCGGCACACAGTGCGTCGGCGGCAAGTAGCTCGCGGCCCAGCGTAATGCCCAGTCCTTGCTCGGCGGCCTGCAGCATCATGCCGGCGTCGTTGAACGTCGCGACCGGTGTAACGGGCGTGCGCAACCCCGCCGCGTTGAACCAGTGCTGCCACATTTCCCGCTCGCCCAGGAGCGGCTGGCGAGCCAACGTTTCAGCACTATCGTCTTCAAGTTGGGCCGCGGTCTCCGGCGAGGCTAAAGCGATCAATGGCAAGGGCATGTCGAACAGCGGCTCAGACTCCACCCCCGCCCAGGGGCCGCGCCCAAATCGCAAGGCCGCATGAAAGCCGTCGCGTACCAAATCGACAACTTGCTGAGACGTTTCAATCTCTAGCGAAAGCCCCGGATTTCGCGCGCGCCAGCGTGCCATGCGAGGCAACAGCCAACGCTGCGCGAACGAGGGCAACACCGACACCCGCAGCCGCTGCTCACTGCCCGTGGCTGACGCCGCCGCAGCCATAACGCCCTCATCCAGCAGCGCCAGTGCGCTCTGCACGCTGCACAGCAGCGCCGCGCCCGCGCTGTTCAAGACGATGCCACGTCCACTGCGCTCAAACAGCGGAAAGCCCAGTTGCTCTTCCAACCCTTTGATCTGCTGGCTGACCGCGCTGTGCGTCAAGTGCAGCCTTTCGGCAGCCGCGCGCAAGTTCTGCAGTTCGGCCACCGCGCGAAAGGCGGGCAAGGTATTCAGGGGCAGGCGCATGGTGAGCTATCCAGGGCGAAAAACATTTGGTTAGCGTAACTGACCAATAAGCGGAAAACAATTGGATTTTCATGCCCGCTTTGGGCGATTACGCTTACCAAAAGGTCGAACGTCACAAGGAGGCGCTCATGTCTGCCCAAATTTCTACTCCGTATTCCTTCCCCGCCGCCGCATCAACCCAGCAGCACCACATGCCCGCGCCGGGCCAGGCTGGATTGTTTAGCCTGTTGTGGGCGGCGTACTGCCAATGGCGGCTTCAGTCTCGTCTGCGCAATCTCGCCGCTGATATGGATCCGCACATCATGAAAGACATGGGCGTTCCAGAGTGGCTGATCCACGAAAGCACGGTTCAACGCCAACTGGAGCGCATGCGCAATGCCGACTACCTGCGCTGGTAGAGGTGTAGCGGTTCCTCAATGGTCATCGGCTCCTCTGGCTCTCTCTCTATATATATAGAAGGCGTTTTGATGATGCACGGCCCTCTATATATAGAGGCAAGGAGTGAATGAGGGCGTTAGGCGCAGGCTTAGCTCAGAATTTTGCTTCCCCGCGATGACAGGTAGAAAACTTGTGCTATAGTCTCGCTCCTTCGCAGTTCAGGCAGTTTTTGAACCGCGAAGCCAGGAGTAGCGCAACAGGCCAACAAGCAGGCGATCCGCAAGGAAACCTACCCGGCCTGCCGCAAAGCCACCAGTAGATAGATGTCTGGCAGCCAAGCGGTAATTGCAAGGATTGCAGCAAATCAGGCAAAAGCCAGTTGCGCAAATTGCAAAAATCGTGCTAAAGTCTTGGGCTTGGCTGGTGATGGCGATTCAGGGTTTACCCGAATCAATATTGCAAGCCACCTGAAGTGATGACTGACCTCTGGTTTTCAGAGCCAAAGCAAAGCGAAAGCGAGCGGCGGGGTTGCAAGATGGGATGCAAATTAGGCAAGAGCCGGTTGCATAATCTGCAAAAGTCGTGTTATAGTCTCAGGCTTGGCAGTTGCCGAAAACTTAGGGTTAACCCGGATGGGTGTTCTGATGTTTCGATAACTGCTAAGAGAGGGTGACCTGAAGAGGTCGCAAGCAAGAAGGCGGTGACGCGAAAGCGAACGAAGCTGACTTGACAAGCGATAAAAACTTCTTCATAATCTCGCCTCTCTGCTGCTGAAAACAGCGAGCAACGCAAGGCGAAAGCCGCAGCGAAGCTGGCAAGTTTGGTAGGTAGCAGCAAGCAGTTGGTAGTACAGAATTTAGCAGTACCGCTCTTTAACAATTAAACAACCGATAAGTGTGGGCGCTTGATGCGATGCACTGTGATTCAGGTCTGGGGTCAAACCTTGGCTTGCTTCACAAGCACAATGAAATCAAGTGCTCACTAGAAGTGAAGTACCTTAGACGTCAAGTTTAAGAACATACCTCACTTCCTTTGAGTAGCGACGTATGACCTGGTTCGAATTTATTCGGACCAAGAATACGAAACAAATACAGAGATTAAACTGAAGAGTTTGATCCTGGCTCAGATTGAACGCTAGCGGGATGCCTTACACATGCAAGTCGAACGGCAGCACGGACTTCGGTCTGGTGGCGAGTGGCGAACGGGTGAGTAATGTATCGGAACGTGCCTAGTAGCGGGGGATAACTACGCGAAAGCGTAGCTAATACCGCATACGCCCTACGGGGGAAAGCAGGGGATCGCAAGACCTTGCACTATTAGAGCGGCCGATATCGGATTAGCTAGTTGGTGGGGTAACGGCTCACCAAGGCGACGATCCGTAGCTGGTTTGAGAGGACGACCAGCCACACTGGGACTGAGACACGGCCCAGACTCCTACGGGAGGCAGCAGTGGGGAATTTTGGACAATGGGGGAAACCCTGATCCAGCCATCCCGCGTGTGCGATGAAGGCCTTCGGGTTGTAAAGCACTTTTGGCAGGAAAGAAACGTCATGGGCTAATACCCCGTGAAACTGACGGTACCTGCAGAATAAGCACCGGCTAACTACGTGCCAGCAGCCGCGGTAATACGTAGGGTGCAAGCGTTAATCGGAATTACTGGGCGTAAAGCGTGCGCAGGCGGTTCGGAAAGAAAGATGTGAAATCCCAGAGCTTAACTTTGGAACTGCATTTTTAACTACCGAGCTAGAGTGTGTCAGAGGGAGGTGGAATTCCGCGTGTAGCAGTGAAATGCGTAGATATGCGGAGGAACACCGATGGCGAAGGCAGCCTCCTGGGATAACACTGACGCTCATGCACGAAAGCGTGGGGAGCAAACAGGATTAGATACCCTGGTAGTCCACGCCCTAAACGATGTCAACTAGCTGTTGGGGCCTTCGGGCCTTGGTAGCGCAGCTAACGCGTGAAGTTGACCGCCTGGGGAGTACGGTCGCAAGATTAAAACTCAAAGGAATTGACGGGGACCCGCACAAGCGGTGGATGATGTGGATTAATTCGATGCAACGCGAAAAACCTTACCTACCCTTGACATGTCTGGAATTCCGAAGAGATTTGGAAGTGCTCGCAAGAGAACCGGAACACAGGTGCTGCATGGCTGTCGTCAGCTCGTGTCGTGAGATGTTGGGTTAAGTCCCGCAACGAGCGCAACCCTTGTCATTAGTTGCTACGAAAGGGCACTCTAATGAGACTGCCGGTGACAAACCGGAGGAAGGTGGGGATGACGTCAAGTCCTCATGGCCCTTATGGGTAGGGCTTCACACGTCATACAATGGTCGGGACAGAGGGTCGCCAACCCGCGAGGGGGAGCCAATCCCAGAAACCCGATCGTAGTCCGGATCGCAGTCTGCAACTCGACTGCGTGAAGTCGGAATCGCTAGTAATCGCGGATCAGCATGTCGCGGTGAATACGTTCCCGGGTCTTGTACACACCGCCCGTCACACCATGGGAGTGGGTTTTACCAGAAGTAGTTAGCCTAACCGTAAGGGGGGCGATTACCACGGTAGGATTCATGACTGGGGTGAAGTCGTAACAAGGTAGCCGTATCGGAAGGTGCGGCTGGATCACCTCCTTTCAGAGCTTAAGTGCTCGTGTTAAGCGTCCACTCTTATCGGTTGTTTTTTGTAGCTGGGGTCAATATTGATTGGCCCGGCGTAGAAGTTAACGCATAGCGCTGCTTGCAGCGCTATGCGTTGGGTTTTACTCAACAGCTATATTCGTTCTTTAACAATCTGGAAGAAGCACAACGAAATGTACTTATTAAGTACTTGGCGCAAGCCGAGGAAGATAAGTACGGGTTGTGATTGCATTATTTTGTTCCAAGTTCTCAAGACTGGGGTGAATAACCTCAGACTGCTTTGAAACTTATGAACGGCACAAACGCTAATACTCAGGTCCTATAGCCTACAGCGTTATAGGATCAAGCGACTAAGTGCATATGGTGGATGCCTTGGCGATCACAGGCGATGAAGGACGTAGTAGCCTGCGAAAAGCTACGGGGAGCTGGCAAACAAGCTTTGATCCGTAGATATCCGAATGGGGAAACCCACCGCAGCAATGCGGTATCCCTAGCTGAATACATAGGCTAGTGGAAGCGAACCGGGTGAACTGAAACATCTCAGTAGCTCGAGGAAAAGAAATCAACCGAGATTCCGAAAGTAGTGGCGAGCGAAATCGGAAGAGCCTTTACGTTTTAGCACGCAAGATAGTCGAACGGAATGGAAAGTCCGGCCGTAGCAGGTGATAGCCCTGTAGATGAAATCTTGTGTGTGGAACTAAGCGTAAGACAAGTAGGGCGGGACACGTGAAATCCTGTTTGAAGATGGGGGGACCATCCTCCAAGGCTAAATACTCGTGATCGACCGATAGTGAACCAGTACCGTGAGGGAAAGGCGAAAAGAACCCCGGAAGGGGAGTGAAATAGATCCTGAAACCGTATGCATACAAACAGTAGGAGCCTCCTTGTGGGGTGACTGCGTACCTTTTGTATAATGGGTCAGCGACTTACATTCAGTGGCAAGGTTAACCGAATAGGGAAGCCGTAGCGAAAGCGAGTCCGAATAGGGCGATTCAGTCGCTGGGTGTAGACCCGAAACCAGATGATCTATCCATGGCCAGGTTGAAGGCACGGTAACACGTGCTGGAGGACCGAACCCACTAATGTTGAAAAATTAGGGGATGAGCTGTGGATAGGGGTGAAAGGCTAAACAAATCTGGAAATAGCTGGTTCTCTCCGAAAACTATTTAGGTAGTGCCTCAAGTATTACTGCGGGGGGTAGAGCACTGTTATAGCTAGGGGGTCATGGCGACTTACCAAACTATGGCAAACTCCGAATACCCGCAAGTACAGCTTGGGAGACAGAGCACCGGGTGCTAACGTCCGGACTCAAGAGGGAAACAACCCAGACCGCCAGCTAAGGTCCCGAATTATCGCTAAGTGGGAAACGAAGTGGGAAGGCATAGACAGTCAGGAGGTTGGCTTAGAAGCAGCCATCCTTTAAAGAAAGCGTAATAGCTCACTGATCGAGTCGTCCTGCGCGGAAGATGTAACGGGGCTAAGCGATAAACCGAAGCTGCGGGTGTGCACTTTTAGTGCACGCGGTAGGAGAGCGTTCTGTAAGCCTGCGAAGGTGGCTTGTAAAGGCTGCTGGAGGTATCAGAAGTGCGAATGCTGACATGAGTAGCGATAAAGGGGGTGAAAAGCCCCCTCGCCGTAAGTCCAAGGTTTCCTGCGCAACGTTCATCGGCGCAGGGTGAGTCGGCCCCTAAGGCGAGGCAGAGATGCGTAGCTGATGGGAAACTGGTTAATATTCCAGTACCGTCGTACAGTGCGATGGGGGGACGGATCGCGGAAGATCATCAGGGTGTTGGATGTCCCTGTTGCTGTATCGAAGATGGCGCTTAGGCAAATCCGGGCGCGTAAATCAAGGGTATGGCACGAGCGAGCATTGCTTGCGAAGTGATTGGAAGTGGTTCCAAGAAAAGCCTCTAAGCTTCAGCTGTACGAGACCGTACCGCAAACCGACACAGGTGGACGGGATGAATATTCCAAGGCGCTTGAGAGAACTCAGGAGAAGGAACTCGGCAAATTGATACCGTAACTTCGGGAGAAGGTATACCCCGGTAGTGTGAAGCGCCTGCGCGCTTAGCATGATGGGGTCGCAGAGAATCGGTGGCTGCGACTGTTTATTAAAAACACAGCACTCTGCAAAGACGAAAGTCGACGTATAGGGTGTGACGCCTGCCCGGTGCCGGAAGGTTAAGTGATGGGGTGCAAGCTCTTGATCGAAGCCCCGGTAAACGGCGGCCGTAACTATAACGGTCCTAAGGTAGCGAAATTCCTTGTCGGGTAAGTTCCGACCTGCACGAATGGCGTAACGATGGCCACACTGTCTCCTCCTGAGACTCAGCGAAGTTGAAGTGTTTGTGATGATGCAATCTACCCGCGGCTAGACGGAAAGACCCCATGAACCTTTACTGTAGCTTTGCATTGATCTGTGAACCGGCCTGTGTAGGATAGGTGGGAGGCTTTGAAGCGTGGTCGCTAGATCACGTGGAGCCATCCTTGAAATACCACCCTGGTTTGTTTGCGGTTCTAACCTTGGTCCGTTATCCGGATCGGGGACAGTGCATGGTGGGCAGTTTGACTGGGGCGGTCTCCTCCCAAAGTGTAACGGAGGAGTTCGAAGGTACGCTAGGTACGGTCGGAAATCGTGCTGATAGTGCAATGGCATAAGCGTGCTTGACTGTGAGACTGACAAGTCGAACAGGTGCGAAAGCAGGACATAGTGATCCGGTGGTTCTGAATGGAAGGGCCATCGCTCAACGGATAAAAGGTACTCTGGGGATAACAGGCTGATACCGCCCAAGAGTTCATATCGACGGCGGTGTTTGGCACCTCGATGTCGGCTCATCTCATCCTGGGGCTGTAGCCGGTCCCAAGGGTATGGCTGTTCGCCATTTAAAGAGGTACGTGAGCTGGGTTTAAAACGTCGTGAGACAGTTTGGTCCCTATCTGCCGTGGGCGTTGGATACTTGACGGAGCCTGCTCCTAGTACGAGAGGACCGGAGTGGACGTACCTCTGGTGTACCGGTTGTCATGCCAATGGCATTGCCGGGTAGCTAAGTACGGAAGAGATAACCGCTGAAGGCATCTAAGCGGGAAACTCGTCTGAAGATTAGGTATCCCGGGGACTTGATCCCCCTAAAGAGTCGTTCGAGACCAGGACGTTGATAGGTCGGGTGTGGAAGCGCAGTAATGCGTTAAGCTAACCGATACTAATTGCTCGTGAGGCTTGATCCTATAACACTGATGGTTATGACCTGGTGATATAGCGTTCCAAGTGTCGTTCAATACAAAATCTGGCTGCCCCGTCAGCAGCCAGCCAACACCAATTACATACCCCTTGTGCGTGACCATCGAGCTTGCCTCTGGTCACCCACACGTTGTGTTTCTTCCAAGATTGGAGCCGTTGCGCTAACCCGCAGCCGCTCAACCCGTTACGCCTGACGACCATAGCAAGGTGGTACCACTCCTTCCCATCCCGAACAGGACAGTGAAACGCCTTCGCGCCGATGATAGTGGACGGACGTCTGTGAAAGTAGGTCATCGTCAGGCTTTTATTGCGCAAAACCCCACAGGTAATCCTGTGGGGTTTTGTTTTTGGGGTTATGTTTTTATGTTCTGCCTGTAGATTTTATCTTTGCAGCACTGATGAATTGGAAAACGCCTCGCGGCTGATGCCGCGAGGCGTTTTTGTTTGATGCGCGCTTAAAAAATTAAAATCTGACGCTAAGGCAATTGGCGGCGCAGCGCTTGGAAGAACAACTCCGATTGCAGGCGTTCGCCTTGGATCTGCGCTGCGACTTTGGCGGCCAGGCCGGCGTTTACCGGCTTGAGCGCACGGCCGGTGGATTGGGCCAACACCTGTGCCGCACAGGCGCGTTCCAGGAAAAAGAGATCGTCGTAGGCGTAGTCCAAGCGTTCTCCGCACACCACGACTCCGTGATTGGCAAGAAATACGATGTCGGCACCCTGCATGGCATGCGCGATGCGTTCGCCTTCGCTGACGTCCAACGCCAGCCCGTTGTAGTTTTCGTCGATGGCCAGACGGCCATGGAAACGCATGGCGTTCTGCGAGAGGGTGGTGTCCAGACCACGATCGGAAGTGAGCGTTAGCGCCGTGGCGTAGGGCATGTGCGTGTGCAAGACACAGGTTTTACCCGCAATACGGTGTATGGCGGCGTGGATGAACATGGCCGTGGGCTCGACGGCGTGCCGGCCCGCAAGTCTGTTGCCTTGGGCGTCGATCAATACGATGTCATCGGCTTGGACTTCGCTCCACATGAGACCACGCGGATTCAGCAGGAAATGGTCCGGGTCGCCAGGCAATGCCACGCTGAAATGGTTGCAGACCCCCTCACCCAAACCGTGGGCCGCCGCCGCGCGTAGCGCCAGTGCCAGATCAGCTCGGAGCGCTGCCACGGGTTCAGCGTGAAAGAGTGCGTCGGCAAAATGGGGATCTTGGTTCATGTTTACCTTCAATCTAAGGTTCGGTTATTGGGCAAGAGGAAAAGACGGCCGGTAGCGGACGACCGGTAGCGGACGGCCGGTAGCGCCGGTATCGCACGCTCGGTATTGGGCGATCGGCATCGACTGCCACAGGCCATCACGGCGTGTCATAGCCAACCGGCGTTCCGGAACAGATCGGGCACGCGGTCCAACGTCGGTACGGTAGCGTCCGGAAGATAGTCCGGCAAGCGTTGACGACCTGTACCACGGTCGATCCAGACGCATCGGAATCCAATGTCGCGCGCGGCGGCATGGTCCAGATGCGGACTGGCGCAAATATGCACCACGTCGTCCGCCGTCACGCCCAGGCTGTTGTAAGCATGGGCGAAAATCTTGCCAGACGGTTTGTAGGCGCCGGCTTGTTCCGCGGTGATGACGCGATCAATATGTCCGCCCAACTGGGCGACGTTGCCCGCAATGATCTGATCGTCTGTGTTCGAGATGATGCATAGCCGAAAGCCCGCCTGTTTCAGCACGGACAATGTGTCCACGACTTCGGGAAAAGGAGGCATGGCCGAGATACTGTCTATCAGCATGTTGGCGTCTTCCGGACGGTAGGTCAGCCCAAGCTCCTGCATGGTCAGGCGCAGCGCCTCGCGGGCGATATCCGCAAAGTTGCGATGAGGCGGCGTGCGTTCAAGGCGATGCTCGTGCTGGTCGTAGATATTCAGAAAATTCGCCGGAGTGGGCAAAGCGCGTTCTTGCGGATTGGAGGCGAGGATGCGGCTGACCGCGGCGTGCAGGCCCTCGTCCCACTGGATGAGGGTGCCGTAGCAGTCAAAGGTGAGCCACTGCGGGCGGGGACGTTGGTTCAGCGGCATTGCGGTGTCCTTATCGAGATGAGTGGGCAGTTAGAGGCTTGAATAGGCAGCTTAGAACTCACACCGCAAAGTCGTAAAATTAATAATCAGACTCCACTTAGTTGATCTTCAACTATCAAACTCCATGCTCGATCTGGAACTCTTACGTACGTTGGTATGCGTTGCCGATGAAGGCAGCTTTACGCGCGCGGCAAGTCGCGTGCATCGTACCCAGTCGACGGTCAGCCAGCAGGTGCGCAAGCTTGAGCAGACCATGGGCAAGACGCTATTGCTGCGGGACCGCGCGGGCGGCAACGTGGTCGCGACCGAGGACGGCGAACTGATGTTGGCTTACGCTCGCCGCCTGCTGGCAATGGCCGACGAGGCAGAACTGGCGTTGACGGCGCCACGCGCGTTGCGCGTGCTGCGCCTGGGTATCCCAGAGGATTTCGACGTGGTCCGGCTGACGGCTCTGTTGGTGAGGTTTGCGGCCAGCCATCCCGAGGTACGCCTGGAAACGGCCAGCGGCATGAGCGCCGACTTGCGCGGGCGCTTGGGGGCAGGGGATCTGGACGTGGCCTTGATCAAGCGCGAGCCGGGCGATGGCCCTTGTCTGGCCGCCTGGCCGGAGCGCTTGGTCTGGGTGGGCAACAAAGAGCATCTGAGGGGCGTTGCCACGGTGCCGCTGGTGATGTTTCCGCAGGGCTGCATTTATCGCAAGCGCATGATCTATGCCTTGGAAACTGCGGGCCGATCCTGGCATGCCGCCTACCACAGCCATAGCCTGGCCGGGGTGCAGGCGGCTGTGGCGGCGGGGCTGGGCGTGAGCCTGCTGCCCGCATTTGCCCAATTGGCGTCGCACGATGTGTTGGGCGCCGAGGATGGGTTCGCTGCGGTTCCCCCGACCGAACTGGCGATCGTCAGCAACCAGCGCGCGCCTGGTGAAATTGAGCGGCAATTGGTGGCGGCGGTAAGCCAGGCCGTGGAGGCCGATGCGCAGACTTCGTTCGCTGCCTGATCCTTGCGGGCGTTCAGTTCAGATCGCCGTCCACGTAGTACCACTGCCCACCTTCACGCACGAAGCGGCTGACTTCGTGCAGGCGATGCGCGCGTCCGGCTTGGCGACTGCGTGCGACAAATTCCACGGTAGCGTGGTCGGCGTCCTGGTCGCGCGCTTGTTTGATGGATAGCCGTAGCCATTTCAGGTCAGGCGGATTGGGTTCCAGCGTGGCGGGCCGAGTGGTGGGATGCCAGCTGGCCAAAAGATAGGGTAGCTTGTCGAGCACGAAAGCGCTGTAGCGCGATCGCATGAGCGCTTCGGCGGTGGGCGCCTGCATGGCCAGCGGGCCGTCGTGCCAACGGCCGCAGCAACGGGAATAGATTACGCCTCCGCAGGGGCAGGGCGCGGTTTCGGGAGAGGGTGCGGATTTCTTTGTCACGGCGTGCCAGAAGACGGGAATCAGGCCCGCAGGTCGTTGTATTCGGGGTGGCGGCGCATGTAGACCTCGGCATACGAGCACACGGGGCGCACTTTCCAGCCTTTGGCCTGCGCGGTTTCCAGTGCGACTTTGGTCAATTCCGCGGCGATGCCGCGTCCACCGACCGGGCTTGGGACGCCTGTGTGAACAATAACCATGGCGTCGCCTTGCAACTGGTAGTCCAGCACGCACAGCACGCCATCGACCGTGGCGGTGAAACGGGATTGGCCGGGTTCATGGGTGACTTCGGTCATTCAATAAACTCCTTGTAAGCAGGCGCTTGGGCTTATCGGCGCAGGGCCTTGATCAGCGCGGTGAGCTGGGCGTCGCGTGTTTCCACGAGATCGGCAATGCTGCGGTGCCCGGCCTCGGCGTTGACGCCGTCGATCAGTTTGCGCTGCAGCGCTGGCGTGACCTCGGGTGCGCCCAGGTCGTCCCACCAGGTTTGCACGGGGCCCAGAAGATGGTGCATGAAATGCGCAAGGCCACCCGCGCCACCGCCCAGATTAAAGGTCATATGCGGACCAAACAATGCCCAGCGCAGGCCCGGGCCCTGCGAGACGGCCGCATCGATATCCGCGACGCTGGCCACGTTTTCCGCGGCAAGGTGGATGGCTTCACGCCAGATGGCGGCTTGCAGCCGGTTGGCGATATGCCCCGGCACTTCCTTGTTCAGGCGAATGGGATGCTTGCCCATGGCCTTGTAGAACGCAATGCTTCGGTCGATGACGTCAGCCGAGGTTTTGTCGCCGCCCACCACTTCCACCAGCGGAATCAGATGCGGCGGGTTGAAGGGGTGGCCGATGACAAAGCGCTCGGGATGCTGGCAACGGGATTGCAGCCTGCTCATGATGAGGCCCGACGAACTGGATGCCACGATGACATGGGAAGGCAGCATCGCATCCATGCGCGCGAAGAGGTCGATCTTGAAGTCTTCGCGTTCGGGCGCGTTCTCCTGCACAAAGTCCACGTTGGCCAGCGCCTGGGCCAGATCCGGCTCGAATCGCAAAGCCCGGGGCGAGGCGCCTTCGGTGATGTGTCCCAATTCAAGCAGCACGGGCCACGCGGCTTGTACTCGGGCCCGTGTTTGCGCTTCGGCATCGGCGGCGGGGTCGCTGACCACCACTTCCATGCCGCGCGCCAGGAACAGCGCCGCCCAACTGGCGCCGATCGTGCCCGCGCCAACGATGGCGATACGGCGAATGGACCGTTGCGGCGCGGCGGTGTGGGACATGCGGCTCTCCTGGGTCTAGGGTTCGGCCACATTGTGAAGCAAACGCCGGGCGCCTGCATACCACCGGTCACATATTGTGCGTGCTGCGCAGGTGCCGCCAGACCAACACAACCGCGCCCACGTAGCTGGCCGCGATCACGCAATACGCCAGGGACAGGCTTGCATTCCAATCGGGCAAGGCATGCAGGATGGTGCCCATTACGGCCACGCCCACCAAGGCGCCGGACTGGCGGTTGGCGTTCAACGCCGCCGCCGCGCTATTGGCATGGTGCTTGCCTGAAACCTGCATGACGACGCTGGTCATCGCGGGCACGGCGATTCCCACGCCCAGGTTGGCCAGCGCCACCACAACCGCAAACGGCCAATACGCCATGTGGGGCGAGAACACGACGATGCCGGCGGCGCTCATGGCCGCCGCCAGCGACAAGCCGCCCAACAGCGAGGCCGACACGGTCCAGCGGGCGGAAACGCGCGCCGAAATCATATTGCCGATCGAGAACACCGCCAGCATCGGCACCAACTGGATACCGGTTTGAAGTGCGTCGGTTCCCCGGGCGTGTTGCAGGAACAGGCTAAGCAGAAACAGTTGGCCGTAGGCGGCCAGATTGATCAGAAACCCCACGCCATTGGCGGCGGCGAAATGCGCAGTGGTGAACAGGGCTCGCGGCAGGATGGGCTCGACGTGGCGGCGTTCGCGCCGCACCAGCAGTACAAGCGCCACGGCGCACAGCGCGGCGACGCCGGCAATGCGGGCGGATGTCCAGCCATAAGCGTTGCCCTGGATCAGCACGAAGCAAAGTGAGGACAGCGCAATCACGCCCAGCAGGTGGCTCAAGGGGTTCAGCGCGCGGGGCCGGCGTGGCGCGCTCTGGATGCGCCGGCGGGCAAGCCACAGGCCCACCAGGCCAAGCGGGATGTTGATGAGGAAAATGCCGCGCCAGCCGAATTGGTGGATCAGGACGCCGCCCATCAAGGGGCCGGCCGCACCCGCCACCGCCACGATGGCGGACCAGGCGGCAAGCATGCGGGTGCGCACCTGTTCGTCTTCATAGGCGTGTGTGAGCAAGCTCAGTGAACTTGGCATGAACAAGGCGGCGCCCAGGCCCTGCAGCATGCGCGCGGCGATCAGCGTGTTGGCGTTTGGCGCCAGGCCGCATAGCAAGGAGGCCAGGGTGAACACGGCCAGCCCTGCCAGATAGATGGTTTTGGCGCCGTATCGGTCGGCCAGCGCGCCGGCCACCAGCAGCAAGGCGGCAAAGGTCAGCGTATAGCCGTCCACAATCCAGACCAGGTCAGTCAGCGGGACGACGAACTGCAAGGCGATGCTGGGCAGCGCAACATTGACCACCGTAACGTCCAGCATCGCCATGACAAAGCCGATGGCCAGGGTGACAAGCGGCAGCCAGCCAGTCAGGGGCTTGCCGTCAATGGTGGGGCGCGGGACTTGCGGGCTGGCGGCGGTGGGGCAGGGGGCTTGCGGGCAGGCGGTGGTCATGAAGGGTGACGATTGCGGCATGTTGAGGAAGGCAGCTTAGGGCTTTTCGCTGGTGCAAAAAAGCCGAATAATTGCTTTGTTGTGATGCGAAAATGCATCACGATATTCGGCATGGACCACAGGGACGGGTGCGATGGATTGGGACAACGCCAGAATATTCCTGGCTATTTATCGGGTTGGTACGCTGCGCGGGGCGGCGGCCTTGTTGCAGATTGACCAGGCAACGGCGGGACGGCGTCTGGCCGCGCTGGAAGCCTCGTTGGACGCGCGGTTGTTCCTGCGCACGCCGACCGGGTATGTGCCCACGGCGGCGGGCGAACTGGCTTTTGCGGCCGCGCAACGCATGGAGCAGGCGGCCGACCAGTTGCAGCGGCAGATGCAGGGGCTGGATCACCGCTTGTCCGGGGTGGTGCGCGTGGCCGCATCCGAAACGGTGGCTAGCTACTTCGTCATGGAGGCCGTGCGCCGGCTGCATGCCCAGCATCCCGACATAAGAGTGGCGCTGTCGGCATCCATCCAGATCAGCAACCTGACACGCCGCGAGGCGGACTTGGCCATCCGCAACATCAAGCCGGACAATCCCGACCTGATCCAGCGCCATCTGGCCCGCAAGGAAGTGGGGCTATATGCGTCGCGCGCCTACCTTGCCGCGCATGGCGAACCCCGGCCGGGCACGGCGTTCGCCGGCCATACGCTGGTGACCTACCAGCAGGCGGTGCTGCCGGGATGGTCCGATACGTTTTGCGGTGAACCCACGGGCAACGGCCGTATCGCCATCGAACTGAATTCGGGGCTGATGATCATCGCGGCGGTGGCGGCGGGGCTGGGTATCGGTGAATTGCCCACGCACATGGCGCCGGATTATCCCGACCTGGTGCGCATCTGGCCCAACCGCAGCGAGCCTTACGATTTGTGGCTGGTGATGCATGGCGACCTGAACCGCACCGCGCGCGTGCGAGCCGTGGCGGACGCGATTGTCGAGGTGTTCGAAGAGGACAAATAGCGGCACGCCAGTGGTAAGCGGTGGCTTGTGGACGGGCGCGACTGGCGCTAAGGTTTGCTTGGCCCGAAATAACCACGATCTCAGGAGTGACGCGTGTCCGATCTTTGGCGTTTGTCCGCGGTTGAGCTTGCCTCCCGCATCCGTAACCGCGACGTGTCCGCCGTCGAGGCCGCGCAAAGTGCACTGGACCGGCTCAATGCCGTGAACCCCGCGCTGAACGCCGTCGTGGACCACCGTCCTGACGAGGTCATGGCGCGGGCTTCCGACGTGGATGCGCAGCTTGCGCGCGGCGAAGATCCTGGCGTGCTGGCGGGGGTACCCGTTACCGTCAAGGTCAACGTCGATCAGGCGGGCCATGCCACCACCAATGGCGTGAATCTGCAAAAAGACCTGATCGCCGCCACGAACAGCCCTGTCGTCGACAACCTCTTGCGGGCTGGCGCCGTCATCCTGGGCCGCACCAACACCCCGGCGTTTTCCCTGCGTTGGTTCACCGGCAATGCGCTGCATGGCGATACCCACAACCCGCGCAATGCGGCACTGACGCCGGGAGGCTCGTCGGGCGGCGCGGCGTCGGCGGTGGCGGCGGGCATCGGCCACCTGGCTCATGGCACCGACATTGCCGGGTCCATCCGCTACCCGGCCTACGCCTGCGGCGTGCACGGCTTGCGTCCGTCGCTTGGCCGCGTGGCGGCTTACAACGCGGCGCTGCCCGAACGCTCCATCGGCGGACAACTGACGGCGGTGTCCGGACCCTTGGGCCGCACCATTGCCGACGTGCGCCTGGGGCTTGCCGTGCTGGCCGCCCCCGACCCGCGCGACCCGTGGTGGGTGCCGGCTCCGCTGGTGGGGCCGGACGTGCCGCGCCGGGCCGCGCTGTGCTTGAACCCTGATGGCATGGACACCGAACCCGCGGTCGTCAAGGCATTACAGGAGGCCGCGCGTCGCCTGACCGAAGCCGGCTGGACGGTGGATACGCTGGAGGCGGTGCCTCCCATGCAGGAAGCGGCCGACCTTCAGGTGCGGATGTGGATGGCTGACGGCTATGACGCCATGGTGGCAGCCGCGGAAAAAGAGGGCGACCAAGGGGCGTTGGTCGCGTTGCGCGGCCAGCGCGACAAGGCGGCCGACGCCAATCTGAATAATTTTTCCGCCGTGTTGACGCGCCGGGCAACGTTGACCCGCATGTGGGAAGTGTTCCTGGCCGACTACCCCATCCTGTTGTTGCCGGTATCGGCTGAACTGCCGTTTCCGGACAAGCTTGATTTACAAGGCGACGCCGCGTACGCCCGCGTGTGGCGCGCTCAAATGACGCAGATCGGCGTGCCCTTCATGGGCTTGCCCGGCTTGTCGGTGGCAATGGGTCAAGCCATGAGCAGCGTGGGTCCAAGCCCGGTCGGCGTGCAGATCGTGGCGGGCCGCTATCGCGAAGACTTGTGCCTGGCCGCTGGCGAAATCATCGAAGCGGGCGGCGACCCCGTCACCATCGCCGACCCCGTGGCACGCTGAGTCACCAGGGGCCTGCCCTGTGCGGATGGGGCGGCGCGGCAAGGCTTGCTGGCGCCGCGCGCCTATCCGCTACGTGCCAAAGCGCACGCGCAAGACGCCCAGATCGCCGTAGACCAGTTCGATGTCCTGATGCGCGGGCACGTCCAGGAATCCGGCGTAAGAACCGGTGATGACGTGCTGGCCGGCGGACAGGCCCAGGCCTTGTTCACGCAGGAAGTTGGCCAGCCAGTACAGCCCTGCCTTGGGATGGTCGTTGGGATGGAGGCCGGGGTGTTGCTCGACCTCGCGGCCGTTGATCGACAAGGTCAGTGTCATGCTGGCCGGGGCGGCATCCGGCGAGGCTAGGCGGGGGCCCAGCACCAGGCCGTCATTGAACATATGGTCGGCAAGCAATTCAGGCAGGCTGGCGTGTTCCGGCGCCGCGTAGCGGCAGCCCAGCACTTCAAGCGCCAAGCGGGCGCTGCCCACGGCGGCATCTATCTCGGCGTCGGTGTAAGGGGTGTCGCGGGCGGGCAGGTCGTGGGCAAGCTCAAACGCAATTTCGGGTTCTACCCGCACAACGTCCGTGCGCGTGGCAATCGGGCCCGCGTCGGTGTAGGCAGTGCCGGATGCATAAATGGGCGCCACCACGGTTTTTTCTGGCGACGGCAGCGCGCTCTTCCAGGCCGCAATGCGATCCTGCCGCGTGGCTTGCAGCCAGTGCGCGGTGCGCTGCTGAACGGCAAAGGCCTGTGCCAGCGATTGTGGCCGGCAGTCGGCGGGCAAGCGTGGGCCCGCCACACCGGCGTCGCGCGCCGCGATCAGGATGCGGGCGGCTTGCTCGCTGCCGGGATAGTCTTCAATGCGGATCTGCATGGGATCAGCTTCCCAGGAACAGCATGATCCACAGGACGATCATTGCAATCAGCCCGAGCCAGCACGAACCCCAGAAACCGACAATGGGCCACTTCAGCGACAGCGGCGTTTTTTTGGGATCGACGTGGCCCAGCAAGTCGTTGGCGTTGCCGATCAGCCAGAAGCGCGTGCCGGGAAACATCAGCCGAAAAAAATAGTCCAGCATGATGGCGGCCTGGATCGACAGCGGGTACTGCTTCCATGGGCGATGCTGCAAGTACGGATGCTTCAGCGTGGCGTTGATTTCTTTGCACTTGAAGAAGAACAAGACGATGCCGCTGAGCGTGCAAGTGATGAAGCAAAGCACGAATAGGCTGAAGGCCATGGCCATGACAGGTGAATGCATGGGGGGATCTCAAGATTGCGCGGCGCGCCGCGTTGGGATGATAAGAAGGCAGAGCAGAAAATGCAGGCCGTATTGTAGAAGGCTTGGCGCCGCCGCGTGTTCAGGGCTGCGTCAGCCCTGGCGTGCGCGGCGGGGAGCGCGCCCCGTGGGGCTTAGCCGCGCACCTGACCTTCGCCGTTCAGTACCCACTTTAGCGTGGTCAAGCCTTCCAGGCCCACGGGGCCGCGCGCGTGCAGGCGGTTGGTGGAGATACCGATTTCTGCGCCCAGCCCATATTCGAAGCCGTCCGCGAAGCAGGTCGGCAGGTTGACATAGACCGAACTGGAATCCACTTCGCGTTGGAAGCGTTGCGCGGCCGACAAGTCTTCGGTGACGATGGCGTCGGTGTGGCCCGAGCCCCAGCGTGCGATGTGCTCGATGGCGTCGTCCAGCGTGTCCACGATGCGTACCGCCAGGATGGGGCCCAGGTATTCGGTGCCCCAGTCGGCTTCGGTGGCCGGCGTAATGTGGGGCAGCAAGGCCAGCGTGCGCGGGCAGCCGCGCAGCTCCACGCCGTGTTCGATCAAGGCCGCCGCAAGCGTCGGCAAAATGGAAACGGCCGCAACCGCGTCGACCAACAGTGTTTCCATGGCGCCGCAGATGCCATAGCGGTAGGTCTTGGCGTTGAACGCGATGGTGTGCGCCTTGTCCGGGTCGGCTGCCGCGTCGATGTAGACGTGGCAGTTGCCGTCCAGATGCTTGATCAGGGGCACGCGGGCTTCTTGCGACAGGCGCGCGATCAGGCCCTTGCCGCCGCGCGGCACGATCACGTCGATATGCTCGGTCATGGTGATCAGCTTGCCAACGGCAGCGCGGTCGGCGGTGGCCACGACCTGCACGGCTTGCGGCGGCAAGCCGGCAGCTGCCAAGCCGGTCTGGACCACGCGGCCCAAGGCAATGTTCGAGTGCAGCGCTTCGCTGCCGCCGCGCAGGATGGCGGCATTGCCCGATTTCAGGCACAGCGCCGCCGCGTCGATCGTGACGTTGGGCCGCGATTCGTAAATGATGCCGATGACGCCCAGCGGCACGCGCATCTGGGCCACGCGCATGCCGTTGGGGCGCACGGTGGTGGCGGTGATGCTGCCGATGGGGTCGGGCAGGGCGGCGATCTGGCGCAAGCCTTCGGCCATGTGGGCAAGCGTTTTGTCCGACAGCGTCAGGCGGTCGAGCAGGGCCGGTTCCAGGCCGTTGGCGCGGGCGGCGGACACGTCTTTTTCGTTGGCGGCTTTCAGCTCGTCGTGGCTGGCGGCCAGGGCGTCAGCCATTGCCAGCAGCGCCTTGTTCTTCGCGGCGCTATTGGCGCGCATCATGGCGCGCGAGGCGCGCCGGGCGTTTTCGCCCAAGGTAAGCATGGCGTGTTCGATGGAGGACGAGGACATGGCGGCGTCAATCATGGAGTGTTTGGGGGCAGCTTCGGGTGGCGGTGTGGCGGCCACCTGAAAGCCAGGGGTCCAGGGGATTCAGTGTATCTCCGGCCGCGAGGCCGGACATCGGGAGCAAAGCAAGAAGGGCAAAGCCAGAGACGGAAGGCGAAAGGGACAGCAAGGCGAAGGTTGGCGGCGCTGCCGCCTTCACGGTCGTCCGCCGGCGGCCGCGACACGCAGGGCCAGGCGGGTCATTTCTTCCCAGGGGTCCGATAGCCGGCCGGCAACCGACAGGCCCTTGATCAGGCGGTCGACATCATGGGCGTGTTGAACCGCGGCAGGCCAGACACCGGGCTGCACCCGGTTCAGCGCCTGCAGCGCCAGGCGTTCATGCGCGCCGAAGATGCGCAGCCTGCGCATCAGGCCATTGACGTCCTGGCCCAGCGCGCGCGCTTCGGCCACGCGGGCCAGCAGGCGGATTTCTTCGCCCACTGCCCACAACACCAGCGGCAGGGCTTCGCCTTCGGCGCGCAGGCCATCGATCATGCGGATGGTGCGCGCAATGTCGCCGGCCAGCATGGCGTCACGCAGGCCGAAAACGTCGTAGCGCGCCACGTTCAGCACCGCGCGTTCCACGTCTTCGGCGGCCAGTTGGCCTTCCGGGTACAGCAGGCCCAGCTTCTGGATTTCCTGGTGGGCGGCCAGCAGGTTGCCTTCGACCTTGTCGGCCATCCATTGCAGGGTGGCGCCGTCTGCACGCTGGTTCTGGCGGGCCAGCCGCATGCCGACCCAGGCAGGCAGCCTGCCGCGTTCGATATTGGCGATGTCCACCATCATGCCGGCACGGGCAAGCGCCTGCATCCAGCGGCTTTCTCGGGTGGCTTTGTCCAACCGAGGCAGCGCAATCAGGATCAGCGTGTCGGCATCGGCCTGCTTTTCTGCTTGCTCGGCCAGCTTGGTCAAGGTGTCGGCGCCTGACTTGCCAGGCTTGCCGGTGGGAATCTTGATTTCAAGGATGCGGCGGTCGCCGAACAACGACACGCTCTGGGTGGCGGCTAGAACGCTGCTCCAGTCGCTGCGGGCATCCATCACCATGGAAAGCCGTTCGGTATAGCCCGCGTTGCGCGCCGACGCGCGCAAGGTGTCGACCGCTTCCGTCACCAGCAACGGCTCGTCGCCCGACACCGTATACAGCGGGGCCAGCCGGTTGCCGGGCCGCTGCAGATGTTCGGCAAGCCGGTCAGCGTCCAGAGACTGTGCCATGGCCTAGCGCAGGATCGCCGGGTCCGTGGTGGACGGCGTTTGCCAAGGCGTGGGCGTTCTTCTTTGCTGCGGAGCGTTCGGGTCGAACAGCGGGATCTCGCCGTTTTCACCGCGCTCAGCCGCCTCTTCGTAGGCGCGATGCACGTCGGGGGCGGTCAAGCGGCGCAGCAGGCGCGACACCAGGTCGCGCTGCATGGCTTTGTACAAGGTTTCGATCTGGCCTTGCTTGGCCTGCACGACCTGGTCGTCATACGGCATTTCGCGGTAGATGGACAAGGTGGTGTCCGAGATCAGCGCGCGGCCCTGGTTATCGATCAGGCGGAACGTGTAGTTGATGCCCAGTTCGTATTCCTCGACCCGGCCTTGTGCGTTCAAGGACACTTCACGCAGCGTGCGGGTATCGCTCACCTGTTGCAGGATGGCCTGAGCTTCCTTGGGCGTATCCACCAGCTTGGTGTTCGGCGACGCCGCGCGCAGCGCGCGGCGCACGTCGGCGCCGAACTGGGTGTTGTCCGGCATGCCGATGTACATCGTGTCGAACGGCATCGGGGTGACGCCGCGTAGCGCGAAGCCGCAAGCGGAGAGCAGCATGAACAGCGCCAGGCAGGCGCTGCGCAGCAGCCAGGATTGGCGGGGGGAGTGCGAGAGTTGCCCGGCGGTGTACATGCTTGACCTCATCAGCCTACGACGTTGACCAGTTTGCCCGGCACCACGATGACGCGCTTGGGCGGACGGCCTTCCAGGAAGCGGGAAACCTCTTCCTGGCTGGCTGCGAGTTTTTCGATGTCTTCCTTGGCGGCGCCGGCGGCCACGCGGATGGAGCCGCGCAGCTTGCCGTTGACCTGGAGCATCAGCTCGATTTCGTCCGCGATCAGGGCGGCTTCGTCCACATGCGGCCACGGTGCGTCCAGCAGGTCGCCCAGCTCTTTTGCGTAGCCCAGGTCTTGCCACAGATGCCAGGTGATGTGCGGCACCACCGGGTACAGCACGCGCAGCAGCACGCCCAGCGTTTCGGCATAAGCGGCATCGGCGGCGGCATCTTCGGGCAGCTTGGCGTCGTCGATGGCGTTCAGCATCTTCATGCAGGCGGACACGACGGTGTTGTACTGGATGCGCTGGTAGTCGTAGTCGGCCTGCTTGAGCAGCGTGTAGACCTCGCGGCGCAGATCCTTGACGGCGGCGGTGGCTTGCGACCAGTCGGCGCCATTGGCCAGGCCACGGGCCACGGCGTCGCGGCGCGCGTAGCTGATGGACCACAGGCGGCGCAGGAAGCGGTTGGAGCCTTCCACGCCGGAATCCGACCATTCAAGGGTCTGCTCGGGCGGGCTGGCGAACATGACGAACAGGCGAGCCGTGTCGGCGCCCAGCGTGTCGATCAGCGATTGCGGGTCGACGCCGTTGTTCTTGGACTTGGACATCGTGCCCACGCCGCCATACGTAATGGCCGAACCGTCCGACTTCAGCTTGGCGCCGGTGATGGCGCCACGCTCGTCGTAGACGTTTTCAACATCTTCAGGCCAGAAATATTCAATACCGCCCTGGGCCGTCTTGCGCGAATAGATGTGGTTCAGCACCATGCCCTGGCACAGCAGCTTGGTGAAGGGCTCGTCAAAATTGAGCAGGCCCATGTCGCGCATGACCTTGGTCCAGAAGCGCGCATACAGCAGGTGCAGCACGGCGTGCTCGATGCCGCCGATGTACTGGTCCATCGGCATCCAGTAATCATTGCGCGCGTCGACCATGGCGTTGTCGTTGCCCGGCGAGGTATAGCGCATGAAGTACCAGGACGAATCCACGAAGGTATCCATCGTGTCCGTTTCGCGGCGCGCGGGCTTGCCGCAGTTGGGGCAGGCGCAGGACAGGAAGGCTTCGTTCTTGGCTAGCGGGTTGCCGCTGCCATCGGGGATCAGGTCGTCGGGCAGGACAACGGGCAGGTCTTTTTCGGGAACCGGCACCGGGCCGCAATCGGCGCAGTGGATGATCGGGATCGGGGTGCCCCAGTAGCGCTGGCGCGAGATGCCCCAGTCGCGCAGGCGCCAGGTGGTCTGCTTTTCGCCCAGGCCTTGCGCGCCCAGGTCGGTGGCGATGGCGTCCACGGCTTCTTTGTGCGACAGGCCGTCGTATTTGCCGGAGTTGATGGTGCGGCCCGACTGCTTGTCGCCATACCATTCCTGCCAGGCGGCGGTGGAGTATTCCTTGCCGGCCACGTCCACGACCTGCGCGATGGGCAGGTCGTATTTCTTGGCGAAGGCGAAATCGCGTTCGTCGTGCGCGGGCACGCCCATGACGGCGCCGTCGCCGTAGGTCATCAGCACGTAGTTGCCCACCCAGACCTCGACGTCCGCGCCCGTGATCGGGTGCGTGACGGTCAGGCCCGTGCGCATGCCTTCCTTTTCGCGCGTGGCCATCTCGGCCTCGGTCGTGCCGCCCAGCTTGCACTGTTCGATGAAGGCGGCCAGCTCGGGGTTGTTGCGCGCGGCGTGCGTGGCCAACGGGTGTTCCGGCGCCACGGCGCAGAAGGTCACGCCCATGATGGTGTCGGCGCGGGTGGTGAAGACATACAGCTTGCCGTCCTGGATCAGTTGGCCGTCCTGGCCGGCGATCTTGTGCGGGAAGGCGAAACGCAGGCCCTCGGACTTGCCGATCCAGTTTTCCTGCATCAGGCGCACGCGCTCGGGCCAACCGGGCAGGTCGTTCTGGACGGCGCCCAGCAGCTCGTCGGCGTAGTCGGTGATGCGCAGGTAGTAGCCAGGAATCTCGCGCTTTTCAACCAGCGCGCCCGAGCGCCAGCCACGGCCGTCGATGACCTGTTCGTTGGCCAGCACGGTTTGGTCAACCGGGTCCCAGTTCACAACCTGGGTCTTGCGGTAGGCCACGCCTTTTTCCAGCATTTTCAGGAACAGCCACTGGTTCCACTTGTAGTACTGGGGATCGCAGGCGCACATTTCGCGCGTCCAGTCGATTGCCAGACCCATCGCCTTCATCTGCTTCTTCATGTAGGCGATGTTGTCGTAGGTCCATTTGGCCGGCGGCACCTTGGACTTGATGGCGGCGTTTTCCGCCGGCATGCCGAAGGCGTCCCAGCCCATGGGCATCAGGACGTTATAGCCACGCATGCGCAACTGGCGCGCCATCATGTCGTTGATGGTGTAGTTGCGCACGTGGCCCATGTGCAGCTTGCCGCTGGGGTAGGGCAGCATCGAGCAGGCGTAGAACTTCGGCTTTTCGGAGCCGTCGGCGTTCTTCGCGTGTTCATGGACCAGATAGGCGTCGCGGGCCTGCCAGTCTTGTTGGGCGGCCGCTTCGACGGTAGTGGGGAGGTAACGTTCCTGCATGGGCTCGGGCACGGTGGCAAAAAAGGGTGAGCCGCCCCGCCGCGTGGACGCGGGGGCGGCCTGACGCGGTGGCGGTCAAAACCCCTGATTATAGGAGGTGCTAGACGCGGCGCGGGGGCGGGGCTGTTTCGGGGATGCGCGCACTGGGCGCCAAGGCGCCATAGGCCAATGTAACCACGCCCAGAACAGCGCCCGCGATGACCACGCCGGGCCAGCCGAAATGGGCGTAAAGCCAGGACGATACCAGTGAACCGGAGGCGCCGCCGAGGAAGTAGCTGGTCATGTAGCCGGCGGTCAGGCGGCTGCGGGCTTCGGGGCGCAGGCGATACAGCGAACTGCTATTGGTGACATGGACGCCCTGGATCGCCAGGTCCTGCACCACGATGCCCGCCAGCAGCGCCAGCATCGACATCTGGCCAAACGCCAACAGCCCCAGGAACCCAGCAACAACAGCAGCCCGACGCGGGTAGCCAGGTTGCCCAGGCCCTGGTCGGCCAGCCGGCCAAACCGGTTGGCGGCATAGGCGCCCGCCGCTCCCGCCAACCCGAACAGGCCGATGGTGGTATTGCTGAACGCATAAGGGGGGCTGGCGAGCAGGAAGGTCAGCGGCGTCCACAGCATGCTGAACGCGGCGAACAACAGAAAGCCCAGCAGCGATCGGGCGCGAAACAGCGGCTCTTCGACGAACATGCGCAGGATCGAACCCAGCAGGCGGGGGTAGCTCATCGACGTCGGACTCTGATAGCGGGGCAGCACGCGCCAAAGAACGGCGGACATGATCAGCATCAGGATGGCGGCCACCCAGTACACCGTGCGCCAACTGCCCAGGTCGGCCAGCGCGCCGGCAACGGTGCGGGCCAGCAAAATACCCAGCAACAGGCCGCTCATGACGGTGCCCACGGCCTTGCCTCGCTCATGCGGCGCGGCCAGGGTCGCCGCGAACGGCACCAGAATCTGGGCGACGACGGACAGCAGGCCCGTCAGCGCGGTGCCCACCAGCAGCACGATGATGTTGTTGGCAAAGGACGAAATCAGCAGCCCGCCTGCGGACAATAGCGTCATCAGCACAATCAGGCCGCGGCGTTCGAACAGGTCGCCCAATGGCACCAGCAGCATCAACCCCAGCGCATAGCTGAGTTGAGCGGTGGTGACGATGGCGCCGGCCGCCGCGTTTGACAGCCCGAATTGCTGGCCGATCGTGTGCAACAGAGGCTGCGCGTAGTAGTTGCTGGCGACGGCCAGGCCGGTAGCCACGGACATCAACAGGATGATGGGCGCGGTCAGCACCGGCATCGGGGTGGGGGCGGAAGCGGAAGTCATAAGAGGTAAGGCGAGTCGGGCGGGTAAGAGTCTGGCGGGTAAGGCAGGCGGCGAAATCGAATCGGCCGGATGGGTACTGCGTGTCAGGCGCCGATGCCTCCCGGAGTTTCCTGATCATGTTTGAGCAGCAGTTTTTTCAACAGCCCGGCCAGTTGCTTGCGTTCCGTGGGGGATAGTGGGTCGAGCAGTTCGCCCAGGTCCTTCAAATAGTCCTTCAGCACCAGCTTGATCACGCGCAGGCCTTCCGCGGTGAGCGACACGATGATGCCGCGGCGGTCGTCCGGGTTGGGGTTGCGCACCAGCAGGCCGGCTTGCTCCAGGCGGTCCAGCCGGTTGGTCATGGCGCCCGAGGTAAGCAGCAGCGCGTCAACCAGCTTCTGCGGATTCATGGCGTGCGGCGCGCCCGTGCGGTAAAGCGTGGCCAGCACATCGAATTCGCCCTGGTGCAGGTTGTGGCGGCGAAAGCTGCGATTCACGTTGCGGGTGGCGAAGGCGTTCAAGCGGAACACGCGGGTGATGACGGCCATGGCGGCAAAGTCCTGCGTGGGACATTCCGTGCTCCATTGCGAGATCACCAGATCGACAAGGTCAGTCGTAGGCATGGTGTAATACTTTGATATGAAGTTTCTTAACGTTAAGATAAATTCTAACCGCCGATTCGGAGTCACGCAAAATGGTCGGCAAAAAAAGAAAGGCCCGCCTCTTTCGAGGCGGGCCTTTCCGGCTTGACCGGATGGTCGCGCGAATTACTGCGCGGCGTCCTTCAGCTTCTTGAGCGGGCGAACCTTCACCTTGACCGAAGCCGGCTTGGCGGGGAACCAGCGCTCAACGCCAGTGAACGGGTCCTTGCCGAAGCGCTTGGCCTTGGCGGGAACCTTCTGCACGGCAACCTTGAACAGGCCGGGCAGCGTGAATTCGCCGACGCCCTTCTTGTCCACGGAACCCAGCACCGAGGTTTCCAGGCTGGCCAGAACGGCCTTGACGGCCTTGGCTTCAACGCCGGATTGCTCAACGATGTAAGCGACCAGTTGGGTCTTGTTCAGGGCAGCCTTGATGGCCTTGGGTGCAGCAGCGACCTTCTTGGCGGCGACGGCCTTCTTTGCTGCGGGCTTCACAGCAGTCTTGGCGGCGGTTGCCTTCTTTGCGGGCGCCTTGACGGCGGGCTTGGTGACTTTCTTGGCAGGAGCTTTTGCTTTCGTGGCCATGGTCAAAATCCGTAGTTGAGGACATGAGGCAGCGCGCGCCGGGTATCGGCATTGAACGCCACGCGCCCGATGATAGCGGAAGACGCGTCGTTTAAGCGGCTTTTCGCCGGGATTTAAGCCGCTGTTTGTTGTTTTGACGCAGAAAAGTGCTTGCTGCAAGGGTTCCGCCGGAAATGCCGTGTCGGAAAGCCCTGTATTTGCAGCGCGGCGCGACGCTGAACCAATGCTGCCCGCCGTGTTCCAATTGCGTGCGAAAAACCAGAATGCAGGAATGCAACGTACCCCTATGCTGATGAAGAAACTGGCGGCGAGCTTGCTCGTCGCAACCGCATGCCTGTCCAGCGCGATGGCGCAATCGATGCCCGAACCGGTGTTGTCGGCCAAGGCCTGGCTGTTGCTGGATGAGACCAGCGGACAGGTGATCGCGTCGCACGCGGCCACCACCCGGATTGAACCGGCATCGCTGACCAAGATCATGACGGCCTACGTGGTGTTCGAGGCATTGAACAAGAAGGAATTGACGCCGGACCAAACGGTGCTTATTTCGACGCGGGCCTGGAAAGTGCCCGCGGGCAGCTCGAAGATGTTCCTGGAGCCTGGCTCGAAAGTGACGGTGGATGACTTGCTGCGCGGCTTGATGATCCAGTCCGGCAACGACGCGGCCATTGCCTTGGCGGAAGCCGTTTCCGGCAGCGTGGAAGCCTTCGTCGCGCGCATGAACGACACGGCGGCAAGGCTGGGCCTGCACGCCACGCACTTTGCCAGCCCGCATGGCTTGCCCGACCCGGGCACCTATTCCACGGCCAGCGACCTGTCCATTCTGGCCACGCGCTTCATCCGCGATTTCCCGCAGTTGTACAAGACCTACGATTCGGCCAAGCAGTTCACGTTCAACAAGATCACGCAGCCCAACCGCAACCGTCTGCTGTGGCTGGACCCCAGCGTGGACGGGTTGAAGACGGGGCATACCGAGTCCGCCGGCTATTGCATCATTGCCAGCGCGCGCCGACCCAATGGCGCCGACCAGCGGCGCTTGATCACGGTGGTGGTGGGCACGGCGTCCGACAAGCTGCGCACGCAGGAAAGCCGGCAGTTGCTGGAGTGGGGATTCCAGGGTTTCAATACCATCAAGCTGTACGCGCGCGGCCAGGAGGTGGCCACGCCCGAAGTCTGGAAAGGCGCAAGCGACAGCTTGAAGGCGGGCTTCGCGCGGGATGCCTATGTGACCGTGCCGGCTGGCGCCAAGGTCGAACCCGTGTGGACGCCGCAGCAGCCGCTGGTGGCGCCCATCGCGGCCCAGCAAACGGTGGGGGCCTTGCGCGTGATGGTGGACGGCAAGCCGGCGATGCAGTTTCCGGTGGTGGCGCTGGAACCCGTGGCCGAAGCGGGATTCGCGGGGCGCGCCTGGGACTCGGTCCGAATGTGGTGGCGTGGCCATTCCGGTTAAGGGGCATGCTTGGGAGGTGTGCGATGGCGGTGAGCTTTCCTGGTGGTCCGGCGCCCGCGCCGGGGGCGGATGATCCGCTGGCGCTGTTGTCGGCCTGTCACGGGCGCATCGCGCGTCAGTGCGCCACGCTGACGCGGCTGGCCGCGCACCTTCCGCAGCATGGCAGCGACGAGGCCGCGCAAACCGCCGCCGCCAGCGTGTCCCGTTATTTCGAGACCGCGGCCGCGCATCATCATGAAGACGAAGAACAAGACCTGTTTCCTGCCTTGATCGAATCCATGGCGGGGTCGGACGCGGGCTGCCTGCACGCGCTGGTGCAGGGCCTGATGGACGAGCATCGCCGCTTGGAACGCTTGTGGGCGCCATTGCGCCAGACCCTGGCCCAGGTGGCGGCCGGCCGGCCGGCGAGCTTGCCGCCCGAGCAGGTCCAGGCATTCACGCAGGCCTATGCCGCCCACATCCAGCGTGAAGAAGATGAACTCTTGCCCATGGCGGCGCGCCTGGTGTCCGACGACGTGCTGATGGCCATCGGGCACGCCATGCGTGCGCGGCGCGGCGGCGGGGCGGCCTGAGCCGTCCGCAGCCCGTTTGCGTTGCGTGCGCCACCGTGAGGGATTACGCTAGACGGCTTTCCACACATCAAGCCGCCGACGAGAAGACGGCGCGGGCAACAAGAGGGAGCAGGCGACAAGATGACGGGTGGGGCAAGCAAACTGGCGAGCCGCCTATTCGGTTCGTGGGTGGACGACGTCAGCCGCGTGACCTTGCGCGCGGATTTGTCCGCCGGGCTGTTGGGCGCGCTGCTGGTGCTGCCGCAAGGCGTGGCCTTTGCCACGCTGGCCGGGCTGCCCGCCGAATACGGCCTGTATTCCGCCATCATCCCCTGTATTGTCGCGGCGCTGTTCGGGTCCAGTCGCCATGTCATGTCGGGCCCCACCAATGCCAATTCGCTGGCCTTGTTCGCAGTGCTGACGCCCTTGGCTGTGGCCGGTAGCCCTGGCTACATCGAGCTGGCGCTGGCGGTCACGGTGTTGGTTGGCCTGATGCAGTGGCTGGTGGGCACGCTGCGCCTGGGGTCGCTGGCGCACTTCATTTCACCGTCGGCCCTGTTCGGCTTTACCAGCGGCGCGGCCATTCTGATCGCGGTGCATGCCTTGAAGGACGGCCTGGGCGTGCCGTCGCCGGACTCTCATGGCGCGGGCGCCTTGCTGGTCAGCGTGGGCACGCATCTGGACCAGATACACCCGGGCGCGGTGATGGTGACGCTTGTGACCTTGGGCGTGGCCTTGCTGACGCGCCGGCTGGACAAGCGTAAGCCCTACATGCTGTTTGGTCTGGTGGCCGGTGCGCTGGCGGCCGCGGCATTCAATTCGTGGGTCGCCAGGCACGGCGGGGATCCGGTGTCGGTGGTGGGCGCCATCGCGCAACCGTGGCCGCCGTTTCATGTCCCGAGCGTGGATTGGCGCGCCTTGCCTGACCTGCTCAGCCTGGCGTTCGCGCTGACCATCGTGGCGCTGGCGCAATCCATTTCCATCGCCAAGGCGGTGGCTACCCGATCAGGTCAGCGCATCGACGCCAATCGCGAATTCGTGGGCCAGGGGCTGTCCAACATCGTGGGCGGCTTCTTTTCCTGCTACTTGTCGTGCGGGTCGTTGAACCGGTCCATTCCCAATTTCGAAGCGGGCGCCAGAACGCCCCTGGCGGCGGTTTTTTCCGCCGTGCTGCTGGTGGTGTTGGTGGCCTTGTCGGCCCCCTTGCTGGCCATGATTCCGAACGCCGCCATTTCCGGGCTGCTGTTGCTGGTGGCCTGGACGCTGCTGGATATTCCGCGTTGGCGGCAACTGATCGGCATGCAGCGCGGCGAATGCGCGATTGCCGCCGCCACGCTGGCCGCCACCGTCACCATTCGCATGGAAGTGGCGATTCTGCTGGGCACCGTGCTGTCGCTGATGGCGTATCTGCATCGCACCTCGCGCCCGGCGATGCGCACGATGGGGTTTGATTCGCGTGGCCCGGATCGGCGTTTTGTCGTACTTGCGCATCAGCCAGACGCTTTGCCCGAATGCCCGCAACTGAAGCTGTTGCGCATGGAAGGCTCTATCTACTTTGGGGCGGCGGCCCATGTGGCGCAACGTTTGCACGAGCTGCGTGCCGCACCCGATGCGCCGCGCCACCTGCTGGTGATGGCCAAGAGCATGAACTTCATTGACCTGGCCGGCGCGCAGGTCTGGGAAGACGAGCTTGCGGCCCGGCGTGCGATGGGAGGCGACCTGTATTTCCACCGCCCCCG
This sequence comes from Achromobacter spanius, assembly GCF_003994415.1. Taxonomy (NCBI): domain Bacteria; kingdom Pseudomonadati; phylum Pseudomonadota; class Betaproteobacteria; order Burkholderiales; family Alcaligenaceae; genus Achromobacter; species Achromobacter spanius. Next base: position 4,843,103 of record NZ_CP034689.1, on the reverse strand, counting down.
GCCTGAAGTGCTGGACATGTGGCGGCGCACGGGCTTTCTGGATCGGCTGGGCGCCGACCATATCTACCCCGACAAGGCAACGGCCCTGCGCTCGATCTACGCCCGGCTGGACCGCGATATATGCGCGGGCTGCCAGGCCAGGATTTTCTGGGAATGCCAAGCGCCCCATGCGCAGGACGAGGTTGATCCGCATGGGTCAAGCGGTACGGGTCAACGCACGGGTTGAAGCTCGAGTTGAAGCCCGAGTTCAAGCCGGATTGCCGCGCCGGGCTTCAGGGCGCTTCGGTGCCCAGGTAGGCCGCGCGCACTCGTTCGTCCGCCGCGATGACGGCGGGGGCGCCTTCGGCCAGCAGCGCGCCGCGCACCAGTACCGCGATGTGGTCGGCGTGCTTGAACACCACGTCCAGGCTGTGTTCGGTGAACAGCACCGCGATGCGCTGAGTGTCGGCCAGTTGACGCGTCAGCCGCATCAGCGCGTGCCTTTCGTTGGTGGCCATGCCGGCTGTGGGTTCGTCCATCAGCAGCAGGCGCGGTTGGTGCGCCAGCGCCATGGCAAGCTCAACCCGCTTGACGTCGCCATAGGCCAAGGTGCCGCAGGGCGACTCGGCCTTGTCGGCCATTTGCACTTGCGACAACAAGGCCATGGCTTCGTCGGCCGCGTGTTGGTCCGCGCGGCGCCAGGGGCGAAACAGCAGGCGGTCGCGCGCCAGCAGGGCGGTCTGCACGTTTTCGCGCACTGTCATCGACCGGAACGTGGCGGCGGTCTGAAAAGTGCGGCCCACGCCCAGCCGGCAGATCTTGCCGGCCGACAGGCCCACCAGTTCGCGGCCGTCCAACCGTACGGATCCGGCGTCCGGCCGTAGCTGGCCGCCCAGCACGTTGAAGCAGGTGGACTTGCCCGCGCCATTCGGGCCAATCAAGGCCAGCATCCGGCCCGCTTCAAGCGTGAAGGACACGCCGGCCAGCGCGTCGATGCCGCCAAAGGATTTGCGCAAGCCTTCCACTTGCAGCAGGGCGCCGGTGGACGTCATGCACGCCTCCCGCGTAGCCGCGCCGCGGCTCCCGCCAAGCCGTCCGGAAAGACCATGACCAGCGCCAGGATGGCCAGGCCCAGCACGGCGTGCCAGTACTCGGTGCTGCGCGCGGCGGCGTCTTGCAGCCAGGTGTAGGCGGCCGCGCCCACCAACGGCCCCGCCAGCGTCTGCAAGCCGCCCAGCAAGACCATCACCAGCCCGTCCACCGAGCGGCTCACCGCCATCACGTCGGGGGCGATGCTGCCTTTGGAAAACGCATAGAGCGACCCCGCCATGCCCGCCGCGAAGGACGCCGCGACGAAGCCTGCCCACTGTACGCGCCGGGTCTCCACGCCCAGCGCCTCGGCGCGCAAGGGCGAATCGCGCACGCCGCGCAGCGCATAACCCAGTGGTGAAAAAGCCAGACGGCGCAGCCAGGCGATGCCGGCCGCGCACACGGCCAGCGTCACGTAATAGAACCAGGGGCCTTGCGTCAGCCATGGCGCGGGCCACAGCCCGATCAGGCCATTGCTGCCGCCCGTGACGTCATCCCACTGATAGGCAAGCGCCCACAGTATTTGCGCAACGGCCAGCGTCAGCATGGCCAGGTACACGCCGGACAGGCGCACGCAGAACCAGCCGAACAGCAGCGCGCCGAACGCGGCGGCAAAGGGGCCCAGCAGCAGGGCGGCCTCCATGGGAACGGCCGCCAGCTTGAGCAGCAGCGCGGCGCCATAGGCGCCCAAGCCAAACCAGGCGGCGTGGCCAAAAGAGGTCATGCCCGCCAGGCCGGTCAAAAAGTGCAGGCTGGCCGCGAACAGGGCGGCAATGAGGATCTCGGTCATCAAGATGCCCAGGTACGGCCACTGCAAGGTTGCGACGGGCACCAGCGCCAGCAGAAGCAGCAACAGGCCATAGGCAAGCCGCAGCCGACGGCCGGCGGGCGCAATGGGGCGTTCGGGCGCACTGGCGTGGGCGCTGGGGGCAGGCGGCTTGCCCAGCAAGCCCCAAGGGCGCACCACCAGCACTACCGCCATCACGGCAAACTCGGCCAGCAAGGTCAGTTTCGACAGGTTGAACACCCAGGGGCCGATGTGCACCTGCCCCAGGAAAACGAACACGGCTTTGACGCAGCAGATCAGCAGCGCGGCCAGAAAGGCGCCGGGTATCGACCCCAGGCCGCCCACCACCACCACCACGAACGCGCTGGCGATGATCTCCAGGTCCAGCCCCAGGGTGGCGGGGACACGCGGGGCGGCAAGCGCGCCGCCCAGCCCGGCCAGGAAGGCGCCCAAGGTAAAAGCGGAGGTGAACAGCCAGGCCTGGTTCACGCCCAGCGCGGCCAGCATGCTGCGGTTTTCCGCGGCGGCGCGCAGCAAACGGCCCCAGCGCGTACGCATCAAGAGCAGCCACAACAGGCCCAGCACGATGGGGCCGGCGGCGATCAACAGCAGGTCGTACTGCGGAAAGCGGCGGCCCAGGATCTGGACCGCGCCGGACAGGCCGGGGGCGCGCGCGGCGAACAGATCCTCGGGGCCCCAGATGGCCAGCGCCGCATCGCCGATGATGAGCACCAGCGCAAACGTGGCCAGTAACTGGAACAATTCAGGCGCCCGGTACAGGCGCTTGAGCACCAGCCATTCGGCCGCGGCGCCGATCAGGCCGGTCACCAGCGCGGCCAGCAACAGGCCCGCCCAATACGCGGGGCCGTTGCCGAACCAGGTGGTGAATGTCCAGGCCAGGTAGACGCCCAGCATGTAGAACGAGCCGTGGGCGAAGTTCACCACGCGGGTCACGCCGAATATCAGCGACAGGCCCGCGGACACCAGGAACAAGGCGCTGGCGTCTGCCAGGCCGTTAAGCAGCTGCGACAGCAGCCCCGACAGGCTCATCAGTGCGCGGGACGCATCTTGCGGACTTGCTCATCGGGCGGCTGCAGGCGGGCGCCGTCGATATAGGCGAAGTCTTTCATGATGCCCTTGCCGTCTTCCAGGGCCGTCACGCCCACGTAGACGCCCATCGTCGATTGATGGTCGATCTTGCGGTATTGGATCTGGCCATAGGGCGTGTCCACCTTCAGGCCGGCAAAGGCGTCCACCAGCTTCTCGGTGTCCACGGCGCCGGCGGCCTTCAGGCCTTGGGCGATGGACATCAGCGACGCATAGCCCACCACTGACCCCACTTTGGGCGTTTCGTTGTAGCGCTTCTTGTAGGCCTCGACGAAGGCGGTGTTGGCGGGCGTGTCGATGGCATACCAGGGGTAGCCGGTCACGATCCAGCCCGTGGGGGTGTCGGCGCCCAGCGGTTCCAGGTATTCCGGTTCGCCCGACAGCACGGACACCACGGGCATGTTCTCGAACAGTCCACGGGTGTTGCCCTCGCGCACGAAGCGGGTCAGGTCGGCGGCGAACAGCACGTTGAAGATGGCGTCGGGCTTGGCGTCGGCCAGGGCCTGCACCACCGCGCCGGCATCCACCTTGCCCAGCGGCACGGCTTGTTCCGCCACGAATTCCACGTCGGACTGGAACGACTTCATCATGGCCTTGAAGGTGGCCACGGCGGATTGCCCGTATTCGTAATTGGGGTAGACGATGGCCCAGCGCTTCTTGCGCAAGGCCAGCGCCTTGGGCGCCAGCGCCGCCACGTGCATCCAGGTGGAAGGGCGCAGGCGGTAGGTGTAGCGGTTGCCCTCTTGCCAGGTGATCTTGTCGGTCAGCGGCTCGGCGGCCAGGAAGAACACTTTCTGCTGTTTGGCGAAGTCGGTCAGCGCCAAGCCGGTGTTGGAGAGGAAGCCGCCGAACAGCAGTTCCACTTTTTCGCGGGCAATCAGCTCTTGCGCGGCGCGCACCGAATCGCCCGGGTTGCCGTTGTCATCGCGTGAGATGACTTCCAGCTTCCTGCCCAGCACGCCGCCTTCGGCATTGACCTGTTCCACCGCCAACTGCCAGCCTTTCTTATACGGCCCCAGAAAGGCGGGTATGGCCTTGTAGCTGTTGATCTCGCCAATGCGTATTGGCGGTTGCTTGTCCTTGGCGACGGCAGCGCCGACGGGCGTCAGCGCCAGGGCCAGGAGTGCGGGCGCAAGTGCGCGGCGCAGCAAGGTAAGGCAGGAGGGGAGCATGGCGGTATCGCAGGCGTAGGGGTTTCAAGCGGGGCCAGGCGCGCGGCGCGCAGCCGGTAGCGGCCAATTGAAACATGCTCTTTTATGATCCTGCAATGAAAAAGGCCCTGCGTTGCGGCAGGGCCTTTTTCGACTCACCGGAAACCGGCTGAATTACTTCAGCTTGGTTTCCTTGTAGTCCACGTGCTTGCGAGCGACCGGATCAAATTTCTTGATCAGCATCTTCTCGGGCATGTTGCGCTTGTTCTTGGTGGTCGTGTAGAAATGACCCGTGCCGGCAGTCGACTCGAGCTTGATCTTTTCGCGGATACCTTTGGCCATGTCGTGCTCCTAGTATGTAGATTGGCGGGGAGGCCGATTAGGCCATTTCGCCGCGGGCACGCATTTCGGCCAGCACGGCTTCGATGCCGTTCTTGTCGATCGTGCGGATGGCCTTAGCCGAAACACGCAGGCGAACCCAGCGGTTTTCGCTTTCAACCCAGAACCGGCGCGATTGCAGGTTCGGCAGGAAGCGACGCTTGGTCTTGTTGTTCGCGTGCGAAACATTGTTGCCCACCATCGGGCCTTTGCCGGTCACTTGGCATACGCGTGCCATGGATGCACCTCTTTATGTCGTTCTTGTCGCGCATCGCTTGGGGGAGGTAGACAGGGTTTTAGCCGCCGGGCTGTGTAGTTCGCATTGGTGCGCGTTGTATTGCGCTGCGTTGCCGGCCACCCAGTCTTAGTGGATGAGGGGCAAGTGAAACCTGCCCCGTGCTTATACCCGCTGCCTGCCATCCGCCTTGTACTGAGGTCTACCGAGGTATGTACCAAGGCATGCACCAAAATACCGAAATGCGCGGTTGGGGTCAGAGTGCTGAACTACAAAGCATAGTAGTCCCGCACGGGAAACTTCATGTGAAGACCGAGATTCTAATACGAAAATTGCTGGCAGATCAAGCGGTCAAGCTTGCGCGGTGTGCGTTTGCGCGACACGCCCAGAAACCCAGGACAGGCAGGCGCAGGCCGCCAGCGTGGTGGTCAGGGGCAAGGCGCTGTCCGTTTGCCAGGCGCTGACGGCGAATCCGGCCAGCGCGCCGCAGGACAGTTGCAGCGTCCCCAATAATGCCGACGCCGCCCCCAGGCGCTTACCCTGTTCCGACAACGCAAGCGCCGCCGAATTCGGGTTCACAAAGCCCTGGCTGCCCATGTAGCCAATCAAACACATCATCAAGAGAGGCAGCGTCATCCAGCCGGCCAATGTCAGGGCCACCGCCACAAGGCTGGCCGTGGCCAGCGAGATCAGCGCCTTGTGCTGCAACTGGCGGGGGGTATAGGTGCGCAACAGGCGGGCGCTGATTTGCGAGCAGATGATGAGCGACAGCGCGTTGGTGCCGAACAGCAGGCCGTAATACTGGGGCGCGACGCCATAAAGTTCGATGAATACGCGCGGCGAACCAATGATGTAGGCGAACATGCCGGCCTGGCCGAATCCACCCGCCAGGCTGTGCGCCATGAAGCCGCGATGCGCGAACAGGTCGCGGTAGTTGCGCAGGATGGTGCTCCAGCGCAGCGGCACGACGCGCTCGGGCGCCAGGGATTCCTTCATGATCTTGGCCACCGCGAACATCAGCATCGCGCCGCCAGCCAGCATGATCCAGAACAGGCTGCGCCACGAGGCAATGGCCAGCAATTGCCCGCCCGCCAGCGGCGCCAGGATCGGGGCCAGGCCCATGATCAGCATCAGCAGCGACATGGCGCGCGCTGCCTCGTGCGTTTCGTAGTGGTCGCGGATGACTGCGCGTGGGATCACGATGCCCGCCGCCCCACCCATGGCCTGCACCACGCGCCAGCCGGTCAGCGCTTCGACGGAACTGGACAGCGCGCAACCCAGGGACGCCACCATGAAGAGCGCCAGCCCCACCATCAGCGGCGGCTTGCGGCCGAAGCGGTCGGCCATCGGCCCGTAGAACACCTGCGCCAGCGCCAGACCGATCAGGTAGGCGGCCAGCGTGCGTTCGACATCGCCGCGCGGCACGCCCAGGTTTGCCGCGATGGTCGGGAACGCGGGCAGGTACATGTCGATGGCGAACGGGCCGATCGCGGTCAGCGCGCCCATGAGGATAAGCCAGCCGGGCAGGCCGCTACGGGAAACAGATGATGGGGACATGGTGGTCGCGGTAAAACGCAGGGGACAGGGCGCGCCAACGGTTACCCGCCAGTCGCGCGCCAAGCCAGCGACTTTATCACGGTCCGCCTGACAGCGAAGTGTCGGGAATTATCCGATAAAGTCGCCGACGACCCGGTCATGTTCAGAGGAGAAGCCGTGAATCCTTTGTTGTCTGTCGTGGAACGCAAACTTGAAGGCCTGCCGGTGCCGGTCCAACTGGTTCTGCCTGATGGCGCGGTGCTGGGGCCGCCCGACCCGCGCGTGCGCTTCGTCACGCATGACAAGGGGGCGCTCGCCCATTTGGCCGAAGGCGCCGTGGGCGTGCTGGGGCAGGACTACGTGGAAGGGCGCATCAATATCGAAGGCAATATGCGCGACGTCATGGCGGCGGCATCGGCGCTGTTGCCGGGGTCGCCCGTAGAGGCGGCGCAAGGCGGATGGCTGACCGAACTGGTGCGCCGCGTGATGTCGGTGTGGCGCCATTCCATCGAGCGGGACGCCAAGCAGATCGAATTCCATTACGACCTGTCCGATGATTTCTATGCGCTGTGGCTGGACCCGCGCCGTGTCTATTCCTGCGCGTATTTCCGCACGCCGGACATGACGCTGGCAGAAGCCCAGGAAGCCAAGCTTGACCTCATCTGCCGCAAGCTGCGCCTGCGTGCTGGCGAGCGTTTTCTGGATGTGGGCGCGGGCTGGGGCGGCCTGCTGCTATGGGCCGCCGAGCACTATGGCGTGGACGCCACCGGCATCACGCTGTCGCGCAACCAGCACGCGCATGTGACGAGGTTGATCCAGGAAAAGGGTCTGGCCTGCCGGGTTCGCATGGAACTGCTGGATTACCGCAAGCTGGACGAGTCCATGCCCTACGACAAGATTGCATCGGTGGGCATGTTCGAGCATGTGGGCCGCGCCCAGTTGGAAGGCTACTTCGCCAAGCTGCGCCGCTTGCTCAGGCCGGGCGGGCTGATCATGAACCACGGCATTACCGCTGCCGGCGTCTACAACGGCGAGCTGGGTAATGGCATGGGCGAATTCATCGAAAAATACATCTTCCCCGGCGGTGAATTAACGCATATCAGCGTGGTCATGCAAGCCATGACCAACGGCGGGCTGGAAGAGGTGGACGTTGAAAACCTGCGGCCGCATTACGCGCGCACGCTGTGGGCCTGGAGCGATGCGCTGGAGGCCCGCCTGCCCGAAGCGGCGCAAATACTGAGCGGTGAGCAGGGCGCGCGGTCCTTGCGCGCCTACCGCCTGTACCTGGCGGGCTGCGCCATGGCGTTCGAGCACGGCTGGATTGCCCTGCATCAGGTTCTGGGCCAGACGCCCGCGGTGGGACGGGGGGACGAACTGGATAATCCGTCCGATCTGTCTTACCCCTGGCGGCGCGATTACATGTATGCGAAGGGCGCGCAAGGTGGGCGCAGTTAAGGCATTTTCTGAACGAAAGCTGAATAACTCCTGAATATAAGCTGAATGAGACGCGGGTAATCTGCCCTGGATTCGACCGCTTGCTGCATTCAGGCCGCTTTGAAACAGCCAGAATGTACAAATACGCTAAAAATGTTTACTAAATGAATCATCTATTTGAAACCAATTCTCCCTAGGGAAAATCGCCCGTTCCATTCAGATATTTCAGGGTAATCCCCAGGGTTTTTCGGACCGAATGTATCGGTTTTATTCAGCCTTGGGCTTGGGTGGCGCAGTAATTTCGTTTAAGATGCTGCCTTCTTCGTTCAGTTTGTTCAATTTCTGTGGGTTTTCAAGAATCACCTTTTTTGAAACTCCTGTCTTGCAAGACACCGCGCCCTTGCGGTTCCTCTTGTCGCTAGTGTCGGTTTGTATTGGCGGTTCTGCCCGTCTTCCGCACAACCCCCTTAGCTCCACGGCACTTCCAGGTCAGCCCTGGCGTGTGTCCTTGAACCTATGGAGGCAAAAAGCCAATGCGTTTTACCCCTGTCAAGACCCTGGCCGCCGCGGCCGTCCTGTTTGCATTTGCCGGAGCGGCCCAAGCCGCCGACGCCCCTGAATGCGAAATCAAGCGCCCGGTCAATTTCGGCGCCATGAACTGGGAATCCAACCTGGTTCTGGTTGATGTCGAACGTTTCATCATGGAAAAGGGCTACGGTTGCAAGACCGAAACCCTGCCGACGGAAACCCTGCCCGCCCTGGCCGCGCTTGAGCGCGGTGACCTGGATATCAATACCGAGATCTGGCTCAACAGCGTGGCCGACCCCTGGGATCGCGCGCAAAAGACCGGCAAGGTCAAGCGCATCGGTGATCTCTACATGGGCGCCGAAGGCTGGTACATCCCGCGCTACACGGCGGAACGCCTGCCCGAGCTGAAGTCGGCCGCCGACCTGCCGAAGTTCAAGGACAAGTTCAAGGACCCCGAAGAACCCAACAAGGGCCGTTTCTATGGCTGCCCGGCGGGCTGGGGTTGCGAAGTCACCAGCAACAACCTGTTCCATGCCTTGAAGCTGGGCGACACCTACACGCTGTATTCGCCTGGCACGGGCGCCGCGCAGAAAGCCGCATTGATGTCGGCCTACAAGCGTAAGCAGGACGTGGTCTTCTACTACTGGTCGCCCACGCCGCTGGTTGGCGCCATGGACCTGGTCAAGCTGGAAATGCCGCCCTATGACGCCGAAAAGCACAAGTGCCTGACGTCGACCAAGTGCGCCAACCCGCAGCCCAGCGCCTACCCCGACAACCCCGTCTTCACCGCCGTGAACACCAAGTTCTCGGAAGAAGCGCCGACGCTGACCGCGTTCCTGTCCAAGGTCTCGGTGCCGCTGCCGGTCATCAATGAAACCCTGGCCCACATGGAAGAGTCTGGCGATGATTCCAGCGCCGTGGCCAAGTGGTTCCTGAAGAACAAGCCCGACGTCTGGACCAAGTGGGTTCCCGCCGACGTCGCCAGCCGCGTTCAAAGCGCGCTGTAACGTCGCAGGAGTTGGCCTCGCGCTGTCATGGCGCGGGCCGGCCCGGTTTGCCACTCGCGTTGGTGGGCCGGGCCCGCTGAAGAGAAAAATCCTTCAGGGAAAGTCCTTCAGGGAAAAGTCCTTAAGAGAAGAGAAAATGCCCTTAAGGGAAAAAGCCCCATGGCGGACTCAGGCCTAGGGTTTTTTCCCCTGAGATGGCCGCTGGCAGGGCGCTTGCGCCCGGCCGCCAGCAACAGGCGTTGCACCGCATGCAGCCTGCTTTCGTCGAGAAAGCCCGCTGGCCGCATGCCCATCCGGAATCCGGAATGCGTGGTGGCCACTGCCGCCGGAAGCGCCCAAGAATGGAGTCGAAACTATGTTTCCTGAAATTATTCCCGCCCGTCAGGTCAGGGCGGCAATCGACGGCTTCGTCGATCACCTGGTCACCAATTACGCCGACACGCTAGAGACCCTGTCTCAGCCGGTTCTCCACGCCCTGGTGTGGCTGGAGCAATTGCTGCGCAGTTCGCCCTGGTGGGCCGTGGTGGCCGTTACCGTCGCGATCGCCTGGGGCGTCAGCCGCCGCATCGGCCTGAGCCTGGCCATGGGCGCGCTGCTGTGCATGATTGGCGTGCTGGGCCTGTGGGACGCCGGCATGCAGACCCTGGCGCTGATGATCATGGCCGCCGGCCTGTCGGTGATCATCGGCATTCCGCTGGGCGTGCTGATGGCCCGCGTGAACTGGCTGCGTTCCATCATGCTGCCGGTGCTGGACGTGATGCAGACCATGCCTAGCTTCGTGTACCTGATTCCGGTCGTGATGCTGTTTGGCCTGGGCAAGATTCCCGCCATCATCGCCACCGTGATCTACGCCGTGCCGCCGCTGATCCGCCTGACCGACCTGGGCATCCGCCTGGTTGACCGCGAAGTGCTGGAAGCGTCGCGCGCCTTTGGCGCCAACCCGCGCCAGCAGCTCTTTGGCGTGCAGTTGCCGCTGGCGCTGCCCAACATCATGGCGGGCATCAACCAGACCACGATGATGGCGCTGTCCATGGTGGTGATCGCTTCGATGATCGGCGCGCGCGGCCTGGGCTATGAAGTGTTGCTGGGCATCAACCGCCTGGAAGTGGGGCGTGGCCTGTTGGCGGGCCTGGGTATCGTGGTGCTGGCCGTGCTGTTCGACCGGATCACGCAATCGTATGGACAGCGCATGCGCATGGGAGGCCAGCGATGAGCAAGATCGAAGTCAAGAACATCTACAAGGTCTTTGGATCGCACCCGAAGAAGTGGCTGGAAGCCGCCCAGGGCGGCATGAGCAAGGAACAGCTGCTGGCTGAAAGCGGCCACACGCTGGGCCTGCGCGACATCAGCCTGTCGATTGAAGAAGGCAGCATCTACGTCATCATGGGTTTGTCGGGCTCGGGCAAGTCGACCTTGATCCGCCATTTCAACCGCCTGATCGAACCCAGCGCCGGCCACATCCTGGTCGATGGCGTGGATGTCGTCAGCCTGAATAAGCGCGACCTTGAAGTCTTCCGTCAAAAGAAGATGAGCATGGTTTTCCAGCGCTTTGGCCTGTTTCCGCACCGCACCGTGCTGGACAACGCCGCCTACGGCCTGACCGTGCAGGGCGTGGGCCGCGCCGAACGCGAAAAGCGGGCGCAGGACTGGCTGGAACAAGTGGGCCTGGCTGGTTTCGAAAACCAGTATCCGCATCAACTGTCTGGCGGCATGCAGCAGCGCGTGGGCTTGGCGCGCGCGCTGGCCACCGATGCCGAAATCCTGCTGATGGATGAAGCGTTTTCGGCGCTGGACCCGCTTATCCGCCGCGAAATGCAAGACCAGTTGCTGCAATTGCAGGCCAAGCTGAACAAGACCATCGTGTTCATCACGCATGATCTGGACGAAGCGCTGCGCCTGGGCAACCGCATCGCCATCCTGAAGGACGGCGAACTGGTGCAGGAAGGCACGCCGGAAGACATTCTGCTGAACCCGGCCAACGACTACGTGCAGTCGTTCCTGCAAGACGTGAACCGCACCAAGGTCCTGAATGCCACGCACGCCGTCAACCCGGCGCGCCTGACCCTGACGATGCGTTCGCGTCCGGCGCACGCGCTGGACCGCATGCGCGCCATGGACTACGAATACGCGCCGGTGCTGGACGGCAAGCGCCTGGCCGGCGTGTTGACCGCCAAAGCGGCTGAGCAGGCCATCCAGGAAGGCGTGCGCGACGTGTCGCGCTTCGTCGAAGACTTGGCATCGGTGCCCGCCACGGCAGGCCTGGGCGAAGTGCTGGCGCAGTTGGTGCATAGCGACCAGCCGGTGGCCGTCACCGGCGAGGACGACGAATTCCTGGGCATGCTGTCGCGCAAGAAGGTCGTGGAGCTGGTGACCCCGGCCTTGACGGAAACCGCGCAGGCGGAGCCGGCCACCGCCGAACTTGAAGGCCAACCCGCCCCCGAGCATCGGGGCGAAGCGGCCTGATCGCGGCGGCGCGCCACGCATGGCGCGCCCCGTTTTTCGCCGCGTCCGGCATTTGAACTTTGCCCGCGTGCAATCGCTTGCACGCGGGCAAAGTCGTTTTATGATGGCTGGCCGGTCAGTTGGCCCGGCGTTCCCCATTCGAATCATCGGAAAGCCCCATGCCCATTTTGAACGTCCAGATCCTGCAAGGCCACTCGGCCGCCCAGAAGGCCGCCTTGCTTACGGCCGCGTCCAACGCGGTGGTTGAGAGCATTGCCGCGCCGCTGCCCAGCGTGCGCATCGTCTTGCAGGAGGTGCCCGCCGAAAACGTGATCGTGGCGGGCGAGATCGGCAAGCGCATGGTGCGCGTGGACGTCGCGCTGATCGAAGGGCGCGACGAAGCCAAGAAGGCCGCGCTCATCGCCGCCCTGAACCAGGCCGTCTGCACCAGTATCGACATCTCGGGCGACGACGTGCGGGTGCTGATCCGCGACGTGCCCAAGGTGGACATGGGCGTGGCCAACGGCATCAGCGCCAAGGCCGCGGGCCGCTAAGGCAGGCACGCGGCAGCGCAGGGTGCGGCGTGCAGCAGCACCGCAACGCCGCGCGCTATTGCGTTTTCAGGCCTAGCTCGGCCACAAAGCGCTTTTCCTCCGCCACCTGCTTGACGGCGAATTCCGTATACGCGGCGCTGTCCATCAGCATGTGCGGCTGGTCCGCCGTTTCCAGGGCACGGTTGTACTCGGGGTCGCGCGAGGCGCGATGAAAAGCCCTTTGCAACACGGCCACCGTCTTCGGGTCCATGCCCTTGGGGCCGGCGATGCCCACGGGGTTGGTCGCCACGATGGGGTAACCCAGCTCGGTCATGGTGGGCACCTCGGGCACGCGCTTGGCGCGCGCATCGCCGATGATGGCCAAGAGCCGCGCCCGCCCGGTGTCGATCATCGGTCCCCAGCCCGCGTCCGCCACCATCTGGATGTGGCCGCCCAACAGCGCCGTGGTTTCTTCCGCCGCGCCCTTGTACGGAATGAAATTGAATGTCGTGCCGGTCAGCCTGGACAGCCGTTCGATGGCGATGCGGCCCGACCCGCCCGCGCCCGTGGCGCCGTAGCTGATTTTCTGGGGATGAGCGCGCGCATCGGCGATCAGTTCGTCCAGCGTTTTCCAGGGTGCGTCCTGGCGCACCACAATGCCGTAGGAATACGCCGTCATGCAGGCGATGTAAGTGAAGTCCTGGACGGGGTCGTAATTTACCTGCTGCAGGAACGGGTAACGAAACAGCGTGCCCACCACCACCGATACCGTGTAGCCATCCGGCGCGGCGCTGTGCGCCATGGCGGCCGGCCCCAGCGTGCCGCCCGCGCCCGGTCGGTTGGCGATGACGACACTTTGGCCCAACTCGCGCGAGGCCGCCACGGCCAGCGCGCGCATTTGTGTATCGGTCGCGCCGCCAGCGGGAAAGGGCACGATCAAAGTGATGGGCCGCGCGGGAAACGTGGCGGCGCGCGCGGCGGGGCTGAGCGCCAGCGCGGCCGGCAGGGTGAGGCCCAACCCAAGCCCCAACTTGAGCAGGCTGCGGCGTCGGGGCAAGGCAATGCTGCAAGGGTGATCCGTCATGGTTGTCTCCGTCCTGATTGTGATGGGCACAGGCTTGTTATGGGTACGGCAAGAGTGGGCAGGGCCTTACAGCGCGATGCCACGCTGCGCCAGGCTGGCGATGGCGGCGTCGTCATAGCCGGCTTCGCGCAGGACCTGGGCGGTGTGTTCGCCCGGCAACGGCGCCTGGCGGTGGATGGCGAACTGAAAGCCGGACATCTTCACCGGGCTGGCGACGTGCGCGGCTGGCCAGCAGGCCGGGTGCCGCGACGCATGCACCATGCCGCGCGCGGTGAACTGCGGATGCGCCAGGCTTTCAGACAGCTTCAGCACGGGCGACACGCAGCAGTCCGCGCCATCCAGCAAGTCCAGCCAATGCGCCAGCGGTCGCGAGGCGAACAGCGCTTGCAGTTCTGAGCGCAGCCAGGCTTGTCGTTCGGCGTTGCCATCGCGGTGCAGCGGCAGCAGGTCTGGCCGTTCGATTCGCCGGCACAGCGTGTCCCAGAATTTTGGTTCCAGCGCCGCCACCGCCAGGTAGCGTCCGTCTTGCGCGCGGTACTGGCCGTAGCAGGCCAGCGCGCCCGAGAGCGTGTCGGCGCCCGCCGGGCAGGTGTCGCCTTGCGCATTCAGCGTGGCCAGCGGCACGACCGCGGCGGCCAGCAGGCCGTCGGTGATGGCGATGTCCACATAGCGTCCCTGGCCCGTGCGTTGTGTGTCCACCAGCGCCGCCAGTATGCCCATTACCGCCGTCAGCGAGCCGCCCAGAATGTCCGCCACCGGCAGGTTGGACAGCGCCGGCTGATCCGGTCCGCATCCCATCTGGTCGGCCACGCCCGCGTAGGCCGAATAATTCAGGTCGTGGCCCGCGGCATCACGCAGCGGGCCGTCCTGCCCATAGCCGGTGATGCTGCAATACACCAGGCGTGGGTTGTGTTGCGACAGGGTGGGGTAGTCCGCCTTGAGGCGCGCGGCCACGCCGGGGCGAAAGCTCTCGATCACCACGTCGGCCTGCCGCGCCAGCGCCGCCAGCGCGGCCTGGCCATCGGGGTCTTTCAGGTTCAGCCGCAGGCCGCGCTTGTTGCGGTTGCACACGGCGCGCAGTGCGGGGGGCGCGTAATCGCCCGCCTGCGTGTCTTCGATCTTGATCACGTCCGCGCCCAGGTCGGCCAGGTACTGCGCGCCCAGCGGGCCGGGCAGCAAGCGCGACAGGTCCAGGACTCTGATGCCCGCAAGCGGAGCGGTGTTCGGCGTATCCAAAGAGGGACTCCGGTAAATACGAAGAGGCGGCTGGCCAAAGGCAAAAGCCAGTCTAGGCGGGGCTTTGCAGCGAACCAATGGCGAAATCGCTGATTCCGCTTGGCGGGAATGCTCACGCCGGGCGTTCCTTGCCCGCATGCCTTTCGCTACCATCGACGCAGTCGGTTCACGCCCCAGCTGTAGGAATCCGCCATGACGCATCACACCATTGCCGTGGGGCACATCGCCCAGATCCTGCAAGGCGCCCGCACGCGCGGCGTGGACGTTGACCGCGTGTTGCGGCGCGCGGATGTGCCGCCCACCTTGTTGCAGGCGCCGATGGCGCGCGTGTCGCAGGCGCAGTTCGCGCAGATTTTGCGGATGTTGCGGCGCGCCACGCGCGACGATTTCCTGGGCCTGGGACAGCGCCCCGTGCCGCTGGGCGCCTTTGCTCAGGCCTGCCGCTTGGCCGTGCAGGAAAGCACGGTGGGCCAGGCGTTGCGCGTGGCGTTTCGCTATTACCACGGCGTGCTGCGCGACTTCACTGCGCGGCTTTGCGTCAGCGGCGGCACGGCGCGCATCGTGCTGGACGCGCGGGGCGAACCCGGCTGCACGCCGTGGTATGGCGAACGTACCTTCCTGTTCTTCACCCTGGGCGTGGCCAACTGGTTGGCGGGCCGCCGCATCCCCATCCTGGGCGTGGACTACAACGCGGGCACGCGCAGCGCCGACGCGCAACGGGTCTTTCACGCGCCGGTGCGCTATGGGCAACCCGTTACGGGCCTGTGGCTGGAATCGCGCTGGCTGGCCTTGCCCGTGGTGCAGGACGCCCAGGCGCTGCATGCCTTTTTGGCCAATGCCCCGTTTGACCTGCTGGTGAAGTACCAAGACCGCGCCACCTTGACCGACCGCATCCGCCGACTGCTGCGCCATGACTTGTCCGCCGAACTGCCGTCCCTGGCTCAGGTCAGCGCACAGTTGTCGATGACGCCGCAAACGCTCAGGCGGCATCTGCGCGACGAAGGCCAGGGCTTCCAGGTGCTGAAGGATGACTTGCGGCGCGACGCCGCCATTGAATACCTGGGGCGGCACGACGTGTCCTTGATGGAGATTGCTGAGCGCCTGGGCTTTTCGGAACCCAGCACATTTCATCGCGCCTTCAAGAAATGGACCGGCGTGTCGCCGGGCGAGTATCGCCGCAACCAACTGACGCGTGGCCCCTGCCCCAGCCGCGCGACACCTGAGGCTGACACTTTCCGCCAATCCATTTGATGCCTGCGGCCATTGCCGCGTGACGTGCCCGGCGGGAAGCTATGGGCCAGGCAATGGGGGTGCGCAAGGGCTTGCAGGGCGGGGTGCCCGCAAGCGGGTGCGCGCCGCGCTCCAGGAGAAACTGGCATGAACAGAAAAGTGTGGGTGGCCGGCGTCGGCATGATCCCCTTCAGCAAACCCGGCGCAAGCGAGCCGTATTCCGTGATGGGCATGCGCGCCGCGCGGGCAGCCCTGCAAGACGCGGGCGTGCCGTATGACGCCGTGCAGCAGGCCTACGCGGGCTACGTCTATGGCGACTCCACGGCGGGCCAGGCGGTGGTGTATGGCGTGGGCTTGACCGGCATTCCCGTCTTCAACGTCAACAACAACTGCGCCAGCGGCTCGTCGGCGCTGTTCCTGGCGCGCCAGGCGGTGGAAAGCGGCGCGGTCGAATGCGCGCTGGCCGTGGGCTTTGAGCAGATGGTGCCCGGAGCGTTGAAAAGCGTGTACGAAGACCGCCCGTCGCCGCTGGCCGAGTTCATCGCCGCGATGGCCGATACGCAGGGCTATGACACCAGCAAGCCGCGCGCCGCGCAGTTCTTTGGCGGCGCCGCGCGCCACTACATGAAACAGCACGACATGCGCGCCGACACCTTCGCGCGCATCTCGGTCAAGGCGCGCCAGCACGCGGCCCGCAACCCGTACGCCGTCTTTCGCCAGACCGTCACGCTGGCCGACGTGATGGACGCACCCATGATCTTCGAACCCCTGACGCGCTTGCAATGCTGCCCGCCCACCTGCGGCGCGGCGGCCGCCATCCTGTGTTCGGACGCCTTTGGGCGCCGGCATGGCTTGAACCCTGGCGTCAGCATCGCGGCGCAGGCCATGACCACCGATACGTCGTCCACCTTCAACTCGGGCGACATGCGCCGCCTGGTCGGCTATGACATGACGCGCGCCGCCGCCGACCAGGTTTACGAGGCCGCGGGCGTGGACCCCGTCGACCTCGACGTGGTGGAACTGCACGACTGCTTCACGGCCAACGAACTGATCAGCTACGAAGGGCTGCGTCTGACGCCCGAAGGCAGCGCCGAACAATTCATTCTGGATGGCGACAACACCTATGGTGGGCGCGTGGTGACGAATCCGTCGGGCGGGCTGCTGTCCAAAGGGCATCCGCTGGGCGCCACGGGTCTGGCGCAATGCGCCGAGCTGGTCTGGCAATTGCGCGGCCAGGCCGACTTGCGGCAGGTGGAAGGCGCGCGGCTGGCCTTGCAGCACAACCTGGGGCTGGGCGGCGCTTGCGTCGTCACGCTCTACCAGGCCGCATGAAACAGGAGACAAAAACGATGGGTACGTTAAATGGCAAGGTCGCGCTGGTGTCTGGGTCCGGGCGCGGTATTGGGCAGGAAATCGCGTTGAAGCTGGCGCGCGAAGGCGCAAAAGTCGTGGTCAATGACCTGGATCCTGAACCCGCCAACGAGACGGTCAACCTGATCCGTCAGGCGGGCGGGCTGGCGCAGGCGTGCGTAGGCAGCGTCACCGCCTCCGGTTTTGCCGAGCGCTTCGTGGGCACGGCCATCGACACCTATGGTGGGCTGGACATCATTGTGAACAACGCCGGCTACACCTGGGACAACGTCATCCAGAAAATGACCGACGAGCAATGGGACGAGATCCTGGCCGTGCATCTGTCGGCCCCATTCCGCATTTTGCGCGCCGCGTCTGGTTTCATCCGCGAAGCGGCCAAGGCCGAAGCCGCCGCAGGGCGCGAAGTATTCCGCAAGGTAGTGAACATATCGTCCACCTCCGGCGTGATGGGCAACGCGGGGCAGGCCAACTACGCGGCTGCCAAGGCCGGCATCAATGGCTTGACGCGCGCCATGGCCAAGGAATGGGGGCGCTACAAAGTCAACGTGAACAGCGTCGCGTTCGGCCTGATCAAGACGCGCCTGACCGAAGCGGCCGCCGATGGCGACGCCATGCTGGACATCGAAGGGCGGCAGATCAAGGTGGGCGTGAACCCGCAGGTGCTGAAGAACGCGGAAAGCCTGATTCCGCTTGGCCGCGCGGGCACGCCCGCCGAAGCGGCGGGCGCCGTGTACCTGTTCTGCCTGCCCGAATCCAACTACGTCAGCGGACAGGTGCTGGTCGTGGGCGGCGGCCGTCCTTGACCCCGAAGATGAAAACCCCGATGGATACCCCGATCAACACGCCCAGCCCGGGTTGGATGGATGCCGACCTGACGCTGTTCCAGGACTCCACCCGCCGCCTGTTCGAAAACGAATTCGCGCCCGACGAGGAAAAGTGGCGCAAGCAGCAACACGCTGATCGCGAGGTCTGGCACAAGGCGGGCCGCCTGGGGCTGCTATGTGTCAGCATGCCCGAGGCCTATGGCGGCGCGGGCGGCAGCTTCGCGCACGAGGCCATCGTGGCCGCCGAGCAGGCGCGCGCCATGGTCTACGGCTTCAGCAACAACGTGCATAGCGCCATCCTGGCGCACTACATCCATAACTACGGCACCGAGCGGCAAAAGCAGCGTTGGCTGCCCAAGATGGCCACGGGCGAACGGGTCGGCGCCATCGCCATGAGCGAGCCTGGCGCGGGGTCCGACCTGAAAAGCGTGCGCACCACGGCCGTGCGCGACGGCGACGCCTACGTCATCAACGGATCCAAGACCTTCATCACGAACGGCTTGCACGCCGACCTGATCTGCGTGGTGGCCAAGACGGACCCCGCGGCCGGGTCGCGCGGGGTCTCGCTGATCATGGTGGAAACGCAGGACCTGCCGGGCTTTCGGCGCGGCAAGCTGCTTGAAAAGCTGGGCCAGAAAAGCCAGGACACCACCGAACTGTTTTTCGACGACGTGCGCGTGCCTGTCGGCAACCTGCTGGGCGAAGAGCCAGGGCGCGGCTTTGCGCAACTGATGCAGCAACTGCCGCGTGAACGCTTGCTGATCGCGGTGGGCGCGGTGGCCACGATGCGCCGCGCCATCGACGATACGCTGGCCTACACGACCACGCGCCAGGTCTTCGGCCAGCCGTTGATCCAGCTGCAGAACACGCGCTTCAAGCTGGCCGAATGCGAAACGGTGGCCACCATCGCGGCGCGTTTTGTCGACGACTGCATTGCGCGGCAGTTGCAGGGCACGCTGGACCTCTCCACCGCCGCCATGGCCAAGTGGTGGACCACGCAGATGAATTGCCAGGTCATCGATGAATGCCTGCAATTGCACGGCGGCTACGGCTACATGCTGGAAACGCCCATCGCGCGCATGTATGCGGATGCGCGCGTGGGAAAGATCTATGGCGGGTCAAACGAAATCATGAAAGAAATCATCGCGCGGGGCATGACCGCCTAGGGCGGGCGGCACCCGGCGGGAACCGGAGACAGGGATGCAGCAAGCGCATTTGCAGTTTTGGCCGAAGGGGCTGCCCACGCATATCAGCCAGCCTCGGTCCAGCCTGTATTTCAACCTGGAGGCCGCGGCCACGCGCTATCCCGACAAGCCCGCCATCGTGTTCTACGACACGGTGCTGGACTACGCGCGCCTGAAGCGCGAGGTCGACGCCATGGCCGGCTACTTGCAGCATGGCGCGGGCGTCAAGGCAGGCGACCGCGTGCTGCTGCTGAGCCAGAACTGTCCGCAATTCATCATTGCCTACTACGCGGTGCTGCGCGCCGACGCGGTGGTGGTGCCGGTGAACGCGATGAGCACGGAAGACGAGCTGGCGCATTATCTGCAAGACAGCGGCGCGCGACTGGCCTTTGCCGCCCAGGAACTGGCGCCACGGCTGGCGGGCTTTGCCGAGGACGGACGCCTGGACCGCATCATCGTCCACACCTATTCCGACTATCTGGGCGCGGGGGATGGCGATTGCCGCGTGACGCCACCAGATTGGGTCGCCGAGCCGCGCCACAACGCCGCTGCGTCGGGCGCTGTGGCCGGTTCGGTACCGTGGTACGGCGCACTGGCCGTCAATGCCACGCCCGCGCCGCACCAAAGCCGCGCCCAGGACCTGTGCCTGTTGCCCTATACGTCCGGCACCACGGGCCGCCCCAAGGGGTGCCGCCATACGCACGGCACGCTGGGCGCGGCGGTGACGGGGTCGCAACTATGGCGCGGCCTGACCTCTGAGGCGGTCATCATGGGCGTGGCGCCGCTGTTCCATTTGCTGGGCATGCAGAACTGCATGAACCTGCCCATACTGCTGGGCGCCACGGTCGTGCTGCTGCCGCGCTGGGACCGCCAGGTGGCCGCGCAGTTGATGGCGCGGCATCACGTCAGCGTCTGGGCCGCGCCGCCCGCGATGGTGGTCGACTTTTTCGCGCAAGCGGAGCTTGAAGCGTTCGACCTGTCGCGCCTGGCCTTGTTGTGCGGGGGCGGCGCGCCCATGCCCGAGGCGGTGGCGGCAATGCTGGCCGAGCGCTACGGCATCATCTTCAACGAGGCCTACGGCCTGACCGAAACCGCCTCGTTCCTGCACTGCAACCCCATGCACCGCAACAAGCGCCAGTGCATCGGCGTGCCGACTTTCGGTGTCGACACCCGAGTGGTGGACCCGGCCACCTTGCAGGCGCTGCCGCCCGGTGAAGTGGGCGAACTGGTAACCCGCGGGGCCCAGCTCATGCTGGGCTATTGGAACAACCCGGCCGCCGACGAGGACGCGTTCTTCATGCTGGACGGCGAACGCTACTTTCGCACCGGCGACCTGGGGCGGATGGACGAAGACGGCTATTTCTTCATCACGGATCGGCTCAAGCGCATGATCAATGCGTCGGGCTACAAGGTCTGGCCAGCGGAAGTGGAAAACGCCCTGTATGAACATCCCGCCGTGCACGAGGCATGCGTGGTGGGCGTGCCGGACGCCTGCCGTGGCGAAACGGTGAAGGCGTTGCTGGTGCTGCGGCCCGAGGCGCGCGACCGCACCCGCGAAGACGAGGTGATCCAGTGGGCGCGTGCGCGCATGGCGGCCTACAAGGCGCCGCGCATCGTGGAGTTCGTGGACGCGCTGCCCAAGTCCAGCACGGGAAAGATCCTGTGGCGCCAGTTGCAGGAGGCGCAGCGCGCGGCAGCCTAGGGGGCCATTCACTGGGATCGGTGGGTGGCCAGGCGGCGCAGTTCGTTCAGCAACTTGGCGGCTGGCAGCGGCAGCAAGCCGTGGCTGCGCCGAAACGCCGTCAGCATGCGTGTGTCGCACGCGCCCGGAATGGGCAAGCGGTCAAGCAGGCCGGCGCGCTGCTCGGCGTAGTACATGGGTTCGGGCATCCAACCCAGAAAATCCGAATGCGCGATCAGGTTCTTCAGCACCGTGATGGACCGCGTTTCCACCGTGACTTCGGGCGTGGGCAGCCGATGCCGCGTGAACAGCGCCTTCATGTGTTCGAACGGCCCGGTGCCGCGCGGCATCATGGCCCACTTATGCGCCAAGGTATCGGCCAGCTTGAGCGCTTGGCGCGCGCGCAGCGGATGGCCCGTGGCCGCCACCACGTAGCTGGTGTCTTCCCAACAGCAATCCGGCACCGAGATGATTTCGTCGCTGTCGTCGGTGTGGGCGCCCAGCGCCAGATCGATCTCGCGCGACAGCAAGGCGCTGGCCAGCCGGTCCCATACGCCTTCCACCACTTCCACCTGCAGCATCGGCCAGCGCCGGCAGGTCTGGGTCAGCGCGGTGGGCAGGATCTGGCAGGCGATGCTGCCCACCGCGCCTACGCGGATCGTGCCCTTGGCCAGGCCCAGCAGTGCGCGGATTTCTTCTTTGGCGCCTTCGGCGTCGCGCAGCAGCGCGGTGGCGTGCGGCAACAGCGCCAGACCGATGTCGGTCAGTTGCATGCCTTTGGAATGCCGTTCGAACAAGGGCGCGCCAACGTGGATTTCAAGCCGGCGGACGATGCGGCTTAGCGCGGACTGCGTGACGTGCATGGTGTCGGCGGCACGGCCAAGACTGCCGGCCGCAACGACTGCGTTGAATGCCGCCAATTGGTGAAGATCGAATGGCATGCCAAAGCGTAATGACTTTGTCTCGATATTTCAATTCTCAAGTCTGCCAGGGGGGGCGACACTCTGCCGTCCTCTTTGTCCGCGGCGCGGCAACTACTTATCGAATACCTAGCAACTACACAGCAACTACATCGCAACCCCCTCGCAACCCCATTCCAAGCACATCGCAACGACACGGCGGCTCCCCTGCCGATTCACCGCAACATCCCGACAACTCCACCGCAAGGACCTGAGCCATGACCGGATCCGCCTTTGGTTTATTGGACCCGCTTGATGCGGCCGACGGCCTCGCCGCCGCGTCGCTGCCCGCGCCCGCGCTGACTGTCCGAGACGCCGTCTACGACCTGATGCGCCGCGTTGGCATGACGTCGGTGTTCGCCAACCCCGGATCCACCGAACTGCCCATGTTCCGTAGCTTTCCCGACGACTTCCGCTACGTGCTGGGCCTGCAGGAAGCCAGTGTGGTGGGCATGGCGGACGGCTATGCGCAGGCCACGCGCAACGCGTCCCTGGTCAACCTGCATTCGGCGGCGGGCGTGGGCAATGCCATGGGCAACCTGTTCACGGCCTACAAGAACCGCACGCCCATGGTTGTGGTGGCGGGACAGCAGGCGCGTGGCATTCTGCCGTTTGATCCCTTTTTGTCATCCAGCCACGCGGCCGATCTGCCCAGGCCTTACGTCAAATGGAGCGCCGAACCCGCGCGCGCCGAAGACGTGCCCTTGGCCATTGCGCGCGCCTATTACCTGGCGATGATGCCGCCGCGCGGCCCCGTGCTGGTATCGGTGCCGGTCGATGATTGGGACGCGCTGTCGCCACCGCTTGCCCGGCGCTGCGTCAGCACCGCGCTGCGCCCACAACCCGAATCCATCGGGCGTATCGGCGCCTTGCTGGACGCCTGCCGACGGCCCGTGCTGGTGGTGGGCCCCGCGGTGGACCGCGATGGCGCCTGGATCGAGATCGTGGCGCTGGCCGAATCGCACGGCGCGCGCGTCTGGGCCGCGCCCATGTCGGGCCGCTGCAGCTTCCCGGAACGCCACCGCCTGTTCGCAGGGTTCCTGCCCGCCGAGCGGGAAGGCATCGTCAGCCGGTTGGCGGGCCATGACCTGATTCTGGTTGTGGGGGCGCCGGCATTTACGTATCACGTGGACGGGGCCGGGCCGCATGTGCCGGACGGCGCCGAACTTTGCCTTCTGACGGACGACCCGGACACCGCCGCCTGGGCGCCCGCGGGCCTGGCGGCGGTAGGCAGCATCCGGCTTTGCCTGCAAGACCTGCTGGCGCGGCCGGCGCCGTGCATGCGGCCCTTGCCGGCGCGGCGCGAATCGTGCGCGCCGGTCGAGGCCTCGTCGCCCATGTCGGTGGCGTTCGTGATGCAGACCCTGGCCATCTTGCGCGACCCCGCCGACATCGTGGTTGAAGAAGCCCCCAGCGCCCGGCCGGTCATGCAGGATTATCTGCCCCACGTTCGCAGCGAAACCTTCTACACCATGGACAGCGGCGGGCTGGGCTACGGCATGCCCGCGGCCGTGGGCGTGGCGCTGGCCAAGCCCGGCCGGCGTGTCATCGGCCTGTTTGGCGATGGCTCCAGCCTGTATTCGATCCAGGCGCTCTGGAGCGCCAGCCAGCACAAGCTGCCCATCACCTTCGTCATCTTGAACAACCGCCGCTACGCCGCCCTGCAGGACTTCGCTCCGGCATTCGGTTTTGGCCCGCAAGACAAGGTCATGGGAACCGACTTGCCGGGCATCGACTTCGTCGCGCTCGCCACGGGGCTGGGATGCCCCGGCGTGCGTGTCTCCGACGCATCACGCCTGGGTGGGGTGCTGGCCGAAGCCTTGGCCAGCGGCAGCCCCAATCTGGTTGAAGTGCGGGTGGCCTGAGCATGCGGCGCGCCGCAATTCCAAGGAACCCTCATCATGCCCGTGTCTGCCATGCAGGTATCGCTATTGATCAACGGAAAGCCGCTGGCCGCGGCAATACCGGGGTGCTCAAGGCTGGATCACGGTGCAGACCACTGCGCGCGACTATCCGTTCTGACGGGACGACGCCCAGCATCTTTCAAGAGTAGAGGCCGTGCATGCGCACTCAGGTTGCAATCATAGGGGCCGGCCCAGCTGGGCTGATGTTGTCGCATTTGCTGCACTTGCAGGGCATTGCATCCGTGGTGCTGGAACGCCGCAGCCGCGACGCCATCTGCGCCACCATCCGTGCGGGAGTGCTGGAGCAGGGCACGGTCGACCTGATGTGCGAAGCTGGCCTGGGCGACCGGATGCGCCGAGAGGGGTTCCGGCACGAAGGGACCGTGCTGCGCGTGGGCGGCCTCGACCGGCGCATTGACTTTGTTGAACTGACTGGCGGCCGCGCCGTGATGGTCTATGCGCAACACGAAGTCATCAAGGATCTGGTGGATGCGCGGCTGGCCACGGGCGGCGATTTGCGCTTTGACGTTGCCAACGTCAGCCTGCACGACCTGGCCTCGTTGCGGCCCACCGTGCGATACGGCGATCAGAATGGCGCCGGCGGCGAGCGCCAAACCGTGCAGGCGGATTTCATCGTGGGTTGCGACGGCACGCACGGTGTCAGCCGCGCCACCATCGCCCCGCAGGCGCTGCAAACGGCTGAACGCCGCTACCCCTACGGATGGCTGGGCATGCTGTGCAAGGCTCCGCCATCCTCCAACGAATTGATCTACGCCTTG
Source organism: Achromobacter spanius (assembly GCF_003994415.1). NCBI lineage: Bacteria > Pseudomonadati > Pseudomonadota > Betaproteobacteria > Burkholderiales > Alcaligenaceae > Achromobacter > Achromobacter spanius. The sequence goes on along the minus strand of NZ_CP034689.1, from coordinate 4,818,645 downwards.
GGCGACGATGGTTTTGCGCTGGTCAGCACGCGGTCGCGCGAGGTGCAGCGCATGTACCTGCAATGCGACCCCCAGGACCAAGCCGGCGACTGGTCCGACGACCGCATCTGGTCCACGCTGCGTGCCCGGTTGGCCACCCGTGACGGCTGGCTGCCGAAAGAGGGCGCCATCTTCGACAAGACCGTGATCGGCATGCGCAGCCGCGTGACCGAACCGATGCGGCACGGCCGGCTGTTCCTGGCGGGCGACGCGGCCCATATGGTGCCACCCACGGGCGCCAAGGGCCTGAACCTGGCGATGTCCGATGCGCGCCTGCTGTCGCGCGCCTTCGCGCGGTTCTACCGACAAGGCGGCGAAGACCTGCTTTGCACCTACAGCGCCACGGCGCTGCGCTGCGTTTGGCGGGCACAGCGGTTTTCATGGTGGATGACCTCGTTGCTGCACCGCGCGCCAGGCGCCGATGCCTTTGCCCGCAAGCTGCAGGACGCCGAACTCGATTACCTGATCGGCTCGCGCGCGGCTTGCACCGCGCTGGCGGAGAACTATGTGGGGCTGCCCGTGGGGCCGCTCTGGGATTGAAGCGCGAAAGTTACCGGAGATAAATGACATGACCTGGACTTCCCCGAACAACGCGGCGTCGGCACCCACAGCGGCATCCCAGCGCGGCAGCGCCGATGTGGGCGCCTTGCTGGACGAGGGCCCCTTCACGAGCATGCAGAAATGGGTGGTGATGCTGGCGGCCCTGTCGATCGTCGTGGATGGCTTTGATGGTCAATTGATCGGCTTCGCCATTCCCATGATGATCCAGGAATGGGGCATCACGCGCGAAGCGTTCGCGCCCGCGGTGGCGTCAGGCCTGATCGGAATGGCCATCGGCAGCGCCTCGGCCGGCCTCTTCGCCGACCGCTACGGACGGCGCATGGCGGTAATTGTCAGCGTCTTCGTGTTCGGCACGGCCACTTGCGCGATCGGGCTGGCCCCCGACGCGCTGAGCGTGGCCGTGTTGCGCTTCATTGCGGGCCTGGGCATCGGCGGCGCGCTGCCCAGTTCCACCACCATGACCGCTGAATTCACACCGGCGTGCCGACGTACGCTGGCGGTGACCGCCACCATCGTGTGCGTGCCCCTGGGCGGCATGCTGGCGGGTTTCTTCTCGGGCCATGTTTTGCCGCTGTATGGCTGGCGCGCGTCGTTCTTCATCGGCGGCGCCTTGGCCATCTTGCTGGGGTTTGCGTTGATGGCCGCACTGCCGGAATCACCGCGTTTCCTGGCGCGCCGACCCGAACGCTGGAAGGAGCTGAGCAAGCTGCTGGGTCGCATGGGGCGTCCCATGCCTGAAGGCGTGCGCTATACGGACGCGGTCGAGCAGGCCGTGGAAAAACAGACGTCAAAACAGCAGGGCGGCGTGCGGGCCTTGTTCGCCAGCAACTATCGTTTCGACACCATTGCCATCTGGGTGGCGTTCTTCATGTGCCTGACGGCGGTGTACAGCGCATTCAGTTGGCTGCCCACCATGCTCAGTTCGGAAGGCTTGCCGCTGTCGGTGGCGGGGTCGGGCCTGACCGCCTACAACCTGGGGGGCGTGGTCGGCGCCTTGGTGTGCGCGGTCGCCATGACGCGCTGGGGCTCACGCGTGCCGCTTGCCATCTGCTGCGTGGGCGCGCTAGGCAGCGCCTTCCTGATGCTGTTGGTGGATGTGAGGAAGAGTGCCTCGTTGCTGGTGTTCGGCTTTGGCGTGCATGGGCTGTTCGTCAACGCCGTGCAGTCCACCATGTATGCGCTGTGCGCCTACGTGTATTCCACCGGCGTGCGTGCCACCGGCACCGCGGGCGCGCTGGCTTTCGGCCGCCTGGGCGCCATCCTCAGCGCTTTCGTGGGAGCCTCGGTCATTACGCTGTGGGGCGCGCAAGGCTACCTGACGCTGTTGGGTACGGTCATGGTGTTTGCCTTGATTGCCCTGCTGTCGGTGCGCCGCCACTTTCCCGGCCAGCGGCAGGCCCGTCAATTGGATGGGACATGACCATGGCAAATACCGAAGATTCCGTCGCGATCCTGTCCACGCGCGATTGGCAGAGTCACCCACCTTACCGCTGCGAAGCCTATCAATCGACCGCGCGGCGCAGCCCCATGCTGCCTTTGGTGCCCCTGAAGGCGGCGCTGGGCGAAATGCGCCAGCCCGTCTATGGCCACGAGTGCGTCGGCAAGCGCGACCACGACCTGACACGCAACGCGCGCCGCAATGGCGAACCCATCGGCGAACGCATGGTGCTGGCCGGGCGCGTGCTGGATGATCAGGGCCGACCCGTGCCGCACACGCTGATTGAAATCTGGCAGGCCAATGCCGCTGGCCGCTATGTGCACAAGGCAGACCGGCACAACGCGCCGCTGGATCCCAACTTCCTGGGCGCGGGCCGGTGCCTGACGGATGCCGACGGCCGCTACCGATTCGTGACCATCAAGCCTGGCGCCTATCCCTGGGGCAACCACCCCAACGCATGGCGGCCCCAGCACATTCATTTGTCGCTGTTCGGCCGCCACTTTGCCAGCCGGCTGGTGACGCAGATGTACTTTCCGGGCGACCCGCTGCTTGCCTATGACCCGGTCTACCTGGGCACGCCCGCCGAGGCGCGCAGCCGCCTGGTGGCGGATTTCAGCCTGGACCTGACGCAAGCGGGTATCGCGCTGGGATATCAGTTCGACATCGTGTTGCGCGGCGCGGTCCAGACGCCCTTCGAACACCACTCATAGGACAGACACCATGATGCAGGGTCTGCAAGACAACTTCGGACAGACGCCGTCGCAAACGGTGGGGCCGTATTTCGCGTTTGGCCTGACGGCAGCGCAATATGGCTACGACTTCGATCAGCCGTTTGATACCGTGCTGGCGGGCGACGAGGCGCGCGGTCAGCGCATCCGCTTGCAAGGCCGCGTGCTGGACGGCGACGGCGTGCCGATTCCTGACGCATTGGTCGAGATATCGCAGGTGGACGGCCAGGGGCGTTGCCCGCGCAATGTGTACGAGGCATCGGCCATGGGGTTTCTGGGATTTGGCCGCTGCGGCACCGGCACGGACCCCGGCTGCCGCTATACGTTCGATACGGTCAAGCCCGGGCCGCAAGCGCCGGGCGAAGCGCCGCACATTGACATGATCGTGACCATGCGTGGGCTATTGCTGCATGTTTACACGCGGGTGTACTTCGACGATGAAGGCGAGGCGAACGCGGCCGACGCGGTAATGAATTCCGTGCCCGCGGCAAGGCGCCACTCGCTGGTGGCGCGCAGGACCGTGCGCGGCGGCGACGTGATCTACCGCTTTGATGTGCACATGCAGGGGCCCTACGAAACCGTGTTCTTTGATCTGTAGCGTCTAGCGCTAGCGCGCTACGAACCTCGGGCGCCGCGTGCGTTTGCACGGGGCGCCCGAGGCGTCAAGCGGATGGTTCAGGCCGGTACGTCAGCCTGGGGCTTCAGCCCGGCGCGTCAGGCCGTGGTGTCGCCCGCCGCTTCGGGCTGATACAGAATTTCTTCGATGCGGGCGGAGTGCTCGGTCTGGTTGGGCGCGGTCCAGGTGACAAGCTGGCCCGTGCGCGAGCCAATCAGGCTCAAGCCCAGCGGCGACATCACCGATACCTGGCCTTGGGCCAGGTTGGCGTCGGCCGGATAGCACAGCGTGACGACCATTTCATCGCCCTTGTCGTTCAGCAAGCGCACCCGCGAGCGCATCGTGATGATGTCCGGGGTAACTTCCTCGATAGCGATGATGGGCGCCGAATCCAGCAGTTCTTGCGCGGCGTCCACGGCATCGCGCGGCAAGGTGGCGGCGGTGGCGGGGCGCGTGATCATGCCCAGCAGGCGGGCGTGGTCCAGGGCGGTAATCAGTTTGTCTTGCGGCACGGCGTTCATGTCGGTTCTTCTTGGACGAAAGGCCTCGCCAGGCGCAGGCCTTTCGGGCTGGGCGGACGAGGCAATGGAGGAGATGACAGCGCTTTGGGAAGAGAAGGGTCAAGCGGTGCCGCAACGAAGCGTATGGGGCGAATCGTGTCGGGGAGGTGCGCCACCTGGGTGGCTGACCAGCATCAAAGCCGGTTCCGGATCCCCGGAGAGTGCCCTATGGGGCTGATTCAAGCGTCGAAGCGTGCAGGTTTTGCGCGTTTGGCGCCCAATCTGCTGTCGGCAATAGGCGAGTATATAGGCCAAAGCCGGGTCGTAGTATCGGAATATTCCGAAAAAGGGGCGATTAGGCCTCGCCCCTTGTCTTCTGGCGGCGATATCAGCCCTTGATGAACGCCAGCAGGTCGGGATTGATGACCTCCGCGTGTGTCGTCAGCATGCCGTGCGGAAAGCCTTCGTATACCTTCAGCGTGCCGTTCTTCAGCAGCTTCACGGCCAGACGCGATGCATCATCAATGGGCACGATCTGGTCGTCGTCGCCATGCATCAGCAGCGTGGGCACGGTGATGGCCTTCAGGTCTTCGGTCTGATCCGTTTCCGAAAAGGCCTTGATGCCCTGGTAATGCGCCAGCGCGCTGCCCGCCATGCCTTGGCGCCACCAGTTGTTGATCACGCCTTCCGACACCTTTGCGCCCGAACGGTTGAAACCGTAAAAGGGGCCAGCGGCGACATCCAGGAAGAACTGCGTGCGGTTGGCGGCCAGCGCGTCGCGAAAGCCGTCGAACACTTCAATGGGCAGGCCACCCGGGTTGCCTTCGGTCTTGACCATCAGCGGCGGCACGGCGCTGACCAGCACGGCCTTGGCGACGCGGCCCTGCGGCTGGCCGAACTTGGCCACGTAGCGCGCGACTTCGCCGCCACCGGTGGAGTGGCCAATGTGCACGGCGTTGCGCAAGTCCAGGTGTACCGCCACGGCCGAGGCGTCGGCGGCGTAGTGGTCCATGTCGTGGCCTTCGCTGACCTGGCTGGAGCGGCCATGGCCGCGGCGGTCGTGCGCAATGACGCGGAAGCCCTTGTTGACGAAGTACAGCATCTGGGCGTCCCAGTCGTCGCTGGACAGGGGCCAGCCGTGGTGGAACATCAGGGGCTGGGCGGTTTTGGGACCCCAGTCCTTGAAGAAAATCTGCACGCCGTCAGAAGTGGTGATGGTGCTCATGAGTGTTGACTCCGGGTGGTGCCACAGGTGGGGCGGGCGCCGGAACAGGCGCGGACTTGGGCGTAGCCCCGGTGCCGCCAAACCCTGAGCGTAGCGCTGCCTATGCGGTGGCGCTTGTACGTTATCAAGCTGCTTTGAACAAAATCATCTTGGGGCCGGATGGCGTGGCGCCGTCAACGGGGCCTGCCGGTTGCGTCGCGCAGCGCCAGGAAGTGTTCCATGACGCCTTTCAGCGCGAATTCGGCGCTGGCCTGGCGGATGCGGTTGCGGTCGCCGGAGAAGCGCCGGGTGGCCGTGTAGACCACCGGGCGGGCATCGGCCTTGCCAATCTTGAATACCCAGGCGTAGCACTGCGTGCCGCTGGGGATGCGGTCGTCGGTGGCGTCCGTGACGCCCGTGTTGGCCACGGCAACGTTGGCGGGGCTCTTGCGGGCCGCCCCCAGCGCCATGTCGCGCGCGACCGCCTCGCTGGTGAGGTTGTGCGCGGCCAGAGTCGATTGGGGCACGCCCAGGCAGCGCTGTTTGGCTTGCACCGAATACACCACGAAGGCGCAATCCAGCAATTTTCCCGCGCCGGGTATATCGGCCAGGGTGGCCGCGATCAGGCCCGCGGTGCATGACTCCGCGGTAACCAGGGTCAGTTCGTTTTCATGCATGAAAGCCGCAACTCGTTCGATAGCGTTCATCGCCGCGCTCCTGCTGGGTGGTCAGACGCGCGGAGCAACTGGCGTGCCTGCCGGTCGCGCGGGCACGCCAGTTGCTCCTCATGCCGTATCCGCCCATTCCGTCACACACCTTCACCCATCAGGAGTTTGCGATGAGCACCCCTACAAAAAAGCAGCAGGATCATTCATCCCCGGTGCGCGCCCCTGGCCCGCCCGAGCAATCACCCGCCGAAAACCCCGACCGCCGCGCGCCGGGGCAGGAACGCGACCGGAACGGTCGCTGGCCGCCGGATGCGTTGCCCAACCCGATGCCCGGCGTGGACCCCCAGCAAACCCCCGGCATCGACCGCCTGGGCGACGCGAACGCGGCCGACCAGGAATGGCTGCGCAGCACGCGCGGCCTGTAAGCGGCGGGCCCGGCGCCGGGCCCGCGGTGTCCCCGGTTTGCGCCCTGTCTTCTGCCGTGCGGCGTCTGCGTCGATGGCGCGGCCCTGCTGTGACGCTTTCCCCGGGAATGCCGCTTGCTGCAAGGGCAAGGCAACAAAGCGGGACCAGGCTGGAAACTCAAGCTCGCGGTCCCACCCCGCAATTCAAGCCATTCCAGGGAGCATTGCGATGAAGCCCAAAGACAGTAAACCCAACCCCGCTTCCGACGACACGCCGCGCGAGGCCCAGACCAGCCATGGCGACAGGCAGAACCGCACCAAAAAGGAAGGCCACGTCACGCAGATAGGCAGCGGCCAGGATCAGCAAAGCCAGCGCAATCGCGGCGCGGGTTCGCGCAGCAAACCGTGAGTTGAACGCTCTTGGGTCGGCGCGCTCTTGGCCGCCCACAGCGGGGCATGAGTCCCCATGCACCGGTGCCGCTTCGGCGGCACGCCCCCTTGTTGTTGGGAGAAAAACATGAGACACCCTCGGCATTCACCGCCTGGCTCGGCGGGTTTCCTGCGGGCCGTGGCATTGGCGGCTGGCCTGGCCTGCAGCAGCGCGAGCTACGCGCAAGCGGCGGGTGGCCCCGCCGGGCCGGCCGGGCAGGGCGGCCTTCCGCCTGCCGGCACCCCCGCGCCCAAGGGGCCGGCGCCCGATAGCGGTGCGCCCGCTCCATCCCGGGGCGACCCTTCGGGGCCGCCGCCCACCATCCCGCAAGCGGCCCCGGGCGACAAGCCTTCGCAGCCGGTGCAGGGCCAGGGCACTGTCAAAGGCTCTTCCGCCAATCCAGCGCCCGATGGCCGCATCCCTGGTGGCAAAGCCGGCTCGGGCGGGCACAAGACGAATGAATTCGGACGGTAACCGCGCACGGGAGTAAGGGATGCAAAACCGAGACGTGGTGGTCGTGGCCGTGTCCACGGGTGGCCTGGCCGCCCTGGAAGTGCTGCTGGGTGATCTGGATCCGTCCTTGCCGGCGTCCGTGTTCGTGGCCATGCATGTGGACGGCTACCGCAGCGTGTTGCCCACGCTGCTGCAACGCCGCACGCGTTGGCGCGTGCAGCATGCCATTGATGGTGAACCCTTTGTGCATGGCGTCGTCTACGTGGCGCCGCCGGACAGGCATTTGATCTTGCAGCATGACGCGACGGTGCTCACGCGTGGGCCAAAAGAGAACTTCACGCGGCCCGCCGCGGACCCGCTGTTTCGTTCCGCCGCGGAACAGTACGGGCAGCGCGTCGTCGGTGTCGTTCTGACCGGCCACCTGGACGACGGGGCGGCGGGCCTGAAGGCCGTGAACGCTTGCGGCGGGTTCGCCATCGTGCAAGACCCGGCCGACAGCGTGGCCCAGGACATGCCCACCAACGCCATCGCCGCGGTGCCGTCGGCGCTGGTGCTGCCCTTGCAGCAGATTGGCGAAGCGATGGCGAACGCGGTGAAGACCACGAGCGCTCCACATGCGCCTGCCCCATCCGCCTTACCGGAAGTTCTGCGCGCCGAATCCCGCATGACGGAAACCGGCCAGTCGTCCGCGTCCGTGCTGGAACGCCTGGGGCACCAGGCCGGACTGACCTGTCCCGAATGCGGGGGCGTGGTGTGGCGGGTGGACACGGGGTTGCCGGTGCGCTACCGCTGCCATACCGGGCATGCGTTCTCGTCGCGGTCTTTGCATGCCGCGCACGCGGCCGGGGTGGACGAGGCCCTGTGGTCCGCCGCGCGCCTGCTGCGCGAACGCATCATTCTGGCGGGCGAGGAAATCGCGACGGGCGGCGCGTCGGCCGAGGCCACCGGGCGGCTACGGGCCGCCGTGGGCCAATGGGAGGCTGCCTACCAGCAACTGCGCGCCCTGGCCGCAATGACGGATAGCCCCTTGGCGGACACGGATACCGGTTAGCCGGCCATGGCGAAGCCAAGCAACAAGCCCGCCCATAGGACGGCGCTTGCGGAAGCGGCGGTCATCGGGATCTAGGCGTCACGCGCATCGGCCTGTTTGATGCCTTCCTGCTCCTGCGATTGACAACTGATGATCGAGACGCTTTCGTATGGGTATTGCGCGTGGGCCGCCTTGACCGCCGCCTCGCACGTGGGATAGGTGCGGGCATCTTGTTGCACGCCCAGCATTGCAATGCGGCGAAAGCTCCAAAGGCCGTCGGGGCGCTCGAACGCTTCGATGATCATTCCTGGGCCTCCTTGGGCGAAGGCGCGCCCGCATTCACTTCGGGTTGGCCGGGAAGGGACTTGCGGGAACCGGCGCTTGGATGTTGCGGCATGGAAGCCTCCTGGCAGCGTTGGCGATAGGGATTCGTTGGCGCAGTTCGCAAGCAATTCGTGTTCCCAAGCCGTTGCGTATAGAGAACCCAGGTCGTGGCGGGCACGTGTCTTGCTCCTAGCCACGCACGACATCCGTCCCGGGTTGTCTTCACTCTAAGAGCCACACCATGCATCCCATACGCAAAGCGGTATTTCCTGTTGCCGGCCTGGGCACCCGTTTTCTTCCGGCCACCAAGGCCATGCCCAAAGAAATGCTTCCCATCGTGGACCGGCCACTGATCCAATATGCCGTCGAAGAAGCCGTGGCGGCGGGCATCACGGAACTGATCTTCGTCACCGGGCGCAACAAGCGCGCCATCGAAGACCATTTCGACCGGGTGCCGGAACTGGAGCGCGACCTGGAATTGAAGAACAAGGGCGCGTTGCTGGACAGCGTGCGCAACGTGATTCCCGACACGGTGAAATGCGTGTACACCCGCCAGCCCGCTGCCTTGGGCTTGGGCCACGCCGTCTTGTGCGCGGCCGCCATCGTGGGCGACGAGCCGTTTGCCGTGCTCCTGGCCGACGACATGATCGACGCGGACAGTCCCGTCATCGGCGAGATGATGACGGTGGCGCGTGAGTTCGACGGTAGCGTGCTGGCCGTGCAGCAAGTGCCGCGCAGCCAGACCAATCAGTACGGCATTGTGTCCGGCGCGCATGCTTCGCAAGGGGTGTTGAAGGTGTCGGGCATTGTTGAAAAGCCGGACCCGGCCGACGCCCCCAGCGACCTGGCCGTGGTGGGCCGCTACATTCTTGAACCCCAGATTTTCCACGCGCTGGAGGCCACGCAGCCGGGTGTGGGCGGTGAAATCCAGTTGACCGACGCCATTGCCTCCCTGCTGCAAGGCCGGAAGGTGTTCGGCTACGAGTACGACGGCGTGCGCTATGACTGCGGCAGCAAGGAAGGCTTTTACCGCGCCACGATGGAAATCGGGCGCAAGTATCACGGCATGAAATAAGCCTCAATCCGCTGCGGGCCCCCTCAAGCCCCTCGTCCCATTCGGCGCCGCGGGCGCTTGGCGCTTGTGCGCCGTGGCATGGTATTGGTCCAGCACCGTTCGCAGCGCGTCCTCGCGCACGGGGCGCCCTTCAAGAAAGTCGTCGATCTCGTCATAGTTCACGCCCAGCGCCACTTCGTCAGGCAGGCCGGGGCGCAGCGATTCCAGGTCGGCGGTGGGCGCCTTGGTGATCAGTTTGGCGGGCACGCCCAGCACCACGCCCAGCGCGCGCACCCGGCGCTTGGTCAAGCCGCGCAACGGCAGCAGGTCGGCTGCGCCGTCGCCATGCTTGGTAAAAAAACCCATCAAGGCTTCCGCTGCCTGGTCGGTGCCGATCACCAGACAGTCCATCGCGCCCGCAATCGCGTATTGCGTCACCATGCGCTGTCGCGCCTTGATGTTGCCCGCCACGAAGTCCTCGGCGCCCTTGTCGCTGAAGACCAGGCCCGACGCCGTCAGCGCCTCACGCTGGGCGTCCACGGTGGGCTTGATATCCACTTCCATCACATGGTCCGCGCGAATGAAGTCCAGCGCGCGGCGGGCATCTTCTTCGTCATGCTGGTGCCCATAGGGCAGGCGCACCGCCACGAAAAACGCACGCCGCCCTGTCAGGCGCAGCCGCTCGGCGGCCAACTGCGCCATTCGTGCCGCCACCGTGGAATCCACGCCGCCGCTGATGCCCAGCACGTAGCCGGACTTGCCCGTTTCCAATAAATACTTCTCCAGGAAAGCCACTCGGCTTTCAAGTTCAACCGCGGAATCAAAATCCGGTTGAACGCCAAGATCACTCGCAATGGCAGCCTGCTGATCCTGCAAGTTGGTATTGCCAGCCATGATCAGATCTCCCTTCAAGGTTCCGAAGGGGGCGAACCTGCGCCCGCCCCGCACTTGGGGGCGGTGGCAGCAATTTCCGCGCCTGAATCGAAAGCGGCCCTATCCGGGGGGCGTGAGCCTGGCGCGGCGGTCGCGGCAGCGCTGGCTTGAGGCAGAAGCCTCAATGGACCCTGTTGATGCAGAAGCCTCAGTGGACCCTGTTGAGGCGGAAGCCTCAGTGGACCATGTGGCTGTCGTCGCGCTCGACGACGGGCGGGCGCGAGCGGCCCAGCCAGCTTTCCACTTCGGCTTTCCATCCCGCTTCCCAAGCGGCCACCTTGGCGCGCCACTGCGCGATGGGTTCGCCGGTATGGCCCGGCATCTGGTGGGCCCGCAGATAGGGGCAATCAAACAGGCTCCATCCGTTCCGGGCGGCCTGCGCACCCTGATCCTGGATGTCATTTTTCATCTCGGCTTCCCCCGATTGGCGTGAGCAAAAAGTATGAGCGCAGCGCGGGCCGTGTGCAATAGTGTGTCAATACTAGGGGGGATAGCGTGGCGGAACCCCCCGGCCGTCACGCCTGGCCGCGCAGCCGCCGCACGATGTCCAACAGGTTGTCCAGCGACACCGGTTTGCTGATGTGCGCGGTATAGCCCGCTTGCAGCGCCTGGTTCATGTCGTCCTTGGAACCAAAGCCTGTCAGGGCGATGGCGGGCAGGACCAGGTCGGGATGGTTTTCGCGTATGGCGCGAATCAGCGCATAGCCATCCATGCCGGGCATGCCGATGTCGGACAGCAGCAGGTCAAACGACGCGGCTTGCATCGCGGCCAGTGCTTCCTGGCCGCTGCCCACCGCGGTCACGCAGGCCTCTTCCATGTCGAGCAGCTCACGCATGATGTGAAGAATATCTTCGGAGTCGTCCACGATCAGCACCCGCAGTCCCTTCAGCGGGCTGTCACCGGGCAGGGCCAGTTGCTGCTCCTGCTGCTGCGCGTGTGCCAGCGCCATGCGCACGGTAAAGCGCGCGCCATGGCCCTGGCCATCGGAATGCGCCTGGATGGTGCCGCCGTGGGCCTTGACCAGTTCGCTGGCGACCGCCAGGCCGATGCCCAGCCCGGGGCTGGCCAGGTTGCGCTGGCGCACGTCCGCCTGGCTGAACATGTCGAACACCTTGCCCAGGAACTTGGGGTCGATGCCATGGCCGGTGTCGATCACGTCCAGCCGCATGCGCGCGTCTTCCACGCCCAGTTTCAGCGTGACCGTGCCGCCGGGCGGCGTGAACTTGATGCCGTTGTTCAGCAGGTTCCAGATGATCTGCTCGACCCGCAGCGGGTCGGCGTTCAGGTGGATGGCCTGGCCGGCGTCAAACTCGCTGTGCAGCGTCAGGCCGGCGGCGCTGGCCACGGGGCGCAGCACGTCCAGGATGTTGGAGGCGATGGCGGTGATGTCAAAAATAGACTGGTTCAAGGCCAGCTTTCCGGTACGCACGCGCGACAGGTCCAGCAGGTCGTCGATGATGCGCGCCTGGCCCTTGACCGATCGCTGGATCAGATCAGCGGAGCGCGCGGCGGCGGGCGAATTGCGCACGGCCGGGGTGCGCGCCAGCAGTTCGGCGTTCAGCTGGATCAGGTTGAGCGGATGCTTGAGCTCATGCGACACCATGGCGAAGAACTCGTCTTTCAGCACGTTGTCGGCGCGGGCGCGGTCCAGGCGCGACTCTTGTTCGGCATCGCGCAGCTTCAGGTCGGTGACGTCGCGCACGATTTTTGCAAAGCCGCGTATGGTCGGGTCGTCCATGCGGTTGACGCCGCCCGTGCAGAAGATCAGGCCGCCGTCCTTGCGCCGATGCCAGCGTTCGTCGGGCGCATAGCCGATCTGCCTGGCGCGTTCCAGTTCCAGCTGCGGTCGGCCGGCCTGGATGTCGGCGTCGGTGAAGATGATGGCGAACGACTTGCCGACGGCTTCGGCGCGCGTGTAGCCGAACATGGTCTCGGCGCCGATGTTCCAGTTGGTGATCACGCCGTCGTGGTCCAGCGTCAGGATGCCGAAGTCGCGCGCGCTTTCCGTCATCAGCTTCAGGTGCGCTTCGCCCAGGCGCACGCGGTCTTCCGCCTTGCGCCGGTCGGTGATGTCAATGAAAGTCAGCACCGCGCCTTCGATGCGATGTTCGGCGCTGCGGTAGGGCAGCAGCCGGGCCAGGTACCAGCGGTCGGCGTCGCTGCGGACTTCGCGTTCCACCGCGCGCAGCGATTCAAACACGCCGGCCGCATCGCGCGCCATGTCCGGGTAGTCAAGCCGATGCGTGATGTCCAGCAGGGACCGGCCGGCGTCGCTGGTGATGACGTTGAACACGTCGGTCGCGCGCGGCGTGAACCACTGGATGTGCATCTTGCGGTCGACAAACAGCGTGGCGATGTCGGTGGACGCAATCAGGTTTTGCAGGTCGTCGTTGATCTTGGCGGTTTCGTCCACCTTGGCCTTGAGTTCCGCATTCACGGTGATCAGTTCTTCATTCACCGACTGCAATTCTTCCTTGCCCGTTTCCAGTTCTTCGGTGGCCGAGCGCAGCTCTTCATTGATGGCCTGCAGCTCTTCGTTGGACGCCTTCAATTCTTCGGTGGACGTTTCCGACTGTTCGATGGTGGTCTGCAACTGGTCTTTCGTGCCCTGCAACTCGGCTTCCAACTGGGTCAGCACGGCGGTGGCGCCGGCCGTGGGCGCCACGCCTTCGGGGCTCATCACGTCTTCCACTTCGTCGAACAGCACCAGCATGTAGTCGTTGGACGTTTCCTCGTGGCGGAACGGCCGCACCACCATGTTGACGTAGGTGTGGCGTTCGCCGATCTTCATCTTCACGCGGCGCGCCTCGACGCTTTTCCGGGTATGCAGCGCCTGGAACATCGCGGTGCGCAGTTCCATGCGCAGTTCGGGGTACACCAGCGACGGCAGGTTGCGCGAGGGCTCGCCGCCCGCGTGGCGCAGGAAGCGGCCCGCGCGTTCGGACATGTGCACGATGTCGCTTTCCGAATCCACGATGACGCTGGGCGGCGCGGACATCTCCAGCGCGCGCTGATGCACGTCGGCGTAAGAAGTCTTGTTGTGCCGGTTGCGCGGCGTGCTGGCCGGCGCGGCGCTGGGGCGTTCGAAGGCATGGGCGGCCGGCAGCGCGGGCGCGTTGCGAAGGTGGGTCGGCGTTTCCTTGGCCACATAGATGCGGTTGCGCTTGTCCACCACCTGGAACAGGCGCGGGCAGGCGTCGGCCGATTCCGAACTGCCCAGAAACAGGTAGCCGCCGGGCTTGAGCGCAAAGTGGAACATCTTCAGCACATCTTGCTGCACCTCGCGATCCAGGTAGATCAACAGGTTGCGGCAACTGACCAGGTCCAGCTTTGAAAAAGGCGGGTCGCGCAGGATGTTGTGCACCGCGAACAGCACGCGCTCGCGCACTTCCTTCTTGATGCGGTATTCGTGTTCTTGCCGTGAGAAATAGCCTTCCAGCAGCGAGCGCGGCACATCGGTGTCGATGGCCATCGGGTAGCTGCCGACGCGGCCCACGGCCAGGGCCGCTTCGTCGATGTCCGTGGCAAACACCTGGATCTTCTGATTCACCTTCAGCGCATCGGCGCGCGCGCTCAGCAGCACCGCCAGCGAATACGCTTCTTCGCCCGTGGAGCAGCCCGCCACCCAGGCGCGCATGGGGCTCGCCGGGTTCTTCAGATGCCGCTCGAACAGCTTGGCCAACACAAAATTTTCCAGCGACGAAAAGGCTTCCTTGTCGCGAAAGAACTGGGTGACGCCGATCAGCATGTCGGACAGCAGCAGCGGCGTTTCGTCCACCCGGTCCTGCAGCAGCTTCCAGTACGCCCGAAGCGTGGACACACCCGTGACCTGCATGCGGCGTTCAATGCGCCGCAAGACCGTCGCGGTCTTGTAATGGCGGAAGTCGTGTGCCGTGCGGGCGCGCAGCACCGTCAGGATGTCGCGCAGGGCCACGCGGTCGTCTTTGTCAGGGGTGGTGTCGTGGACGGGTTCGCCGGCCGCTTGCGCCGCATCCTTGCCCAGGCGCGGAAGGTGCATGGCGGACATATTGTCGGCAATCTGCTTGAGCCGCTGCGGCATGGCCGCCACCGGCAGGATGATGTCGACCATGCCCGTGGCGATGGCGCTGCGCGGCATGGCGTCGTGCGCGGCGTCTTCGGGCTGCTGGGCGAAGGTGACCCCGCCTTGCTCCTTGATGCGCGCCAGCCCCAGCGAGCCATCGGACCCGCCACCCGTCAGCACGATGCCGACCGCGCGGGTCGTGTGCACATCGGCCAGCGTGCGGAAGAATTCGTCGATGGTCGCGCGCTGGCCTTGCGACGGTTGCGCTTCCTTCACGCTTAGATAGCCGTCGTTCATGGTCAGCATCGCGGCGGGCGGAATCACGTATACGTGGTTGCACTGAACGCGCTGCGGGCGGGTCACCTGCACCACCGGCATGCGCGTGGCCGCCTGCAAAATCTTGTCCAGCACGCTGTCGTGGTCGGGCGATAAATGCACGATGACCACGAAGGCCATCTGCGGGTTGTCGGGAAGCGTTGAAAAGAACTCCCGCAACGCTTCGATACCACCCGCCGAGGCGCCCAGCCCCACAACGGGAAAGTGCAAATCACTGATGGCGACACCCGGTTTGTTGTCGGGCACGAAGGGAGTGTTGGACATGGGAATCTTGGCTGGGGCGACGGGCTGCGTTGCCTAGGATGATACAGCCGGAAAAAGCGTGTCGAGAGGGCAGCGCGTCGGGAGTATGTGACGTGCTGCAAGGCGTCCCAGTCCAGCTTGAATGTTCAAGATTCCTCGCCAGAAGCCTTGGAATCCGGACGCGCCCATTCGCACCAGGCGGGTTTCAGCGGCCAGGTTTGCCAGGCGGATTGGGCGGGCGGGCCTTTGCGGCTTCGTTCACCTGCTCTTGCACTTGCTTTTGCGTCCGGCCGAAAGCGTCCCGGCCTTTCGGCGCTTGCTCACCGCCAGCCGGATACCCCGAGTTGGTGGCGGGATCGGGGTTCACGTCCCCTTGCGGCGGTCCATCGGCCACGGGCTGTCCGGTGGCGCCGACTTCGGCACGGTCCACGTGCGGGGAGGGCGGCGGATTCGGGGCGGGAGCGGGCTTGGATTCGTTCATGGTGGGCGACCCTTGCTGGTTGACGCCGCGCGGAGTGCGCAGCTGCGCCCCGCTTGCAGCAACTTCCATGCCTGAGCCATGGCTACGCTCATTGCGCGCGTTTAGCGCCGCTGCCAAACAAGCTAAACGGGTTGCGCCTTGGCCGCGCGCCGTGGCAGCACGGCAGTCAGCACGGTGCGGCCGGGCTCGGACACGATGTCCAAGACGCCGTGCACCCGCGCGATGCGGGCATGCATGCTGCGCATACCCACGCTGACGCCGGCTTGCCGTACCGTCGCCACATCGAAGCCCACGCCATCGTCTTCAATGCGCAGTTCCAGCCGGTCGGCATCGGGCTGCAACAGCTGCACCTGCACGCGGCGGGCGCGGCTGTGCTTGACCACATTGGTCAACGCTTCTTCCAGCAGGCGCGTCAGCGCCAGGCATTCCAGGGAAGAGGGCGGCGTGCGCCATTGCGGCGGAAACTGCCAGTGGGAATCCAGGCCCAGCTCGTCGAACACCTGCACGTAGCGATGACGCAGCGGCGCGGCCCATTCCTGCGGGGTGGCCGGGACCGTGACCCCGCTGCTCGAGCCGCTGTCGATGGTCTGGCGCAAGTCGTCGCGCAGCAGCTTCAACATGGACAGAAACTGCTGGCTCTGCAACGGCTTGTCGGCCTGTTCCACCATGGCCATCATCCGCACCAGCGAACCACCGAGTCCGTCGTGCAGGTCGTGCGCAATCTGCAGGCGTTCGTGCAGGCGGGTATTGGCCACCGCCAGGCTGTGTTCGCGTTCCAGCGTGGTGGCCAGTTCGCTGCGCGCCTGGAATATGCCGTCCGCCAATTCCTGGTTGAAGCGCTCTATCTGCCGCACGTTGCGCGCGTGGCGCAGGCCCAGAATGGCGGACAGGCACAGGGTGATCACCACGCTGGAGTAGGGCGTGTAGGACTGGCCGGATGAGATGACCTTCATCATCAGCAGCAGGTCGTGCAAGATGACCACGAAAAATACCAGCAGACAGGCGGCCAGCATCAGGTGCTCTGGGCGGCGCGTGCGCCAGGCGTGTACCGGAAACTGCAAGCAATTGATGATGAAGATGGCGGCGGGAATCAGCATGCCGATGGCATGCGCCGTGGCCAGCGCGTTGTCGGGCGTAAAGGCCAGCATGGCCAGCAGCGCGGCGCTCAGCAGCCACAGCGCGCGTTCGATGCGCGGCAGCGATTGTTCGCCAAAGCGCCAGGTGAACAGGCAGAAGCAGGTGACGTACAGCACCAGCGCCATGGCGTTGGCGCGCGCCAGCGATAAGGTGTCGGGCAGCGGCCAGGGGCTGGTCAGCAGCACATTGCTGATGAACAGCACCCAGAACAGCGACATCAAGGCATACCAGCCGTAGGGGGTCTGCTCACGCCGCACCACCCAGATGCAGAAGAACAGGCCGCCCAACACGGCGGATACCACCAGGTTCACCGTGTACAGCGAGCGGTTGCGCCACCATCTTGCTTCTTGCGCGGCTTGCATGGCTTGCGGCGCGCCCAATTGCAACGTGCCCAGCCCGGGCGTCTGCTGCGCCACGCCTGCCACGCGCACCCATAGCGTGTTCACGCCGTCGTGCAGGATGGCTTCGGGCAGGCGCCAGGTGCGCGGCATGTTCCAACTGCGCGATAGCGGTTCGCTCAGTTGCGGGTCGCTCCAGATCAGTTCGTCGTTGACGTAGAACTCGCCGGCCATCACCACGGACTCCACCATCAAGGCTACGGGGCCGGGGCAGGGCCGCTGCCAGTCGATGCGATACCAGACGGATCCGCTGTAGCCGGGCCAACGCTGGTTCCAGTCGTCGGGCAGCGTGACCGGCACCCAGTCGGCGCCGTCAGGCCGGCTGCCGTCGGCGGCGGCCCGCGCCGCCGTGATGGACATCAGTTGCACCGCGCACGCCGTGGTCGTCTTGGGTGTCGGGGCCAGGCCAGCATCCCCGGCAACGGCGGGCGCCGCGCACAAGATCCACCAGCAGGCCAGCAGCCATCTCAGTCCAGCAAGCCACGCGAGCGCGCGGCGTGTACCGCCCGCGTGCGCGATGAAACGGCCAGCTTGCGGTAGATGTGCTTGATATGGCATTCAACGGTGTAGCGCGACAAGAACAGTTGTTCGGCGATTTCGCGGTTGGCCAGGCCTTCGGCCACCAGACGCAGGATCTGGCTTTCGCGGGGGCTAAGTATCGCACCGCTTGCCGTGCCGGTCTGTTCCGTGGGCCGGGGCCGCAACTCGTCGATGATGCGTCGTGCCACGAAAGGGTCAATCGGCGCGCCGCCTCGCAGCACGCTGCGTAACGACAGCGCAATTTCGATGTCGTCGCGTTCTTTCAGCACATAGCCCGTGGCGCCGGCGCGCAAGGCCGCCAGGATCGCGTCCTCGGTACACCAGGCCGAGATCACCAGGATGGCCAGGCCGGGGTCGGCGGCGTGCATCTCGGCAATCAGGTCGATGCCGCTGCCGTCGGGCAAGCCCAGGTCCACCAGCGCCAGCGCAACCGGCTGAATGGCCAGGCAGGCGCGCGCTTCGGCCAGTGATCCCGCGTAGACCAAGGCGTCGGGCTGATAGCCCAGTTGCAGCAACAGGCCTTCGATCCGCCGGCACACCAGCGGTTCGTCCTCCACCAGCAGCACGGGGGCGGGCAGCGTGAGTTCGGGGGCAAGGGTGGAGGAGGGCATAGGGGGAAGGGGACGTGCGGCAAGGGAGGGCAGGATCGCCCGATTCTAGATTGTGATGGCGCGGCGCGTGGCCGGCCATCCCTTGAATCAGGTATTCCCGCTGGGGTTTCCCTCTAGGATTTCCCGCCCTGGCTGTTCCCGTCCAGCCTCTCCCCCCGGGGATCAATAGTTGATCGAGGCCGACAACATATACGTCCGTCCCGCCGCGTTCGTCACGAACGAGCCGGATGCCAGCCAGTACTTCTTGTCCGCCACGTTCTCGACGTTGGCGCGGAACACCACGTCCTTGCCGGCGATGGTGGTGGCGTAGCGGGCGCCCAGGTCAAAGCGGGTGTAGCCCGGCAGGCGCAGCGTATTGGTGTTGTTGAGATAGACGGACGACGTGCGAATGGCGCGTCCGTTCAAGCTCAGGCCCTGCACCCACGGCGTGTCCCAATCCAGGCCCAGGTTGTAGGTGCTGGCCGGCACGCCCGC